>NZ_LR812090.1:3122598-3482163 GCF_903772925.1 Alteromonas macleodii
CTCTCACGCCGTGAAGCACTGGAACCTAAATCCAGCGTGTCTACCAATTCCACCACTTCCGCAAGAAGTGGGGTGGACGATGGGACTTGAACCCACGACAACCGGAATCACAATCCGGGGCTCTACCAACTGAGCTACGCCCACCATAGGGTGTGTTGCACAATCTACAAGCTTTATACTAGCAGTGTAGATATAAAAATTCAGCCTTGCTATCAGGACCTACCTGACTCGCATGGCGCGCCCGGCAGGATTCGAACCTGCGACCCACGGCTTAGAAGGCCGTTGCTCTATCCAGCTGAGCTACGGGCGCTTGGCGAATCTTCGCTGCAAAAGTGGTCGGTGAGACAGGATTTGAACCTGCGACCCCTTGTACCCAAAACAAGTGCGCTACCAAGCTGCGCCACTCACCGACTGTCGTATCGACCAAGATGCGTAAGCCTCTGTGCCGTTACGGGGTGCGAATATTACTGACATCCCCCCACCTCGTCAAACACTTTTTTAAATAAAATCACCAACCGCTCACAAAGCACTCATTATCATGTTTTTTTGTACAATTCTGCCTATATTTCACGGCTTTTAATTACGCGTAGTAACCCGTAAACGGGTTTGCCATATTGCTATTGCAAGAAAAGTTATTGGCTCAACCTGGACCGGGCAACCTAGCTTAAAGAAAAGGGCTTTGTTTATTATCACGTAAACTACTTTTTGACGTTGTTGGTCTCTCGTTATTTCCTTTATGTTGAGCGGTTACTCAGTTACACGCACTATTCGGTTAAGTTCAACTTATTAGAGGTTCGGTTACGACCGATAACTACTATCTAATAATTGCTAGAGTATTCCCCCTATTTTATGAAACAATATAGGGCACTTGTTGACCACCCAACCATATAAGAATCGTACAAGACTATGACCGCCCATCTTATTGACGGCAAATTAATTGCCAAGCAAGTTCGCCAACACGTAACATCCTATGTTGAATCACTTACTCAGGCAGGTAAAAGACAGCCAGGTCTTGCCGTTGTCCTTGTAGGCAGTGATGCCGCTTCTCAAGTTTACGTTTCAAATAAGCGTAAAGCCTGTGAAGAAGTAGGTTTCGTTTCTCGCTCTTTCGATCTACCTTCCGACACTACGGAAGAAACCTTACTTAACTTAGTGGACGAGCTAAACGAAGATAAAGAGATAGACGGCATTTTGGTTCAACTACCACTACCTGCCGGTCTCAACGCAGAGAAAGTGTTAGAGCGTATTCACCCGCATAAAGATGTCGATGGCTTCCATCCCTATAACATCGGTCGCCTTGCTCAACGTATTCCCGCTTTACGACCATGTACACCTAAGGGCATCATGACCATGATCGAGTCTACTAAACGCCCTGTTAAGGGTTTAGATGCGGTTATTGTCGGTGCGTCGAATATTGTGGGCCGCCCTATGAGTCTTGAATTATTGTTAGCCGGTTGTACTGTTACTACCTGCCACAAGTTTACCCAAGACCTTAAAAGCCACGTTCAGCGTGCAGACTTACTTGTTGTAGCTGTCGGTAAGCCTAACTTTATACCTGGCGACTGGGTTAAGCCTGGGGCGATTGTGATTGATGTGGGCATTAACCGTCTTAATGATGGCTCATTAATAGGCGATGTTGATTTTGAAAAAGCCAAAGAGCGTGCAGGCTGGATAACACCTGTACCTGGCGGTGTTGGTCCTATGACAGTGGCAAGTTTGATAGAAAACACGCTTGAGGCGTACGTTAAGTTTCATTCTTAAAGCACTAAGGCTTAAACAAATTTTAAAGGCAGAAATTAAATTTCTGCCTTTTTGCTTTATACTCCCCTCTTTTTGAATACTGACCTAAATTGAAAAACTTCTCTATGGCAGAACCAACATCTCCGTTGTGCGAACAACACGTAATTGATGCAACGCTTAAGTGGGTTGATGATATTGTGATAAAACACAATTTTTGCCCCTTTGCGCGCTATGTAAGAACGCCAAATCAAATTCGTTGTAAAGTAATAGCAGGAGATGCGGGGGACGTTATTCAATCTCTGTACGACGAACTTCGCCATTTGGAAGAGAATGAGAGCACCGCTACCACACTAATTGCCCTGACAAATCCGAGCCTTGCTGATTTTGAAGAGTACCTTGATGTGCTAGCTATTGGCGATAATATGTTGCATGACTGGGGATACAGTGGCACCTATCAACTCGCGAGTTTTCACCCTGACTATGTGTTTGACGGTAGCGATTTTAACGATGCTGAAAACTACACGAATCGTTCCCCCTACCCGCTCTTGCATTTAATTCGCGAAGCTCACATTACTCGCTATATGAAGAAAGAAGAGGACGCGGAAAAGATATTCAGCCATAACATTGAAAAGGCGCAGGCACTTGGCTGCCCTTATTTTGAGAACGCATTAGAAGCAATAAAAAAAGATAAGCCTGCGCAGTAAAACACGAGCGTTTTAATTGCTTTGCTAAGTACACAAGTTTTATAAACTGATACCAGAAAAAGTTCTAGTGCAATAACTGAGCAGGCTGAAAATGTTGGATTACTCCCGGGAACCCAAATAAATATTTCATTCGTGAACCGAAAAAATACTTTATCTGGTTCAAGTTTTCACTTGCACTGTTACATTACCTGTTAAGTATGAGAGTAATATGACAGCAAACATTATTTTTAATTAGGTTGAAGCAGACCCGTGACTACGCCAACTTCATTTACCGTATCGACAATCGCGAGTATCGCTACGCCTTTCAAGCAAAAGTTTGCCATCCCAAGGCAACCTAACTTAGCAAAAGCTCATGGGATAATAACGTTCGAAGAAGGGTTTAACGATATCCACATGCTAAAAGGGATAGAAAGTTATAGTCACCTGTGGCTACTTTTTATTTTTCATCAAAACATTGAGCGCGGTTGGAAAAATACAGTAAAGGCACCTCGGTTGGGCGGCAATGCCACTATGGGTGTTTTAGCCACTCGCAGTACACATCGGCCGAACAGTATTGGTATGTCTGTCGTGAAAAACAATGGGCTAGTACACGATAAGGGTAAAGCGCACTTGCTGGTAGAAGGTGTAGATTTAGTAGACGGTACGCCGCTTATCGATATCAAACCTTATATTGGTTACGCAGATAGTGTCCAACACGCAAGCGACAAGCTTGACGACATTAGCCCCATTCCCCAACGCCATGTGAAATTTTTAGATACGCTTAAGCCAACGCTTTCTGAAATAGACAAAAAGTACAGCGACTTTACCTCTTTAGTTAAGGCGGTACTGGCGCAAGACCCTCGCCCAGCTTATAAACAAAAGCTAGATAACGACGAGAAAACCTATCGCGTTACCCTATACGATGTTGATGTAGGCTTTAAGGTGAAAAATAGTGTGGTATGGGTAACTGAGCTTATTCATTTAGGTTAATTGCACTTTTAGTGTAAACAGTCTGTGGCGAAATGGCTCACAGTTAATTAGAATACCGCCAAACGTGTGATGCTCATTCTTTGGTTAAAGCATTTAGCAACAATTCCATAAATTGCATAATGTGTACAACTTATCGCAGAAGGCCAGCACACCCACAGTCATAAATACATTGAAAACAGGATACCTGCTTTACATGCGCACTAGTCAATATTTGCTTGCCACGCAGAAAGAAACACCTGCCGATGCAGAGGTTATCAGCCACCAGCTTATGCTGAGAGCTGGTATGATCAGAAAGCTTGCCTCAGGTCTTTACACGTGGCTGCCGTCAGGTCTTCGTGTACTTAATAAAGTAGCCAATATTGTTCGTGAAGAAATGAACAAAGCAGGCGCGATTGAAGTGCTTATGCCCGTTGTTCAGCCTGCCGATCTATGGGAAGAGTCAGGACGCTGGGAAGAATACGGCCCAGAACTGCTTCGCGTTAAAGACCGTCACCAGCGCGACTTTGTATTAGGCCCAACTCACGAAGAAGTGGTTACAGCCCTTGTACGCAATGAAATAAGCAGCTACAAGCAACTTCCACTAAACCTGTATCAAATCCAGACAAAATTCCGCGACGAAGTTCGCCCGCGTTTCGGCATTATGCGTGGTCGTGAGTTTACGATGAAAGATGCATATAGCTTTCACTTAGAAGAAAGCTGCCTGGAAGAGACTTACCAGCAAATGTATGACGCTTACTGCAACATTTTCTCTCGTATGGGTCTTGATTACAGAGCAGTAATAGCCGATTCAGGCTCAATTGGTGGTAATCATTCTCATGAGTTTCACGTGCTAGCTGACTCTGGTGAAGACGCCATTGCATTCTCATCAGGCAGCGACTACGCGGCTAACGTTGAAATGGCCGCCGCTGTGGCACCAGAAAAAGCACAAGCTACCGGTGCCTCTGTAGAAACGAAAGATGCAAAAGGCAAAGATTTCGAAAAAATACTTAAAAGTATCGATGCCGATATAACCAATACAGTAAAAGTTGTTGTGGTAAAAGCGGCGAACGCAACAGATGACAAAGGCGAAGAAGTACAAGCAGACAACTGGGTTGCATTAGTGCTGCGCGCTGACCACGAATTAAATGATATTAAAGCAGAGAAAATTGAAGGTGTTGCTACCCCGCTGGTTGAAGCGTCATTCGACAAAGCGAAAGAAGTGCTTGGTGTAGTACCCTATTTTGCAGACGCAACTAACCTTCCAATCCCAGCTTACGTGGATGCAAGTGCTGTAGCGCTAGCAGATTTTACAACAGGCGCTGGCGCTGGCGGTAAAATGAACATCAACGTAAATTGGTCTGATGATATTACTGGTGTAGATATTCGCAATGTCGTCGCTGGCGATGCGGCTCCAGACGGTAAAGGCACACTTGATATTAAGCGCGGTATCGAAGTGGGTCATATTTTCCAACTTGGCAGCAAGTATTCAGAAGCCATGAACTGCGGTGTGCTAAGTGAATCAGGTAAGCATCAAACGCTGACCATGGGCTGTTACGGCATTGGTGTATCGCGCATTGTTGCTGCTGCTATCGAACAAAATCACGATAAATTCGGCATAAAGTGGCCAGATCCTATTGCGCCGTTTAAAATTGCATTAATACCAATGAATATGCATAAATCTCATCGTATAAAAGAAGCTGCAGAAGCGCTATACGAAGAGCTTATTGCACTAGGCGTAGAAGTGTTATTTGATGACAGAAAAGAGCGCCCGGGTGTTATGTTCAATGATATGGAATTAATTGGCATACCTCACAGCATTGTTATTGGTGAAAGAAACCTGGATAATCAACAGGTTGAATATAAGAATAGACGTACTGGCGAGAAACAGTTATTAGACCTTAGCGCAGCAAAAGACTTTGTAGCCGCTCTCTAAAACCTGAACTTGCTCATTAGATAAGTAGATGAGGGCGTATGCGGTTAACTTTTTATGGCGTAAGAGGGTCAATACCCACTCCGGGGGCAGCTTACGTTCGTTATGGTGGTAACACCGCATGCGTTCACATTGAGCTCGAGGACGGTACTGATATCATTCTCGACTCAGGTACTGGTATTCGCTTACTTGGCGACCGCTTAATTAAAAAGACAACGCCAATCCACCTTTTATTAAGTCACAACCATTGGGACCATATTCAAGGTTTTCCTTTTTTCGCACCTATTTACCAAGAATCACGTGAAATAAACATTTATCCAGGTCTTACTCAGCTCAACGAACCAGATCAAATTTTAAAACAAATGGAAGGGTCATTATTCCCTGTTCCGAAAAACGCGTTAAAGTCTTCCATAAGCCTTATTGAGTATCCTGCAACAGAAAATACATTTACCATTGGAAGTGCGACTATCACCCGCTTGGCCATGAACCACCCAGGCAGCGGTAGCGCCTATTGTATTGAAGCCGACGGTGCCAAAGTTGCTTATATTACCGATAACGAACTCTACCCTCCTTATAAAAAAGAAACAGATTTTCTAGATTTTGCGAAGTTTGCTAACGGCGCAGACTTGCTTATTCATGATGCACAGTACATGTTAACAGACATGCCTGCTAAAAACGGGTGGGGTCATTCCGTTGCTGAAGAAGCGGTCAAACTCGCTATGGCAAGTCATGTTAAGCAATTAGCTTTATACAGTCATGATCCAGAACGCACAGATGACGCTATAGATGATGTCGTGAAACATTGTAATGAATACGTCACAGTGGCAGCGTCTACTTTACATGTATTTGCGTCTTCAGAAGGCCAAACGTTGGACTTCAATAAAATATAACAACCCCTTGTAACGGAGAATTTAAGGTGTCTGTGTTAAAGCCTTTAATAATATTGGCAGCGTTTGCTGCTTGCACGTCAGTATGCGCTCAAGAATCACAAGAAGTGGTAAGCGAACAAACATCACCTATCGAGAACAGCGAACAGGAAAGCGTTGTTGAAAAGGCAGATGAGCAGCGGTCTCAAGAAGAAAGTGGTATTGAGGTTATAGATATCATCAAACGTGACACAACCACAGAGAGCGCGCTAGATGAACGCCTGGAAGGTGATAAAGAAGCACTAGACAACGTTTTTGCTATTACTCAGCATAGACAAAATTATTTACTTCCTATTACTTACGTTTCTAACCCTAACACTTTCGGCAATGAAGAGTTAACAGAAGAAAACGTAGATAATAAAGAAGCTAAGTTTCAAGTGAGCGCTAAGCTCCCCCTGTACATGGAAGATACTGGCTTTGACGGCTTGTACTTCGGCTTTACGGTAACCTCTTTCTGGCAGCTTTATAATAGTGAAGCGTCAAAGCCCTTTCGCGAGACCAATTACGAGCCAGAAGTTTTCTGGCAAGAAACCGCAGATTATTCGGTACTTGGCTACAAATTTAATACCTTCCAAGTCGGTTTCAATCATATGTCGAACGGCCAAAGTGGTCTGCGCTCACGCAGTTGGAACCGCCTTTTCGCGTCAATAGTGTTCAGCGACAACGACGATATTTATTACTTTAAGACTTGGTATCGTATTCCTGAAGACGAAAAAGCAGACCCGCTTGATCCAACGGGAGACGATAACCCAGACATTCAAGACTACTACGGCAGAATGGAATTTGGTTACGGCAGAAAAATTGGTGCTTTTAAAGTGCTTGCGCTGCTGAGAAACAACCTGGATTTTGACGAAAACAAGGGCAGTATTCAGCTAGATTTCACCTACCCGATATCTGACCGCTATGAGTTACTGCTGCAGTATTTCAATGGCTATGGCGACTCTCTTATCGACTACAACCGTTCACAAGAACGCATCGGTATTGGTTTTCAGCTGCACTTTTTGTAAAACAGATAAGTACGCTTAATTACGAAGCGCCCTCAAAACGATTTGTTTTTTATCGACGCGTTTTGAGCGCGCTTTTTATCGTTCAATAGATACTCGCAGCAGCTAGTCAATTACACCCGCAGCACGATAAAGCTGAATATGCACATCTACCAGCGCAGCAATATCTCTTTGATATCCTCCCCCAATGACCGCCGCAATTGGCACACCTAAACGGTCAGCAAAAGCAAATACAGTCTTGTCCCTTTCATAAACACCTTGGGTGGATATATGTAAATGCCCTAAATCGTCGTTCACATGAACATCCACACCCGCGTCATAGATAATGGCATCGGGTTGAAACTGCCTATTAGCTAATGTAAGCGCCTCTTCAAGCGTAGACAAATACTCGTCATCTTCCGTCCCCTTGGCAAGCCCAATATCAATATCCGAATGCTGCTTTCTGTATGGAAAGTTTTTTTCACCATGAATGGATAAGGTAAAGATATCGCGATCATCTTCAGCAAGCTTGGCTGTGCCGTCTCCTTGGTGCACATCCAAATCGATAATGAGCACATTATCAATAGATGATGTTTGCTGCATGGTTTTTGCCGCTAAATACAAATCATTGAAAAGACAAAAGCCAGAACCAAAGTCCGCGAACGCGTGATGATACCCCCCAGTTAAATTCAAGGCTTTGCCATGCTCTAATGCAAGGTTTGCCGTTAAACAAGTACCTGCGACGGCGGTTCGGGTACGTTCAATTAATTGCTGCGACCAAGGAAAGCCTATACGACGCATAGCTTTTTTATCTAATGCGCCAGTAGTAAGCGCATCGACATAGCTTGAGTCGTAATAGGCCGTAAGAACAGATAAATCAACGGGTGACGGGGTAATAAAACGCGCTTTATCAACTCCACGCCTTACCAGCTCGTCGCGAATACCCACATATTTTTCGATGGGAAAGCGGTGTCGTTCGGGAAGGTCTAACTGGCTATATATGGGGTGAAAAACGAGTGGCGTGGTCATTATTTTTAGTGCAACTTATTCAATATATGGCTCATGGAACAAGGAATAAGCGGCATGGTTTTAAAAGCCACCTTGACGCTTACTCCAAAACATTTTAGTTCCACATCTGCGGTTAATACTGACAAAGCACAGTTAGCGGGTCAAACTGTTCACCACCTTTTCCACGTTTTCTGACATACTTTTCATTGAGCGAGACATGTCATCACGCTGCGCAAGCTGATGATATTTTTCTGACGATGTCACTACGTTGCTTATAATTGCTTCCACCTGCTGTAGCACCGCTTCTTGCTCATCTGCCGCTTCGTTAAGCGCCACCACTACGCTCGCGGTTTCTTGAATATCTCTCACTACATTATTGAGGGTTTCAAGTGCCGTAGCGGCCTCTGCCGCGTTGTTATCAGATAACTGCTTGCCCGATGACATGGCCGCTACCGCACCTTTTGCCTCCGCCTCAAAGCTGCTCAAAATATCGTTAATTTCTTTAGTCGATTGTTGCGTTTTAGCTGCAAGTGCCCGAACTTCATCCGCTACTACCGCAAACCCTCGCCCGTGCTCACCTGCCCTTGCAGCTTCAATTGCTGCGTTAAGTGCTAACAAATTAGTTTGGTCGGCAATTTCATTAATGACGTTCACCACTTTAAGGATATTCGTGCTTCGACTTTGAAGTTCAGAAACAATATTACTGGATTCGGTTACCGTTTTAGCTAGCTGTTTAAAGCCTGCGTTAGCACTTTCAAATGTGGCGTAACAGCTTGCTACGTTCTTTTCAGAATTATTGGTAGCTACAGCAACTTGGTCAGTAATAGCCACTAAATTCTGTACAATCTCTTTCAGTTTATCTGTGCTGCTATCAAGCGAACGCGACGCATCACGCTGGCCATTGGCGCCTTCCATAATGGATTGGCTGACGTTACCGAGTGTACCGAAGGCTTTTTCCATTTCTCGTTCCGCCTGTTGAAGCTGCGCAACCGAATCTTTCAGCTTGTATTGCAACGCGCGGGCGGAATCGGCCAACATACCTAGTTCGTGCTCACTTGTATAAGTTAATGCATAGTCATAGCGGCTATTAGCTAAGTTCGATATACACGCAGCAACAGCCTTCGTTGGCTTGATAACTTGAGAACGCAGGCGAGCAACAACGTACACAACTGAAAGCCCAGACAGCGCAACAGCGGCCAATAATATGATCCAAAGCATACTGCGGGTATTGGCTTTAAGCTCAGCTATTGCATTGGCTGAATCTGCTTCAATTTCCGATGCTATGCTTGATAAAAGCTTAGCGGGCTCTCTATCAATACCGCGCACAAAGCTATCGCCAACTTTAGGGTCAAACCCTGAGGTAATAAACGCGTTGTAACCTTCTCGATATTTTTCGGCCATCACGGCATGCGCTTTTTTAAATTGCCTGATATCAGACTTCACGCTATCACTTATCACATTACCCGATAGCATCAGGTCAAATTGACGAGTTATATCAGCTTCACGCTGCTTGAATCGTTCCCAGTATTTTTCTCTATCTTCTTTTTTATGTCCGCGTAGCAAGACATTCTTCCACTCTTGAACTTGTGTCTTGAACGTACTAAGCGTTGTATTGACGTCTCGCTCAGCTTGAACCAGCGTATTCTCTAGCTCATCAAATGCGCTAAGCAAAGAAAATGATTTCAAAATTGAAGCACCATTGAGTAATACAAGAATGAAAAGACTGGCGAGAACGGGCGTCATCACCAAACGACTGATGCTTGTGTAATTGAACACGGCTTAACCTTTAGTATAATTTTGAAGGAGGACGTCGCCATTAAATGATAGTTTTATGACGGTATGGTTACAAGTTAGGTATAAGGCAACATATCAATATATATAAAAATATACGCAGTGCTGACAGGTTGCTTATTAACTTATTCTTTTTGAGGTAAATACAAAAAAAGAGCCCGAAAGCTCTTTTTTTTTCATTTTGGTATATTTACACCCGATTATTCCCACTCAATCGTAGCAGGTGGCTTACCAGAGATGTCGTAAACCACACGGCTAATGCCGTCGATTTCATTGATAATGCGATTCGACACTTTACCTAGGAAATCATATGGCAAGTGAGCCCAGTGAGCTGTCATAAAGTCGATGGTCTCTACTGCGCGAAGGCTTACCACCCAATCGTATTTACGCGCATCACCCATTACGCCAACCGAGCGCACTGGAAGGAATACGGTAAACGCTTGGCTTACTTTTTGGTACAAATCAGCTGCATATAGCTCTTCAATAAAGATAGCGTCAGCGCGACGTAGTAGGTCGCAATATTCTTTCTTAATTTCACCAAGTACACGAACACCTAGACCCGGTCCAGGGAACGGGTGGCGGTAAAGCATGTCGTATGGTAAACCTAACTCAAGGCCTATTTTGCGGACTTCATCTTTAAATAGTTCACGCAGTGGCTCAACAAGACCCAGTTCCATATCTTCAGGAAGACCGCCCACGTTGTGGTGCGACTTAATTACGTGCGCCTTACCAGTTGCTGAACCCGCTGACTCAATCACGTCTGGGTAGATAGTACCCTGTGCTAGCCATTTAGCGTTCTCTAATTTGCTCGCTTCCTCATCGAATACACGAACAAATTCGTTACCGATAGCTTTACGCTTAAGCTCAGGATCTTCAATGCCTTTCAAGCGGTCAAGGAAACGGCCTTCAGCGTCGACACGGATAATGTTTAAACCAAAGTGGTCACCAAACATTTCCATCACCTGATCGGCTTCATTAAGGCGCAGCAATCCGTTATCTACAAATACACAGGTAAGGTTTCTGCCAATAGCACGGTGAAGTAACATAGCCGTTACTGAAGAGTCTACACCTCCCGATAAACCTAATATGACGCGCTCGTCACCTACTTTTTCTTTAATACGCTCAATAGCATCGTCAATAATTGCGCCAGCCGTCCACAGCTTTTCACACTTACAAACATCCATTACAAAGTGAGTAAGTAAACGCATACCTTGGCGTGTGTGAGTCACTTCTGGGTGGAATTGTACGCCGTAGAATTGCTTTTCTTCGTTATACATTGCCGCATGCGGACATGAAGCCGTTTGCGCAATGGTTTCAAAGCCTTCAGGAATAGCTGCTACTTTATCGCCGTGGCTCATCCATACATCAAGCAGCGCCGCGCCGTTATCACCTATCGCATCTTCAATTTTATCCAGCAGCGGGCTTGGCTTAATCACTTCTACTTGCGCATAACCAAATTCACGCTTGTCTGAGCCCAGTACGCCACCGCCTAACTGGTGCGCCATAGTTTGCATGCCATAGCACACGCCTAGCACGGGCACGCCGGCTTCAAACACATACTCAGGTGCTCGCGGTGAGCCTTCTTCTGTTACTGACTCTGGGCCACCAGACAAGATAATTCCTTGAGGATTAAATTCGCGGATTTGCTCTTCGGTCACATCCCAAGCCCAAAGCTCGCAGTAAACGCCGATTTCGCGAACACGACGTGCTATCAACTGCGTGTATTGCGAGCCAAAATCCAAAATAAGTATGCGTTGGTCGTGGATATTTGTGGTCATGTTTTATTTTTACCCGTTAAATAAAAGAACAAAGGCTGGTGTAGTACCAGCCTCGCAGTCGTCGGTCGCCTTAACCTAAACGGTAATTTGGCGCTTCTTTGGTAATGCTTACATCGTGCACGTGGCTCTCGCCCATTCCGGCTGAAGTTACGCGCACAAATTGTGCCTTGGTATTTAGCTCTTCAATCGTTGCGCAGCCCGTTAAGCCCATGGCTGAGCGCAAGCCGCCCATTTGCTGATGGATAATATTAGCAATTGGACCTTTGTACGCTACGCGGCCTTCAATACCTTCTGGTACTAATTTCTCAGCGTTATCAGAATCTTGGAAGTAACGGTCTGACGAACCGTGGCTTTGATCCATAGCGCCTAGTGAACCCATACCGCGATATGACTTGTAATAACGGCCTTGGAAAAGTTCTACTTCCCCTGGCGCTTCTTCAGTACCTGCTAGCATGCTGCCAACCATTACGCAGCTTGCGCCAGCAGCCAACGCCTTAGCAATGTCACCCGAAAAACGAATACCGCCGTCAGCGATTACTGGAATGTCAGTATCTTTAAGCGCTTCTACTGCATCTGATACCGCAGTAATTTGAGGCACACCGCAACCGGTTACGATACGGGTAGTACAAATTGAACCAGGCCCAATTCCCACTTTAACAGCATCTACGCCGGCATCGGCAAGTGCTTTCGCGCCATCGCCCGTCGCAACGTTACCCGCAATAATTTGTACATCTGGATAGTCTGCACGTACTTTCTTAACGCGGTCAATAACGCCTTGCGAATGACCGTGAGAAGTATCGATTAGTAGAACATCTACACCTGCATCAACAAGTAAGGCGATACGCTCATCAGTACCAGCACCAACGCTTACCGCCGCTCCTACGCGAAGACGACCTAGTGAGTCTTTACACGCATTAGGCTTGTTTTCTGCTTTTTGGAAGTCTTTAACGGTGATAAGACCTGTAAGCTTGAACGCATCGTCTACAACAAGAATTTTTTCAATGCGGTGTTCGTGCATTAAATCTAGCACTACGTCAGAGCTTGCACCTTCTTTAACGGTAACCAGATCATCCTTTTTGGTCATCACGTTACTAATAGGAAGATTTAAGCGCTTTTCAAAGCGAAGGTCACGGCCTGTCACAATACCAATTAGGTTATTGTCTTTGTCAGTTACCGGGAAACCAGAGTAGCCTAGACGCTTAGAAAGCGCGATAACTTCACCAATGGTCGCGTTCTCTTCTACCGTTACCGGGTCAGATACCACACCACTTTCGTATTTCTTAACTTCACGTACGTGTTTGGCTTGCTCTTCGGGCTTCATGTTCTTATGAATGAAACCAATACCACCCTCTTGAGCTAGCGCAATGGCTAGACGGGCTTCAGAAACCGTGTCCATGGCAGCAGACACCATTGGAATATTTAACGTTACTCCACGGGTTAGACGGGTTTGTAGGTTGGCTGTATGAGGGAGGACGGTCGAGTGGCCGGGAACCAGCAACACATCGTCGAACGTCAGGGCTTCTTGGATGATACGTAGCATGCAACAACACCTATTCAGTTGAGGGTTAATTGCGGCGCAATTGTAGTGTTTTTTAGTTTTCAGGTAAACTCTAAATGTATTAAACCTAGTGATTTTTTTTATGTTTACAAATTCGCCATCTACGTCTCGACAAATTTTAACAGTCACCAAGCTGAATCGCTTAGCCAGAACCGTGTTGGAGGGCGAAATTGGCCTTATTTGGCTATCTGCCGAAATATCCAACTTTGTGGCAGCCGCATCAGGGCATTGGTACTTCACGCTGAAAGACAACAAAGCCCAAGTCCGCGCGGCCATGTTCAAAGGTTCAAACCGAAACGTTCGCATTCGCCCGAAAGAAGGCGATAAAATTTTAGTGCGGGCGTCGGTAGGGCTTTACGAAGCACGCGGCGACTATCAACTCGTCGTTGAGCATATGGAAAGCGATGGAGAAGGTGCACTTAAGCAAGCGTTTGAAGCGCTGAAGTTCAAACTTCATAATGAAGGCTTGTTCGACGCCAATAACAAACGTCCTCTGCCTGAACGTATTAATCGCATTGGCGTAATAACCTCATCAAGCGGTGCAGCACTTCACGATGTATTAAGTGTATTAAAACGCAGGAGTCCGCAAACTGAAGTCATCGTGTATCCGTCAATGGTTCAAGGCGAGACTGCTCCTCAACAATTAATCAATGCATTGAGTACGGCTAACAGACGCGCTGAAGTCGATGTGCTATTACTTACGCGCGGCGGTGGTTCATTAGAAGACTTATGGTGTTTTAATGATGAGAGCCTAGCAAGGGAAGTTGCCGCAAGTTCCCTACCCATCGTTAGCGCCGTGGGTCATGAAGTAGATTTCACAATAAGCGACTTCGTCGCTGATGTTCGCGCCCCTACCCCATCTGCAGCCGCAGAAATCTTAAGTCAGGACTCTACTGCTCTTTACCAAACGTTGCATCAGCAAAAACAACGCTTAGCACGAGCAGTACATCAGTATATTCAAACTAATAAGCAGCAGCTCACTTTAAAGAAACAACGTTTAAATGCGTTGCACCCACAAAGTCGTATACAGTCGCAGTGGCAAACGTTAGACCGGCTACAGCTACGCATGACCCATAAAATGCAAAGTGATTTAGCAAAAGCAGAGAAGCAACTGCATACGCTAGCATCTAGATTAAACCATCAATCACCGTCGGCAAGTGTAGCGCGAGCAAAAGATAAACTTAACTATGCGAATACCAAGCTTATTTCAGGTATAAATGCACTTATTAAAGGTAAGAAAAGTGAACTTGGCAGTAAAGTAGGCCTCTTACAATCCGTAAGCCCTCTTTCAACACTTGCCCGAGGTTACAGCATCACGCTTACCGAAAAAGCAGCGGTGAATAGCGTGGAAAAAGTTGAAATAGGTGATGAGATAAAAACACGAGTGACTGACGGTGAAATAACCAGTACAGTGACGAAAATTCAGCGGCAATAGATGGCTTTTAATATTATGCCCGTTAGTGCAAAAAACATCATATTTTATTCTTTGCAGCTGCGGGCCAGAGTCTTGTTTTGCAAACTGCTTCAGAGTTTCGCCAAGCCAGTACCTATGCTGCCCCTTTGCTTATTGTTGATAGTCGATTTTTCTAATCACGCATGGGCGTCTTCAGTGGACCAAAGCGTTGCTGTTTTCTCTACCTACCCAAGCGAAGATTTACTTGAGGCCTGTATTGAACAGCGAGAAACATATAACCTCGAACCTGATTTCGTAAGCGACAACACTTTATGCCAAGAAGATGCTATTTCTCCAGAAAATTTCATCAAAGAACTCAGTGAAACCGGAAAATTTAACAACCTCTTACCCTACGCTGAGGGAAACGACTACGAACTGCTTATTGCTAACGTGGGTGCTGCGCCCAATGTGCACAAGCAAAATGCGAAGCAATTCGCGGAATTTACGCTACAGTGGCGGGGCATTGAAATTGATTCTTCAGCATTTGATAGCGGTATAGAAACCAGTAATAGCAATGTTATTGAAAAGCAAAGCACCGAAAATGTTGTACGTTTACTGGTATCTCGCTGGCTTGAACACGTAAAGCATAAACAAATTTTCACCAGCGAGTTCTTGTTTGCTGCCCTTGAAGCAAGTAATTACAACTTAGCACTCAAGGTTCCAGATGCCGTCGGCGAGTTTACTAAACTAGACACCCAGCTTTACTCGGACCCTTTTAGTGGTGCAATCACTCGTTATATACATTCAAACTTCGAAGACGCTTTGGTCGACGTTACCGTCTACCCATTTTTGGCGCAGCTTTCTTCAGATGAAAGCGAACTTTTGCCACAGGAATTAGAAAGCGACTTTAAGAAAGCATCGGCTACAGCAGAGTTACAGCACTTAATTTTATCTCAAGTCAGTCCTGCCTCTCCCTATACAGTGAACGATAAACTTTCTGGGTGGAGGCTAGGTTTAAGTGCAAATTCAGAAACATCGCCAACAATTTTCGCAACAACCTATGTATTTAGACAACAGGACAAGATAGTTAAAGTGTCTACCACTTTCCCTCCTGATTTTTCAGACACTATTGTCAACCAGTTGATCGTTAAGGTTGAAGTACCACAAGAGTCTGAAATGATGAAAAAGGTTCGCACCCTGCTTTTGGAAGGTCAGCGCTAGGCTTTTTTCACTTTATTACGTTTCGTAAACGATAAATTTCGTTTTGGTCTTTTTTCGAATTCACTACTAAGGATATAGACTTTTTGCTGTTCCTGAGGTTTGTATCTGTCAAACCAGTTGTATATTTGATTTTTTTGAAGTGGTGAGGTGCTTTTAAATAACTTTTCTACTGACAAAATAACGTCCAAATACAATTAACTACGATGCGTTTTCCCTAAATCGAATTGCATTAGGTTGCAAAAATGGCTCCAACACTTACCAGTTAAAGAATGCTTTATTTTCAAAGGGGCAAAGCGTTGTTATGCCAGAAGAAGTGAGACGTTGAAACGTTAAAGAGAGCGTAAAGTCTACAACTAAGTTGTAATTATGACTCAACGATAGTGAGAGGAAGAGGAAGAATAAAGGCGCTACTTCAACTGAACGAGAAATAGCGCCTAAGTATTTAAGATGCTTCTGAAGCTTACTTTTTGTCTTTGTAGTAAGACATCATACGGCGACGTTTGCGCTGCTGCGCCAAGGTCAGATTAGCTTTTTTACCTTCAAACGGGTTATTACCCTCTCTGAATTCAATCTTAATAGGCGTGCCCATAATCTCTAGCGCTCTTCTGAAATAGTTCATTAAGAAACGTTTATAAGAGCTCGGCAGGTCATCCACCTGATTGCCGTGAATAACAATAACAGGCGGGTTATAGCCACCGGCATGAGCATACTTCATTTTCACCCGACGACCGCGAACAAGCGGTGGCTGATGGTCGTCCTGTGCCATTTCCATAATTTGAGTAAGCAAAGCAGTATTGATGCGTTTGGTCGCACTCATATAAGCTTCTTGCACAGATTCGAATAGGTTACCCACACCAGAACCGTGAAGCGCTGAAATAAAATGGATACGCGCAAAGTCGACAAAGCCCAAGCGACGGTCCATTTCACGCTTTATATCGTCTTTCACGTCTGTGCTTAGCCCATCCCACTTGTTTACAGCCACAACTAGCGAGCGCCCAGAATTCAAAACAAAACCCAGTAAGCTTAAATCTTGATCAGTAATGCCTTCTCTGGCATCGATGACTAATAACACCACGTTTGCTTCTTCAATCGCTTGAAGGGTTTTTACAATAGAAAACTTCTCTACGGCTTCACTGATCTTTCTGCGCTTTCTTACACCTGCAGTGTCTATAAGGATGTATTCACGTTCGTCCCTTTCCATAGGGATATAAACGCTGTCACGAGTTGTGCCCGGCATGTCATACACAACAACTCGCTCTTCACCTAAGATACGGTTTGTTAGTGTTGATTTACCTACGTTTGGCTTTCCGACAATAGCTAGCTTAATAGGCAACTCTTGTAAACGCTGACGCTGAGCTTCGGCATCTTCTTCTTCCTCTGGCTCTTCGTCGACAATTTCCATGTCTGGGAAGTCGGCTTCTAGTGGTTTCAGAGCATCCTGCAGTAACTGGCTTACGCCACGGCCATGTGCCGCTGCAATTTGCTTTATCTCGCCTAGACCTAAAGAGTAAAATTCTGCGCTTTCACTATCGCCGTCAATACCGTCAACTTTGTTGGCTACAACAAATACTTTCTTGTTTATGCGCCTGAGGTGATCAGCAATACCTTGGTCGGCGGGCAGCATCCCTGCTCTTGCATCAACCAAAAATAAAACCACATCGGCTTCTTCGATCGCCAATAAAGACTGCTGCGCCATTTCGGCATCAATGCCTTCTTCATCACCTGTAATACCGCCGGTATCAACAACAATGAACTGGCGCTTTTCAAACTTCGCTTGACCGTATTTACGGTCGCGAGTTAACCCAGGGTAATCTGCAACAAGTGCATCACGGGTATTAGTAAGGCGATTAAACAAGGTTGATTTGCCAACATTAGGGCGGCCAACCAAAGCAACAACGGGTAACATTTATCAGATCCTAAGGGTCATGAAAGCTAAAAAAGCACAAGCCACACACACCATGTAATCAAGCAACGTTTGGGAAGTTTATTCTCTAACGATTAAGAATATGTGATGAGGCTTTTAAGAATGGGCGCATTATACCTTGTTCACTATCTAATACCAATCCGCATAGATAATTGCCCACTCAGCGAGAATTAAAATGTTCCTGATCGCAGCGTGTTACCGCAGGTATAGTGGTTCTGCACCGCGGTAAAGATATTCATGCAAAACTACGAATAGAATAATAAATAGAAAGGGCGTTTTAGGTCACACCTAAAACGCCCTTAAAAGGATGTATTAAATTATGAAGTACTAGTTTGGCGCGCGTACCGAGACTACTTCGCCATTTCTTGTTACAGCAATAATATTACCGTCAACATTCAGCGGTGCTGCGAAAATAGCATCGTCTTCATCGTCGCCGCCCACATCTAGTCGAGCCACTACTTCACCAGATTCTTGTTCTATCCAGTGTAGGAAGCCCCAATTATCACCCACTACAATATGTTCGCCCACCGGGGTCGCTGCAGTTAGCGAACGCTGTTTAAGCAGTCCTTGAGACCATAGCTCTACGCCATTTCGTCTATCAAGGGCATAAACATTAGAGTTATTGTCTACAACAAAAATACTGTTGCCATCGATATTCAGATTGCGGAATGATGCGTATTCACGCTTCCAAATAACCCGACCTGAACGAAGCTCTACAGCGGCCAATGTGCCGTTATAAGAAACGGTGTATATAGTTCCGCCATAAAGTACTGGAGTAGTATCAATATCGACAATACGCTCAAGCTCTGTCGCGCCAGAAGGCGTTCCAATGACTGTTTCCCACGCGAGCACACCGGTTTCAATAAGGTTTACTTGAATTTTACCGGTCGGGGTACCCACGATAGCGCCGCCGTTTGAAGCAATGGGGCCTGAGATACCGCGAAGCGTTAATGGGGGCGTATCGCCCTCGTGTCTCCACATTTGCTCGCCAGTTCGGGTATTAAAACCAAACAAACTTCCAGCGCCTGTGTTGACCACGAGGATCCCTTCATCGGCAGCTGGGGCCGCAAGAATTTCTCCAGGTACCGTAGCTTCCCATACAAGCTCACCCGTTTCTGCGTCCATTGCCGCTATGTAACCATTTTCGGTACCTATGAATACATGTCTATCTGCAACAGAAATACCGCCAATACGCGCTGTTTCACCACTTTGCCATAGCTTGGTTATCGAACTCAACATGCCTTCAGAGCGAAACTGTGCGAAGTCTTTTTGCCACAACACCTTTCCTGTTTCTGGCTCCATCGCAACAACGGCGCCATGGCGATCAGCAGCAAAAAGCTTGTCGTAAGCGTATACAGGGCGTAGACGTGAGAAATAATGGTCAACGCCATCACCAATATCACGGTTCCACACTAATTCAGGAGTAAACTTAGCTTCAATCGGCTTTAAACGACGAATTTCTAGTTCTTCTTCATCTGCAAACCAGTCTGAAATAGTAGAGCAGCCAGACATTGTGATAGACACTGCCAATGCCATACCTATCGTGCGAGCAAATCGACCTTTACGGCCACACGTGTTGTGAAACAAATTGCGTACCTCTTTATTATTTACACCAGCCCAGTGGGCATCGCTTACTGTGCAGCAGAAACCGACAGGTTATCTAACTTCATTTGTAAAAGCGGATTGTTGGCATTTTTTTCTAACGCATTTGAATAAGCTAAACGAGCATCGTCAAACTTGCCTTGTTTTTGATACACATCGCCTTTTAGTTCAGAAACCTCTGCTGCAAATGCGTCGTTAATAACATTGCTAAGCGTAGACAACGCCGCATCAAGCTGGTTCATTTCAATTTGCACCCGAGATAAACGAAGCGACGCTAACACCTTCATTTCATCGTTCTCAGCAAAGGTAACAACGCTATTTAGATGCGAAGCAGCAGCGTCTAAATCGCCTGCTTCTACCGCTTGCTTAGCTGCAAGAAGACTGGCAATGCTAGCATAACCACTATCTTTATTTTCTTCGATGAAGGCCTTAACTTTTGCGTCACTTCCCTCGGTACCAAATGTTTCTACCGCATTTTGATACGCAACCGATGCAGCTTCTTTATTTTCAATTTGAGCTTCAGAATACGCTCTCCAGCCCCATAGGCCGCCTAAACCTAGCGCAGCGCCGACGATAATAGCTGTACCGTGTTCTTTCCAAAAACGCTTAATCGCTTCTACTTGTTGTTCTTCTGTTGCGAACTGTTCCATGATGTCCTCTATTTATTTTGCGCTCAGCATTTCTGCAACCTTATCAGATAAGGCATCAAAGCTGACCGTAATTTGTTCTTGACCGTCGCGTAGGGGTTTAACACCGACTTCGCGAGACTGCATTTCGTCATTACCTAAAAGCAGCGCTAAACGTGCACCTGTTTTATCTGCACGCTTTAGTTGTTTTTTAAAGTTGCCGCCGCCACAGTGCATCATTATGCGTGTATTAGGAAGCGTATTTCGAAGGTGTTCTGCCACTTCAATAGCGTAAGACTGCGCTTCATCACCCATCGCCGTTACATATACGTCGGCGAAGCTCGTATCCTGACCTTCTTCGGTTAGTGTAGTCAGCAACAGTACCAAACGTTCAATACCCATGGCAAAACCAACCGCAGGTGTAGCTTTACCGCCTAGTTGCTCTACTAAGCCATCGTAACGACCGCCAGCACATACTGTACCTTGGGCTCCCAGGCTGTCTGTTACCCACTCAAACACTGTACGGTTGTAATAATCTAACCCGCGTACTAAGCGAGGATTTATTTCGAACTCGATGCCTGCTTGGGTTAAGCGCGAACACAGCGTATCAAAGTGAGCTTTAGATTCTTCATCTAGGTGATCAATTAGCGCTGGCGCGTCAGCTATAGCGGCCTGAACGTCAGGGTTCTTTGAATCAAGTACACGAAGTGGATTTGTTTCAAGTCGACGCAGTGAATCTTCGTCGAGCTGGTCTGCACGCGCTTTTAAGAATTCAACCAGCGTATCGCGATATGCAGCGCGTGCTTCATTTGAACCTAACGTATTTATTTGAAGCTTTACATGCTTTTCGATACCAAACGCTTTCCAAAAACGTGCGCTAAGAAGAATAACTTCTAAATCGATGTCAGGGCCGTCCATGCCGTAGGTTTCTACACCAAACTGATGGAACTGGCGATAGCGACCTTTCTGTGGGCGTTCGTGTCTGAACATGGGCCCCATGTACCACAGGCGTTGCTGCTGGTTGTACAATAAACCATGTTCGTTACCCGCGCGCACGCAACTTGCCGTACCTTCTGGACGCAGCGTTAAACTGTCGCCATTTCTATCTTCGAAGGTATACATTTCTTTCTCAACGATATCGGTCACTTCTCCGATAGAACGTTTGAATAAGTCGGTGCTTTCAACGATGGGAGTACGTATTTCCTGGTATCCATAGCTCGCCACCACTTGACGAAGTACAGATTCTACCTTCTGCCATGTACCGGAAATCTCCGGTAGGCAGTCATTCATGCCTCGAATTGCCTGAATAGTCTTAGCCACGTGAAATTCTCATACTGCTAAATAGTGAAAAGCCCCGCATTATAGGGGCTTTGGGAATAAACAACAATGAACAAAAACTCTCTTAGTCTTTTACCGAGACCTGAATTTTATTTTGCTCACTCATGCGAGATGCCTTAGCGCGAATTTTAGCTTCTAGCTTATCGACCAAATCGTCATTAGGAAGACGCTCTTTTACGCGCTTACCGTCTTCGTATAGGCCACTCATATTACGTGCCCCGGTAAGGCCCAAGTCAGACACTTCTGCTTCGCCTGGGCCGTTAACCACACAACCGATGATAGACACGTCCATTGGCGTAAGAATATCTTCTAATCGTTGCTCTAGCGCGTTTACGGTGCCGATAACGTCGAACTCTTGTCTTGAACAACTGGGGCACGCAATAAAGTTTATACCACGAGAGCGAATGCGAAGTGACTTTAATATATCGAAGCCTACTTTAATTTCTTCCACTGGATCGGCCGCTAACGAAACACGAAGTGTATCGCCAATACCTTCAGCTAAAAGCATACCAAGCCCCACCGCACTTTTAACCGCGCCGGCACGCTGGCCGCCAGCTTCGGTAATACCTAAGTGCAGAGGTTGATCTATTTTTTGCGCCAACAAGCGATATGCGCCAACAGCAAGAAATACATCCGATGCTTTAACGCTTACTTTGAACTGGTCAAAATTGAGTTTATCTAAAATGTCCACATGGCGCATCGCTGACTCGACAAGGGCTTCTGGTGTGGGCTCGCCATACTTTTCTTGTAAATCTTTTTCTAAAGAACCGCCATTAACACCGATTCGGATAGGAATATTTTTATCTTTTGCGCAATCGACAACCGAACGTACACGCTCCATATTGCCAATATTACCTGGGTTTATCCGCAAACAATCTACGCCGTATTCAGCTACTTTAAGCGCAATGCGGTAGTCAAAATGAATGTCTGCAACAAGTGGTACACTTACCTGTTGCTTAATTTCTTTAAAGGCTTCAGCAGCTTCCATAGTGGGTACCGATACGCGAACAATTTCGCCGCCCACAGCAACAATACGGTTTATTTGTTCTACAGTCGCAGCCACATCAGTGGTGCGGGTATTTGTCATAGATTGAACAGTAATGGGAGCACCATCACCAATAGGAACGTTACCTACATTAATACGCGTAGACTTTCGGCGCTTAATAGGGCTTTCTGCAAACATCTAATTACCTATAAAGGAAGTACAAAGCGAGCTGTTCTACCATTTTGATATGGAGAAATATCAACAGCCTCGCCGTTAACTGATATGCGCACATTATCCGGTGCGCCGAGCGTAACTTCAACAGGCGGAACGCCTTGAATCTCCATTACACGCCCTTTTTGCTTTACACCGTAGGCGATCGCTTCGCCCGAGGCGTCTTTAATATTAACCCAACAGTCATCGTCAAAGGTAAAAACCATTGAGATAGGCGAAGCTTCAGTTTGAGTGTTAAGAGCGGTATCAGCTAACGTTTCATTATCGCTACCTACCGTGTTTACGAGTGCAGTAATATTGTTACTGCTATCAACTGCACTGTCAGGAGCAGAAATGGCGCCATCGTCAAGGTCGCCACTTTGGGTAAGACCATTATCCTGCCCATTTACATCGCTGTTTGCACCTGCTAACTCAGCCTTATCAGAGCCTGTATTTGAGACATCATTGATCTGAGATGAGCTTTGCTCTGAACTTCCCGTTGATAGTGTGTTAGCCGACTCACCTTGTAAAGTTTCAGCACCGCCTAAATTTCCATTTGCTGTTCTGGCATTTGAAGAAATTGGCGTGTTTGCCGCCTCTCTCTTTACGGCCTCATTTAAGGGTAGTTCAGCAACGGTGTCGTCGCTTGGCTGTTGATACCACCACACGACAACGCCAGCAATGATGAGAAGTAAAATCGCATAGGTAACCATCATCCAGCGGTCATCGTGTGTCTGTTTTGCGACACGTTTTGAAAAACTCTGTAGTTTTTCCGATGAAGGTACTGATGTTTGGTTGTGGAAGCGTTCAAATGCCTCAATAACCTCATGGGAGTTCATTCCCAATTGTTTGGCATAATTTCTTACGTAGCCTTTAGTAAAGGTAACTGACGAGTTCTCATCAATTACATCACTTTCTAAATCATTGATTTGTTTAGCCTTTAGAAACAACTTATCGGCAATATCTTGCTGAGACAAACCTAGCTTTTCGCGACGTGCTTTAAGCATTGCCCCTGGACTTGGCGTATTTTCTTGTTGTTGCGAAGTAACTTCTTGATTCGCGTTTTCTTCTGACACCATTAAACCTTATTCCTCCTGCATACCTGGTGGTACTAACCAAAGCGTCTGACCAGCAATAATAGCGCCAGTATTTTCAAGGTTATTCCACGCTTGCAGTGTTGCCATTTTGATATTGTGCAATAAAGAAATACGATATAAGTTTTCACCCTCTTTTACTACATGGAATTTGTCGTCAAGCGCAGATAATTCAGTATTTTGCTCTGTATCTTCGGCTTCTACCATGGCAACCTGCTTTTGCTTACCACTTAGGGTGTCGCTTGATTGTTCAACCCCGGTTGTATTAGAAGCCAACGGCTCACTTGCACTTTCGCCAGTTTGCTTTTGAACGGCTTTTTCAGATTCTTGCTCAACAACGGGTTGTACTGCTTTTTTCTCAGGAGAAGAAGCCTTGGATTTTATTACGACTTTCTTTTGAAGCGCGTCGCGCTGAACCAAATATCGCTTCGTAAGTTCACTTTCAGGGAACAGAGAAAGCAACATATCGCCATACCCTTTCGCCTTTTCAAAATCTTTCTTGCCTTTAGCGATTTCATAAGCCAACCACAATGAATCCGGTGTAACCTTGGCAACACGTTGGTATTTTTGAAGTGTTATTTCGGCTAGGTCCCACTGCTCTGACACTGTATACAGTTCACTTAACAAGAATAGACTCTTACCTCGTGCTGGTTGGTGCTGTAAAGCGTCCTTGAAGTAGCCGATTGCTTGATCAAGTTTACCTTGGCTTTGCGCGCACAAGGCTAGGTTTTCGTAAGTTTGCGCCGCGTTTGCGTAAAGACGGTTGTTAATTGCCTTAAAGAAATAAGCCTTGGCTTTATCGTATTCGCCATTTTCGCACTTAAACGCACCATAGCTATTGGCAATATCCCCATCGTCAGGCGCTAGTTCAATGGCAGTTTTGTAATACTCTTCTGCTCGCAGGTTATCGCCTACCAACTGGTAGTAATACGCCATAGCATATTGAACATCTGCAGAGTAAGGGTCAAACGCAAGCGCCCTGTCGAGGTTCTTTTTCGCCTGCGTGTAATTATTATTTTGGAGGTAAGTAAGGCCAAGAGACATCCGCGTCCTGGCGGCTTCTTCGTGGTCAAAGTCACCACCATACATGCCTGGTTGGCTGTTGCTAACACAGCCAGCAGTAAGTATTACCGCGCTTAATAATCCAATTCTAAGTGAAGTTCGCAATCCTGCAATCATAGTCTTACCCTATTATCTTAATGATTATTGGGCCATTTTTACTGAAATTGCTTCGCCCTTCACCTGTTTTTTTAACAATCTTTTCGTTCTGTCTACTACATCGCCCACTAATTGACCGCACGCCGCGTCAATATCATCGCCTCGGGTTTTACGTACCACAGTGGTAAACCCATAATCCATAAGCACTTTTGAGAATCTGTCGATACGTGAGTTGCTAGAACAAGTGTATGGCGAGCCCGGGTATGGGTTAAAAGGTATTAAATTTATCTTACTAGGAGTATCTTTTAATACCTTAGCCAGCTGGTGCGCCTGCTCAGTGCTGTCATTAATATTCGATAGCATTACATACTCAACGGTTACGCGACCTTGATTAGCTTTAGATTTAGCTAGGTAGCGGCGTACCCCTGCTAAGAATGCTTCGATATTGTATTTCTTATTAACCGGCACAATTTCATTACGCAGTTCGTCGGTGGGGGCGTGAAGCGAGATAGCAAGTGCTACATCAATCTGATCGCCCAACATATCAAGTGCAGGTACAACACCAGATGTACTTAGCGTAACGCGGCGCTTAGATAGACCGAAACCAAAATCATCTAGCATGATGTCCATGGCCGGCACTACGTTTTTAAGATTAAGTAGAGGCTCACCCATACCCATCATTACTACATTGGTGATTGGGCGTTTGCTTGAGTCTTTAGAAAGACCAAGGAAGGTTGCTACGCGCCATACCTGACCAATAATTTCGCTCACGCTTAGATTACGGTTGAACCCCTGTTGCGCCGTTGAACAGAAGGTACACTCTAGTGCACAACCTACTTGTGACGATACACATAACGTCGCCCGATCAGTTTCGGGGATCCAAACAGACTCAACTTCCTGTCCACCCTCAAGGGTAAGTGCGAACTTAATTGTACCGTCGCTCGCTTCTTGGAAGTAAGCAATTTCAGGAGCTTTAATCTCGCAATTTTCAATCAGCATCGCGCGAAGGTTTTTATTGAGGTTACTCATTTCCTCGAAATCGCTGACACCGTGCTGGTAAATCCATTTCATTACCTGGTCGGCACGAAATGGTTTCTCGCCCATTTCCTTGAAGAAATTGCGCAAGCCTTCGCGATTTAAGTTTAATAAGTTAGTTTTTGCCATGAATAAGATGACCCTTTTACCTTCGAGGGATGCCCCTCTAACTGCTGAATATGGTGTAAAAACCAGCGAATCGTTTATGCCTTGAGCGGCATTAAAGAAAAAGAAATACGCTGATTAAAATTTGCGCGGATTTTACCACAGATGAGATATGAGAAAAAGTCGATTTAACGCAGAGAAACGTTAAGTTTGGTAATGCGCGAGAAACGTGGTTTAGCTTGCCTGAATGAGCCCCGAGAAAAGCAGCATAAAGCATGCTCAAAAAAAACGGGGCCCTTTTGGCCCCATTCTTTCTACCTACGTAATCTTAGCGAGTACGTGGGCAGATTTCTTCTTCAGAGAAGAAGTAAGCAATTTCACGTGCTGCTGACTCAGGCGCGTCAGAACCGTGAACTGCGTTTTCGTCGATTGACGCAGCGTAGTCTGAACGTAGTGTACCTGCAGCTGCATCAGCTGGGTTAGTTGCGCCCATGATTTCACGGTTAGCTAGAACAGCGTTTTCGCCTTCTAGTACTTGAACCATAACTGGACCAGACGTCATGAAGTCTACAAGTGCGCCGAAGAAAGGACGCTCTTTGTGTTCTGCATAGAAGCCTTCTGCTTGCTCTTTGCTCATGTGGATCATCTTAGATGCCACAATGCGAAGACCTGCAGATTCGAAACGGTTGTAAATTGCACCGATTACGTTTTTAGCTACCGCATCAGGCTTGATAATCGAAAAAGTACGCTCAAGAGCCATGTTCTCTCTCCAAACAAATAGTGTATGTATCTTTAAATTTTGGCCGCGAATTATAGGCAATTAATAACGGCTTGACCAGCGCCTTTTTAAATCAGGCGTAACGTATTGTTTTTACTTGTAATGTAGTGTCAGATTAACCCAATAGCTATGACAATATGATGACAATGTATACATTATTGTGCGAAGGCAGATATTTTAAAGCAATAATATCTGCACTCACTGTGGATGCTATCGGAGGTTAACGTGAAGTTGGATTAACTGGCCCAACGATAAGGCTTTAGGCGTTAGCTTTTGCAAGCTCTTGAATTTTACCCACTATAGCGCGTAAACCATTGCCTCGGGTTGGGGTGATATGACGCTCGAGATCCAACGCTTCAAAATAGCCGTCGATATCAAACGCTAAAATATCCTTTGGCGTTTTGTCATTATAGGCGGCAAGTACTAACGCTAGTAACCCTTGAACAATAACAGCATCGCTGTCGACATCAAAATTGATTTTATTACCGTCGTAAGACTCTACCAACCACACGCTACTTTGACATCCCTTTACTAGACGTTCAGGCGTCTTAGCATCTTCTGGTAAACCCGGAATAGATTTTCCTAAGTCAATGATGTACTGATAACGCTGTTCCCAATCGTCGAAGAACGCTAAATCATCAATAATTTCGTCACTGCTAGGTAGTTGCATTGATATTTCCGTAATTGTGTAAAAAGAATTATAGGTAGGCGGTATATCAACCGCTTAAAAGAACAAACCCGCTTCAAGCTGTGCTTCTTCACTCATCATGTCTCGTGACCAAGCTGGGTCGAAAACCAACTCCACGTTCACGTTTTTAACATGAGGCACCATAGCTACGCGATATTCAACATCACCTACTAAAACTGGCCCCATACCACAGCCCGGTGCTGTAAGTGTCATATCGATATTTACGGCACCAGATGCTTGATCAATATCCACCTTATAGATAAGGCCGAGCGATACAAGATTAATTGGAATTTCTGGGTCATAGATAGTTTCTAAAGCATCCCACACTTGCTGCTCACTGATGTTCCCATCCTCGGGAGCGTCAAAGCTTAGCGTCATGGCTTTACGGCCAATTGCACCAGCGTCGGTACCGTCAATACGGTACATATTACCACGCCAGGTTACGGTGTAATTACCACCTAGCTCTTGCGTGATATTAACAAACTCACCTTCGGGTATAACGGTGGGATTGCCTGCAGGAACCAAACGTGCCTTACATTCACGCTCGGTGGTCACCATTTTTTGCTTCATAAACGACTTTGTACTCTTGGTAATACTGGTTGTGGGTTATGAACGCAGGCGTTAGCCCACGTTGAAGCTTTCGCCGCACCCACATTCATCAACCACGTTAGGGTTGTTGTACTTGATGATGCCATTCACACCTTCAGTCACGTAATCAATTTCTGTATTACGCAAAAGGTCTGTTGCATCAGCTGCGACAGCCACATTTACAATAGGAGAAATCTCTACAATTTCATCCCCTGCTTGTGCGCCATCAGCGAAATCAAGCACGTAAGCATAACCCGTGCAGCCGCTTACTTTGGTTGATAAACGAATTAACTGACCAGGCTTGTCTTTAAGCTTACTTTCGAAATGCTTAACGGCACTGTCAGTTAGCGTAATGAGCTTTGTACTAGGTACGAAAGTTTCAACACTCATAATGCCTCCTTAGGCCAACATCATTTTTGCTTTCTTAAGCGCAGCGAATAAGCTGTCTACTTCTTCAAGCGTATTGTAAATTGAGAACGACGCACGAGCAGTACCCGGAATACCAAAGCGCTTCATTAGCGGCTGTGCACAGTTATCACCGGTACGAATTGCAACGCCTTGTCTATCAAGAATGAAGCCCACGTCCGCCGGGTGCGCACCTTCAAGTAGAAAGCTCAGCACGCCTACCTTGTTAGGTGCCGTACCGATTATCCGCATACCATCAAACGCTTCGGCCTGCTCGGTAGCGTAGGCAAGTAGCTTCTGCTCATGCGCGTGCAGCGCATTAATATCAAGGGCACTAAACCAATCTACTGCTGCACCCATACCTATGGCGCCAGCAATGTTAGGCGTGCCAGCCTCTAAGCGGTTTGGTAATGCACCCCATGTAGCTTCATGGTAAGTCACATCTTTGATCATCTCACCGCCTACCTGCCATACTGGCCAGGTTTCAAGCACTTCTTTTTTGCCCCACAAGCAGCCTATACCCGTTGGACCGAAAAGTTTGTGCCCTGAAAATGCGTAAAAGTCACAACCAATATCTTGTACGTCAACGCCGCCGTGAGCAATGCCCTGAGCGCCATCTACTAATACCCATGCGCCAACTGCTTTCGCTTTTTGAGTAAGTGCCTTAATTGGGTTAACTGTACCTAACGCATTCGATACATGGGGAAAAGCCACCAGCTTAGTGTTTTTAGATAGCAACCTGTCAAATGCTTCAACATCAAGCTCACCACTATCGAAAATAGGCACAACGTTTAACGTTGCTCCCGAGCGACGGCAAGCTTGCTGCCAAGTAACTAAGTTAGCGTGGTGCTCCAGCTCGGTCACCATCACTTCATCGCCTTCAGCAAGTAGCTGACTTAAACCATTAGCGACGATATTAATAGCTTCAGTGGTACCGGCAGTCCAAATGACTTCTTCGCGAACGTTAGCGTTAATAAACGTAGCAACGCTGGTACGTGCATTTTCGTAGCGGCGCGTGGCTTCATCTGATAAATGATGCGCTCCGCGGTGCACGTTTGCGTTCGTACCCGTGTAAAAATCTACCAAGGCATCGATCACCGCCTGTGGTTTTTGTGTTGTTGCCGCGTTATCGAGGTATACCAGCGGTTTGCCGTCTACCGTTTTCGATAAAATAGGAAACTGGGCACGAAGTGCTGCAACGTCTAAACTCATTTCACCTCCATCTGGGCGAAACGCTCGCTTAAGATAGGCGCAAGCCACTCACGTACCGCTACGTTTGGCACATCGTTAATAAGCTCTTGAATGAAACCGAAGTTCAGCATAACCAGTGCTTTACTACGCGAAATACCACGAGTAAGCATGTAGTATAGGGCTTCTTCTTCAATCTCTGCCACCGTAGCACCATGAGCACATTTTACGTCATCGGCGTAAATCTCTAGCTCAGGCTTAGTATTAATAACGCCTCGGCGAGATAGCAATAGATTGCGGTTGTTAAGCTCAGCGAGTGTTTTTTGTGCGTCGCGATGAATATGAATACGACCGTTAAATACCGCCCGGGCCCTATCACCAACTATACCGCGTGCGTTTTCTTCTGTTGTACCATTTGGCATAGCGTGCTCAATGGTTGAGTGAAGGTCGAATAGCTCGCCTTCTGCCAGAAGATAAATAGCGTTCATTTTCGCGTCAGCAAATTCACCAGCATGGTGAATATCTACGTCTAAACGAGATAGCTCACTACCATAGCCCACCATAGTGCTGTTAAGCGTAGTGCGGTTATGCAGTTTAAAGTGACTACCGCCTAGTTGCTTGGCTTTGCCAGTAAACATGGCAAAACGATAGTGCTCTAGGTGAGCATCATCCGCCAGATCATATTCAGCAAACGCAGTGGTTAGGCTTTCAGTATCACCGAAACCTTGCTCAATAACAGTCGCGCTTGCACCTTCTGCTACTTTCACTACTACACGCGTATGAGCGTCGACATTTTGTGAAGCCATGTTCACGATGCGAATTGGCGTGTCGATTTTTACGCCGGCTTCAACACTGATAAATATACCGTGTTGGCAAAGCGCGTCATTCACCAAACCAAACATATGACGGGTTGGCTTAACTTGACCGTAAACACTGCTAATGGCTTGCTGCGTAGCTGTATCGTCGGTATTGAGCGACGTAATTGTCATGCCAGCAGGCACGTTCAAGGTGTTTACTTGCGTTACCAATACACCATCAACGAAAATCAAGTCGATAGCATTCAGGTTTTCTATTGCTGGAACTGGCAGGCTGTCTGCTTGGACAGCTTGTTTCGCTTCACGCTTTTCTACAGGCGTGAGCGGCGTAAAACGCCAGCTCTCGCTTCTGCGCGCTGGCCAGCCGTCAGCTTTTAACTGTGTTAAGGCCTGTTGACGCACGGGCGATAAATAATCGTCGCGCTGTGCGCTATCAATGACCTGTTCTAGCCATTGACTCATGCCTCAGCCTCCTCGTACGCTTTACCTAAAAATGCATAACCGCTCTTCTCTACTTCTAGTGCAAGTGAAGCGTCGCCGCTTTTCACGATTTTGCCGTCAGCAAGAATGTGCACAAAGTCAGGCTTAATGTAATCCAGAAGACGCTGATAGTGGGTTACAACGATGAAGCTGCGCTCACCGTCGCGCTGGCTGTTAACGCCATCCGCAACAACCTGTAACGCGTCAACGTCAAGGCCTGAATCAGATTCATCTAGAATGCAAAGCTTTGGCTCTAGCAAAATCATTTGCATGATTTCGTTACGCTTCTTCTCACCACCAGAGAAACCTTCGTTCACACCACGCTTTAGGAAGTCTAGTGGAAGCTGAACTTGCTTACAGGCTTCTTTAGCTTTTTTAAGAAACTCAGCAGCCGATAGAGGCTCTTCGCCACGCTCTTCGCGCATAGCGTTTACCGACTCTTTCATGAATTCCATATTGCTTACGCCAGGAATTTCAACTGGGTATTGGAACGCAAGGAAAAGGCCTTCACGAGCACGCTCTTCTACTTCAAGCTCTAATAGGTCTTTACCGTTAAGCTTGGCTTCGCCTTCGCTTACTTCGTAACCATCACGACCAGATAGGACGTAGCCTAGAGTACTTTTACCGGCTCCGTTGGGGCCCATGATAGCGTGTACTTCACCAGGTTTAACTTCAAGGTTAAGACCTTTAATGATGTTTTTCTCTTCCACGCTGGCATGTAAATTCTTGATACTAAGCATTGATTACCCCACTGAACCTTCAAGACTAATTTCGAGCAGCTTGCCGGCTTCTACGGCAAATTCCATTGGCAGCTCTTTGAATACTTCTTTACAGAAACCGTTAACAATCATAGAAACGGCCTTTTCTGTGTCTAAGCCACGCTGCTGACACAGGAATAATTGTTCGTCGCTCACCTTCGATGTTGTTGCTTCGTGCTCAACAATGGCTGAAGGGTTGCGGCTTTCGATATACGGGAATGTGTGCGCGCCACATTTGTCACCGATAAGTAGCGAGTCACACTCGGTGAAGTTACGTGCTCCGTCTGCGCGAGGGCCCATTTGAACCAGCCCGCGATAGGCGTTGTTACTGTTACCCGCTGAGATACCTTTAGAGATAATGGTCGACTTGGTATTTTTACCCACGTGGATCATCTTAGTTCCGGTATCAGCCTGCTGGCGACCGCGCGTTAGCGCTACTGAATAGAATTCACCTACACTGTTGTCGCCTTTAAGTACACAGCTTGGGTACTTCCACGTAACCGCAGAGCCGGTTTCAACCTGCGTCCACGAGATTTTGGCATTAGTATGCGCTACACCACGTTTAGTAACGAAGTTGTAAATGCCACCTTTACCGTTCTCATCGCCTGGGTACCAGTTTTGTACCGTTGAGTACTTAATTTGGGCATCGTCCATCGCAACAAGCTCTACTACTGCTGCGTGAAGCTGGTTCTCGTCACGCTGTGGCGCTGTACAACCTTCAAGGTAACTTACATAGCTGCCTTCATCAGCGACGATTAAGGTACGCTCGAACTGACCTGTGTTCATTTCGTTTATTCGGAAATAAGTAGAAAGCTCCATTGGGCAACGTGTACCTTTTGGAATATAAACAAATGAACCATCAGTAAATACGGCGCTGTTTAGCGCGGCGAAATAGTTGTCAGTACGCGGAACTACTGAGCCAATGTATTTTTTAACAAGATCAGGATACCTCTGAACTGCTTCAGAAATTGGGCAGAAAATAACGCCTGCTTCTTCAAGCTTTTCACGGAATGTTGTAACTACCGATACCGAATCGAATACCGCATCTACAGCAACGCCCGCCAGCATTTCTTGTTCGTGTAGCGGAATACCCAGCTTTTCGTATGTGCGCAGTAACTCTGGATCCACCTCGTCTAACGACTGAGGTTTATCTTTCATACTCTTTGGTGCCGAGTAGTAAGAGATCGCTTGATAGTCAATTTTTGGATAGTCGACGTGCGCCCAGTCTGGCTCTTCCATCTCTAGCCATGCATGGTAAGACTTCAAACGCCATTCAAGCATCCATTCAGGCTCGTTTTTCATTGCTGATATGCGGCGGATAACCGACTCGTCCAGGCCGCTCTCAAACGTTTCAGATTCGATTTCTGAATAGAAACCTGCATCGTACTTTCTTTCTAACGCCTGTTCGATCTGTTCACTCATGTTGGGATCTCACTTGTTTGCCTGCATTTGCTGCCACAGCGCTTTCTACTTAACTAGCAAATAAATCACCCCACGGTCTTGGTAATTTATGCAAATCTTCAACTTCAACAACTTTATTTATCTGGGTTTATCCCCTAAAGAATTGTTGAAACTGCCAGTTACATTGCGGACAGCCTAAAATTTTGGTGCCGTAGTATATAATACCCGACTATTTCACTCAAATATTCAGCCATTAATTTATCGCCACTTACATGTTCTAAACGCTGCTTGAAGCTCAATTTCCTTCAAGCTCGCATTAATTTTCGTCCACATTCCCTAAAATCTATAGAATGTGTTAACTCAACCTACGCCTTGTCCCGAACAATAACGCTTGCCCAAATCTGCGCTCTAATGGTTGATCCGGCTCTACACTAAGCTCTGTTTTTAGCGCTTAGTCAAACAGCTAGCTGAACGACTATTGAAGCGTTTAAGCAACAACCGCTTGGCGCAGTCGCGTTGTTACATCAACGACTTTGTTTACTACGTAATCAATGTCTTCTTGGGTCGTAAAACGCCCTACGCTAAAACGTATACCTGCATGAGCAAGCTCATTACTGCGGCCAATGGCTTTTAGTACATAAGAAGGTTCTAAACTCGCTGACGTACACGCCGACCCTGAAGATACGGCAATGTCATTTAAGCCCATCATCAAGCTTTCGCCATCTACACCCGCAAAGCTCACATTCAATATGCCGGGGATGCGCTGCGTGGCATGCCCGTTTAGGTAAATATCACCAAGCTGTTGAAGACCCTGCCACAGCGATTCACGCAGTTTTAAGATGCGCGTACTGTCCTCTTCCATTTTTGATGACGCCAGTGCAATAGCTTCACCCATTCCCACGATTTGATGGGTGGCTAAGGTACCCGAACGCATGCCGCGCTCGTGTCCACCGCCATGAATCTGTGCCACTAAATTGATTTTAGGGCGACGACGCACATATAAAGCCCCCATCCCTTTCGGGCCATAAATTTTATGGGCTGATATCGACAGTAAGTCTATCGGAAGCTCTGCCAAATCAATCGCTATCTTGCCCACACTCTGCGCACCATCCACATGAAAAAACACGCCTTTTTCGCGACAAAGTTGCCCAATGGCTTTGATGTCTTGAATAACGCCAAGTTCGTTATTAACGTGCATAACCGATACTAAAATAGTGTCTTCACGCAACGCGTTTTCTAGCTCTTTTAAGTCAATTAACCCGTTTGACTGAACTTCAAGATACGTAACTTCAAAGCCCTGGCTCTGTAAATACTCACAGGTATCTAATACCGCTTTGTGCTCGGTATTTACAGTAATAATATGCTTACCTTTGTCGGCATAGCCTTGCGCAATACCTTTGATGGCGAGGTTGTTTGACTCAGTTGCGCCCGAGGTAAAAACAATCTCTCTAGGGTCGCAATTCAGCGCGTCGCTAATTTGATTTCTAGCAACATCTACCGCTTCTTCAGCCATCCAGCCGAAGCGATAGCTACGAGAAGCCGGGTTACCAAAGTTACCTTCTAGCGTTAAGCATTTTGCCATCGCCTCAGCCACATTTGGGTCTACCGGGGTCGTTGCTGCGTAATCTAAGTAAATGGGTGTTGATAAAGCCATGCGTTACTCAATACCAATTTAAAGTTGAATACTTACTTCGATATCTTTAGTGATATGACGAAGTGATGCATTACCGTCCTGACGACCGGCCACTTCCTGCACATCGCGCTTAGCCATTAATTCACCAAGCGTAATCGAGTTCAAAAATGCGGCAATACGGTCGCTTAGGTCTTGCCACAAGCTATGGGTTAAGCAACGATCACCGCCTTGGCAATCGGCTTGCCCTTGACACCGCGTAGCATCAATAGACTCGTCGACGGCGCGAATGACTTCGCCTATTGCAATGTCACTCGCTTCGCGGCCTAATAGGTAACCGCCACCGGGCCCGCGAACACTGTCTACTAGCTGCTCTTTACGCAGTCGAGAAAAAAGCTGCTCTAAATAAGATAAGGAAATTTCTTGTCGTTCTGAAATATCGGCAAGAGGCACTGGACCACGCTTTGAATGCAAAGCGACATCAAGCATTGCGGTAACCGCATAGCGCCCTTTTGAAGTGAGTTTCATTGAATTCTCCCGCCGTTTTGTAGTGCGGGAATTTTCACATACCCGACTAAAATGGTCAAGTATAAGACCTAGTAATTTAGTCAGGTATTATTGATGCGTGTAATCGCTTTTGTTTATTAGAGGTGTAAGCTCTGATGCACTGTAACACAAAGCACTTTTTAGCGGTGTTTTTACGTTTGATTGCGCTCTTCAAAGAATATGTATTTCATACGCAAAAATTCACGTTTATTATGCCCGCTTACCATTAGCGTTTAAGTGGATATGAGCAAGAATACTGTCTGCTATTCGATGTGACTGAATATTATCAATTTGATGGCGTAACCCTCGCAGAACCTGATGCTTAGCACCAGATATAGCTTTAGCAGTTGCAGCGCCACCACTTGGGTGAACCATGTGGTCGACGTCTCCGTGTATCACTAACGTTGGTGTTTTAACGTTTCTAAGCATTGGTGTTCGATCACCTGATTTCATGATTGCACCAATTTGCCGAAACAGGGCTTTTGCATCACTCTTACCACCATTGCGCTGCCATGCTAATTTCGCATATTGGTGCCATTGGTTTATGGCATCTTCAGCTGCCGCATCACCTATATGAGTCATCATTGCTTCATAATTTCTAACCGCATCATTTTCAAATGCTGGTGCCTTTGCTCTTGCTAAACGCCATAGCGTTGAATAAGACGGTTGACCGACTTTTCGACTTCCAGTGGTAGAGAAAATCGACGTCATAGATTGCACTTTTTCTGGGTGAAGGCTCGCGAGAGTTTGCGCAATCATCCCTCCCATAGACATTCCAGCAACATGTGCGCTTTCGATATTTAGCGCCTCCAAAAGCTGGGCAGTATCTTCAGCCATACGCTCCAGCCCGTAAGCCCCTTTAGGAGCCTTGCCTCTTAGTTGCTGAAGGAGAGAAGGATGCGGTGTGTTGCTGCGCACCGACTTTCCAGCATCGCGATTGTCGAAGCAAATAACACGGAAACCACTGGCCACTAAGCGTTCTATTAGTGCTTTTGGCCAGTAAACTAATTGAAGACCCAATCCGACAATAAGTACGATTGTCTCAATGTTTTCACTACCATGTTCGGCATAACAGAATGTATCACCGTTATTAAGCGTTACAAATTGCTCATTATGCTGGGCTAAGCTCATATAAATATTCTCGTTTAGTAAATACAGGGTATCGCAGAACGCTCAAAACTCTATTCGAATTTAAGAGCAGGATCGTCTACCCGCCCTTTTCGGAAAATCTTTACATCTTCTGCATAATTAAACGACATAGACCAGGGATAATGCATCCCTTGTCGGGGTAACTTATCTAATGAACGTTGAATGTAACCGGCCCCGAAGTTAAGTAACGGCTGTGTTTCCATATTCTGCGTGGCAACGGGTGTACATGCTACATAGTCTTGTTGTTTCATATAATTCAATAGACGCGTAAGATGCTCACACAACAAACCTATTTTTAAAGTCCATGAAGAAGATGTATAACCAACCGCAATCGCAAAATTAGGCACGCCACTAAGCAGCATCCCCTTATACGTAACGCAATCTGAAAGCGTAACAGCTTTCCCATCTATTTTAGGAACTAATCCTCCTAATGGCAGAAGATTTAAGCCGGTTGCCGTTACTATAATATCGGCATCTACATGCTGCCCCGAATTGAGTTTAATTCCCGATTCGGTAAATGTATCTATCGTATCCGTTTCAACAGACGCTTTTCCACTTGAAATTGATTCGAATAAATCACCACCTGGAACTGCGCAGAGCCTCTGCTCCCAAGGGTTATAAGGTGGGTTAAAGTGAGTATCTACTGGGTACCCTGCTGGTAGCATCTTTGCATTAAGAATGCGTATTATTTTGCGCGCACGATGCGGAAAGCGCTGACAAAACCCGTACACCCAGCGCTGTTTCGCTATATTAAACCGATGCGCAGCTTTAAACGCTGTATCTTCACTAAACCATGCACGTAAATATTTTGCGACCGGATCATCAACGGGGACAGGCAATATATAGGATGGCGTTCTTTGCAGCATAGTCACGTGCGACGCGCTTTTTGCTAATGCGGGAACTAGCGTTACCGCTGTAGCACCGCTACCTATCACCACTACGCGTTTATTTTCGTATTCTAGGTCTTCGGGCCAATGCTGGGGGTGTACGATTAGACCTTTAAAGCGGGATTGCCCCTTAAAGTTTGGGGTATAACCTTTGTCATATCGGTAATAACCTGATGCGTTAAATATCCATCTTGCAGCGATTTGTTCTTGCTGTCCGCCTTTTTCTGACGATAACGTTACTCGCCAATATTTCTTATCGCTTTGCCAGTCTATATCCACGACACGTGTAAAAAAGCGTATATATTCCTTAATCCCATTTTCAGCAGCGGTCTCATCAACATAGGCTTTAATTGACGCGCCATCAGCAATAGCTTTTTTCTCTTTCCACGGTTTGAAGTCGTAACCAAAGGTAAATAAATCGGAATCTGACCGTATTCCTGGATACTTAAATAAATCCCAAGTTCCGCCTAGATCGCCCCTTGCCTCAATAATCGAATAGGACAAGTCAGGGCATTTATTTTGAATGTGATATGCACAGCCAATACCTGAAATACCCGCTCCTACGATCAAAACGTCTAAAAGTGGTAACTCGCTCTGCATAACATCCCTGAAAAGCCATAATTAACGTTACCACAATGTATGTTGGAGTCTTACACTAGTCAACACAGATGTTAAATCATTGTAAAGACGGTCTTTTTATTTACTGTTACTGTTGCAGTATAGAGGCAGAATATCTGTAGCCCTATTAGAATTAAATAGGGCTTAAACTTTAAATTGCTGGGTCGAAGGATGAATGGGCTTTTTCGCGCTCTTGAGTTTCTGTTAAATCAAAGCCCGTATCTGCGAAATCTTCAGCACTGATGTTGTGTAAATTATCGGTACACACATCGCCACCCAATGACTGAATGACCTTGCACATCTCTTCCACTTTCGTATCCATCTGATGCATGTGCTCTAGCATGACTCCCATAGCATTGGCCACTGGATCAGGGTTATCTGGCGCGACTGCATAGGCATCAAAACCATATTTCTGAGCAATTTTATCGCGCTGAGGATTTACCGTGGCATTCGACTCTTTTTGCTTAGAAATAATAATACGACCGGGAATGCCAACTGCTGTAGCGCCGTCTGGAATATCTTTAACAACTACAGAATTGGACCCTACTTTGGCGTTTTCACCAATGGTAATCGGACCTAAGACTTTAGCCCCCGCTCCCACGACTGCGCCGTTTTTAAGTGTTGGGTGGCGCTTGCCGGCTTTCCAGCTAGTACCACCAAGAGTCACCCCATGGTATAGAGTAACATCATTGCCAATTTCGGCGGTTTCACCGATAACGACGCCCATACCGTGGTCGATAAATACCCGTCGTCCTAACGTTGCCCCTGGATGAATTTCAATGCCCGTAAGCCAACGACTAAACGTTGATAATGTGCGTGCCAACCATTTCCATTCTGCCTTCCACAATTTGTGGCTAATTCGATGTAGCCACACAGCATGAAGGCCAGGATAGTTGGTTAATACTTCAAAGGTATTTCTGGCCGCAGGGTCGCGGTGAAAAACGCCTTTTACATCATCTTTAATGCGGGCAAACATAACTGCTTACTCTTTCTCGTCTTTATTTTCGGTGGAGTTAGCGCTTTTAACCGATTTGTCGATAGACGCCAATATTCCGCGTAAAATATTAAGCTCTTGAGATTCAGGACGTGCGCGGTTAAACAAGCGGCGTAGCTTAGTCATTACCACACCTGGGTGGCTTTTACGTATAAAAGACGTGCCTTCAAGCGTTGTTTCCAAATGGGTATAAAAACGCTCTAAATCGTCATTTAGCGGGTATTCTTCTTCAACGCTTGGATAAGTTTCGCGATTTAAATACGCCATGCGAATTTCATAACACAGTGTTTGAACTGCAGCCGCTAAGTTAAGCGAGCTATATTCAGGGTTAGCGGGAATGCACATGTGAAAGTGACATTGCTGCAATTCTTCATTCGTCAAACCACTGTTTTCACGGCCGAAAACCAAGGCTACTGGGTACTTTTCTACTTCCTGTACAAGCTTCTCTCCGCAGTCACGGGGGCCAAGCATAGGCCACGAGTGAGTGCGCGAACGGGCTGACGTTCCTACCACTAAGCCACAGTCTTTAACAGCTTCTTCTAATGTTCCTACTATTTTAGCGTTTGCCAGCACATCGCCCGCACCTGCTGCTAGGGCACTCGCTTGACCATCGGGTTCATTTACTGGGTCAACAAGATAAAGGCTACTCAGGCCCATGGTCTTCATAGCACGCGCTGTTGAGCCTATGTTTCCTGTGTGAGAAGTGTTAACCAAAATGATGCGAATATTTTCGAGCATGCGTGTGATACCTACGTACTTTTATAAATAGATGATATTCGCGAACGCGTATCACCTTACAATCTTAAATTAGTTCAAGTTTATCATAGCGGCAGTATAGAAGGCTATGAGCAGCTCAAGCCCCCTTAAGTTATGTTGCATGCCATATAATTTTTTGAACCGGCCAGTTTGCCCTTCCCCACGGCTCTTATTGAGGACAATTCCAATCAGTGTTGAAAAAATACGGGATATCATTAATTGTTTCGCTAATGGGAATTCATTTGCAACGCGCATAGATTCTGGTAGACTCCGCCCGTTTTCGCAAACAACTAGCTATTTTTTATACAGCTGGTTTGTTTCATTGGTCTTTTACAATTGGTGGTTTATCTATGCATCCTATGCTGAATATTGCGGTGCGCGCTGCGCGTGCGGCTGGAACAGTTATTGTTCGTGGTTTTGAAAAACATAATGAAGTAGCGACAGAGTCAAAAGGCTTAAACGACTTCGTTACTCAAGTTGATAAAGAAGCGGAACAAGCAATTATTGCCAAAATTCAGCAGTCTTACCCGAACCATTGCTTCCTAGGCGAAGAAGCGGGTGAGGTTCTGGGCACAGAAACAGACTATCAGTGGATTATCGATCCGTTAGATGGCACCACTAACTTTGTAAAAGGCATCCCTCACTTTGCCGTTTCAATTGCACTTCTTCACAAAGGTCGTCTAGACCAAGCGGTTGTTTTCGACCCAATTCGCAGTGAATTATTTACCGCGAGCCGTGGTCAAGGCGCACAGCTAAATGGCTATCGTATCCGTGCTTCTAAACCACGTGACCTTACTGAAACCATTATTGCTACTGGCCTACCTTTCAAAAACAAATCTCAGTTTGGCGAGTATGCACTTAGCCTAAACAAAATTTTCCACGAAGTGGGTGACATTCGCCGCGCAGGTAGTGCAGCGCTAGATCTTGCTTACGTCGCGGCTGGCCGTCACGATGGGTACTGGGAGCGTGGTATCAAGTCTTGGGATATTGCCGCGGGCGAACTTATTGTTCGTGAAGCTGGCGGTTTAGTTACCGACTTTAAAGGCGGCAATGACCCACTTCACAAAGGTGAAATTGTTGCCGGTAGCGTAAAAGTGGTTCAAGGCTTGGTTAAACACCTTAAGTAAATACTTTAAAAAACATGTACAAACACTTATCAGTGTTTGTACATGTAGCATTTTACGAGATTAGACTAACAATCAATATAATCGGCTCTTACCTGCACACAGTCGTTGGTTCCCGCACGACATATTTGCCCAGTCCCTTCTACAATTCTACAACCGCCTAGGTTAGTCCATGTATTCGCTCTTGGAATCAACGTTCCCCCATTTGACGCGTCAAACCCCACTGCGTCAATCAGTGAGCCTGAACCACCTCCTTCTGTCAGCGTTTTTGTATTGAGTAGTTTGGTCAACATTTCTGACAAACATACCGAAATTGGGATTTCGGTTAAATCGGTATAACCGCCAAAAAGGCTGGTAATTCTGTATCCATCAATTGTTGAAACACCAGGGATAAGTTTAAAATTCAAATTTAAAAACCTCTCAGTGCTGCTCCTCAATCTTGGTAATCGAGTAATCTCTCTTTTTTCACCGTGATAACTAACTTCATAAACTAGTTTGCCACCGTTATCATCTTCTCTTGTAACGAAATAACTATTTTGTCTTTGTGAGAAGTTAATCGATACGCCTAACGATGTCCCTAGCGATAACGATACGTTAGTATCTATTTGAGAAGTGAAGTCTTTCCATGAACTCAGCCCCATTTGTCTGGTTATTTGTTGGGTTGACTGATTTTCAACATTATTCCGAAACTCGGCTGAACCAAAGATTTGCGATGCATGGTTTGAACAATCTGGCCCACCGCTGTTTGACGAAGTCATTGCCACAACCCCTGCACCGCCGCTACTTATAGATACGTTTTGCGTGTTAGCACTGATGAACGGCTCTGCTTCTATCCATATGTTTTGTTCCATTCCACGACGAAAATCTTCGTCAATTTCGTAAAACATCTCCAAAGCATCACGCTCTTCTTGAATCATCGATTTGTCAGTCACTGTAATGTCATAAGCAGTGCCCCAATCTACTGTTTGGACAGCACGCACTTCAAACTTAAAACTAGTTCGGTTTATGGGATCAGTAATAATAAGTTCTTGAGTTGTTGTGGGACAAGAAAAGGTAGTATTTCCAAGCAAAACTTGGCCATCGTTACCTAGGTTTTCAGCAACACATTCGGGTTGAATGTGATAAGAGCGTGCCATATCAATCGCATCAGAGTAGCTGCAGTCGTCGCAAACGTACGTTGAAGTTAGCTCACTTGCCGTGGAGGGTATCGACAACATTATTAATAATGAGAGTATCGATATTTGTATCAGGTAGCGCATAATAGAATTCCTTATCTATTTGTAAATTAAATTATTTATATGCGACCCAGCGCTAAATTAAGCTAGCAGTACCCCTTACTAATGTCAATTCTATAAACTGCTTAAAATCTGAAATAGAGGAAAAAAGGTGTTTAAGAAGCTTGTCACAAATGCCAAACTAAAATCAGTGGCGATGTCTTTATTTTGTGGTTTCGAAGGAGACTGTGTACATTTTTTCAATCAAGATTTAGCAGAGTTTATCTCTATAGTATCTGCAACTTCCGAGAAATTGAAATTCATATTAGTACCTAAACGTAGGCTTCAAATGACTTGCTTTTCAAATCATATTACATAAATAACCCACTAACTCCCATGGCATTTTTATATATTGGTTTAATGCGCCTATTACTCCAATAAAAAAACCACATCGAATTGATGCGGTTTTTTAAATTTGGCCTGAACTACCTGAAGTGAAGCATTAAGGCATAGGATCTAAATCTGCGCCTTCCTTTTCCACTTGTGGTGGCATTAGGTCTTCTTTACTAATACCCAATGCAAGTGCCACTGAACTTGCGATATACACCGATGAGTAAGTACCTACCACTACACCAAACAGCAATGCTGTTGCAAATCCGTGAATAAGCGCACCACCCTTGTAGAATAATGCAACCAATACCAACACCGTGGTTAATGAGGTGATGATAGTACGGTTTAGGGTTTGCGTTAGCGAGATATTGATAATCTCAACAGGCTCACCTTTACGAATTTTGCGGAAGTTCTCACGAATACGGTCACACACAACGATGGTATCGTTAAGTGAATAACCAATTACCGCTAGTACCGCTGCAAGTACCGTAAGGTCAAATTCGATTTGAAGTACTGAAAACAAACCTAGCGTAAGTATAACGTCGTGAGCTAGTGCCGACACTGACCCTAGAGCGAATCGCCATTCAAATCGCATTGCGACATAAACGAGAATACACAAGAGTGCGACTAGCATCGCAAGGCCGCCCTGCTCAGTAAGCTCTTCACCTACGTTAGGACCTACGAACTCGATACGACGCATATCAACCTCAGTACCGTCAGCGCGCAGCGCTGCTAGTACCTGCTCGCCAATAGTTACTGCTTTCACGCCGTCTCTAGGCGCTATACGAATCAATACGTCTTGGCTACTGCCAAAATTTTGCACAATGGCGTCTTCGAAGTTCGATTCATTAAGCTGAACACGAATGCCTTCTAAATCGGCCGCGTCTTCATAGCCAACTTCTATAAGCGTACCGCCTGTGAAGTCTAAACCCCAGTTAAGGCTATTTACACCTAAAGAAACGAATGAGCCGATAATAAGAATTGTCGACAGCACCATCGCAGGAATGCGAAGGCGCATGAAATTAACGGTTTCGGATAATTTTAATAACTGCATTTTACGCTCCTTAAATCGCTAATTTCTCAAGACGTTTACCACCCCATACTGCGTTAACAATAACGCGAGTAACTAAGATAGCGGTAAACATAGACGTTGCGATACCAATCATTAGCGTAATAGAGAAGCCTTTGATTGGGCCGGTACCCACTGCAAACAGAATTAGACCAGCAAGGAAAGTAGTGATATTCGCATCCAATATGGTTGAGAACGCGCTGTCGTAACCTTGATGGATAGCTTGTTGCGGACTGCGACCGTCACGAAGCTCTTCTCGAATACGCTCGAAAATTAGCACGTTTGCGTCTACCGCCATACCAACGGTCAGTACAATACCCGCCATACCTGGTAACGTTAACGTTGCGCCTGGGATCATCGACATAATGCCTACAATCATGACTAGGTTAGTAATAAGTGCGATGTTCGCTACAACACCAAACGCTTTGTAGTAAATCAACATGAAAACAAGCACCGCTGCCAGACCATACATAATAGCCTGCATACCCAGCTCTATGTTTTCTTTACCCAAGCTTGGGCCAACCGTACGCTCTTCAACAATTTGAATTGGCGCAATCAGTGCACCCGCACGAAGTAGCAATGCTAAATCACGGGCTTCTTTTGGTGAATCAAGACCAGTGATTTGGAATTTGCTGCCGAGCTGCGCACGAATAGTGGCAACTGAAATGACTTGCTCATGCTTTTCAAATACTAGCTTACCGTCATCATTTCTCTCACCGGTAGATTTGTACTCGATAAAGACCGTAGCCATTGGCTTACCAATATTGCCACGGGTTGAGCGAGACATTTTGTTACCGCCTTCAGAATCAAGAGAGATGTTTACGTTTGGAAGACCATATTCATCAACACCGCTGTTCGCATCAATAATATGGCTACCTGTAAGCATAATACGCTTTTCAAGAAGCTGGGGAATGCCTTGCTGGTCTTCAATCACCTGAGAACCAGGAGGAACACGACCGTTCAAAGCATCACGAATATCATTCTTCTGATCAACCATGCGAAACTCAAGTGTCGCGGTGGCATTAAGAATTTCTTTCGCACGAGCGGTATCTTGAATACCAGGAAGCTGAACAACAATACGGTCTGCACCTTGTTTTTGAACAAGAGGCTCAGCCACGCCAAGTTGGTTAACACGGTTACGAATAATAGTTATGTTTTGCTTAACCGCGTTGTCACGAATTTCTTGAAGCTTGCTTTCAGCAAAAATAGCGCGAAGCGTTAAGTCATCCACTTGGTTAAAAGTAAGGTCGCGACTTTGGTTACGCAGAAAGAACTCGGCTTTATCAAGTGCGTCTTCATCGCGAAAAGTAATATCGATATGATCGTCCACCTGCTTTACACCACGATAGCGAATACCTTCTTCACGTAATGAAGTACGGAAACCGCTCTCTGCATCTTCAAGAGACTTGGTAATAACTTCTGTCATGTCCACTTCCATTAAGAAGTGAACACCACCGCGAAGGTCAAGGCCTAGCTTCATTGGCGCGCCACCTAAACCTTCAAGCCACTCTGGCGTGTCCGGAGCAAGGTTCATAGCAACGTAATAATCATCGCCAAGGGCTTTTTCTAATGTTTCGCGAGTAACTAGTTGGGTGTCTGAATCAGAAACGCGAACTAAAATTTGTTCACCTTCAAATTCAACACGCTTTGGAGAAATGTTTTTTTCGCTTAGCGCGGCTTTCACTTGTTCAACAGTGGCATCTGTCACCACGGCATCACGGCCTGCTGAGATTTGTACGGCGTGGTCTTCACCGTAAATGTTAGGAAGCGCATAAAGTGCACACACTGCAACCACAATGAGTGCACTCAGTACTTTCCAAATAGAGTTTTTGTTTAGCACTGGATAATCCTTTCGTGCCAGTACCGGGAAGCGTCCCGGCCCCGGCTATTGTTACTTACAGTGACTTCATGGTGCCTTTAGGCAGCACAGCAGTTACTGAAGACTTCTGAACAACGATGTTGTTTGATTCGTTAAGTGCAACTTCAATGAAGTCTTTTTCTTCTGACACTTTAGTGATTTTTCCTACCAAACCACCTTGTGTTAATACTTCATCGCCTTTGCCTAGCGAAGAAACTAGGTTTTTATGCTCTTTCACGCGCTTAGCCTGTGGGCGGTAAAGCAAGAAGTAAAAGATTAAACCGAATACAGCTAGCATGATGATCATTTCCATGCCGCCATTTTGCGGTGCACCAGCAGACTGTGCGTAAGCGTTCGAGATAAATAGGCTCATAAAATTCCCCAAATATTATCGTTGTTATAGTGCCGGAACCGGCAACCCTTTTTGTTCATAAAATTCTTGTACAAACTCGTCAAGCGTACCTGCGTCGATCGCATCGCGAAGACCCTGCATAACACGCTGATAGTAACGAAGGTTATGGATGGTGTTTAAGCGCGCACCCAATATTTCATTACACTTGTCCAAATGATGTAAATAAGAGCGAGAATAGTTTTTACAAGTGTAGCAATCACAATTCTCATCTAATGGTGAGGTATCATTTCTGTGCTTCGCGTTGCGAATTTTGATAACGCCTTCTGTCACAAACAAATGACCGTTTCGCGCATTACGCGTGGGCATAACACAGTCAAACATATCGATACCGCGACGCACAGACTCTACCAAATCTTCTGGCTTACCTACGCCCATTAGGTAGCGAGGTTTGTCCTCTGGAATTTTTGGCGCAGTGTGGTCGATAATGCGGATCATGTCTTCTTTTGGCTCGCCTACTGAAAGACCGCCAATGGCGTATCCATCAAAGCCAATAGCTTCTAAGCCAGCGAGTGAAACATCGCGCAGCCCTTCGTACATACCGCCTTGGATAATACCAAACAGTGCCGCTGGGTTATCACCGTGTGCCTCTTTACTGCGCTTTGCCCAGCGCAGCGACATTTCCATTGAAACCCGCGCTTCTTGCTCAGTAGCAGGGTACGGTGTGCACTCGTCAAAAATCATTACGATGTCAGAGCCCAAATCGCGCTGAACTTCCATCGACTTTTCAGGCGTAAGCAAAATCTTTTCGCCATTAATTGGAGAGCGGAACGTTACGCCTTCTTCGGTAATTTTACGCAAGTCACCCAAACTAAATACTTGGAAACCGCCCGAATCAGTAAGAATTGGCTTGTCCCAATTCATAAAGTCGTGCAGATCGCCGTGCTGGCGAATAATGCCAGTACCAGGGCGTAGCATTAGGTGAAAAGTATTTCCAAGACAGATGTGTGCACCGCTGTCTTTTAGTTCTTCAGGGGTCATTCCCTTAACAGTACCGTAAGTACCTACTGGCATGAACGCTGGAGTTTCGACAACACCGCGTTCAAACACCAAACGACCGCGACGTGCTCGGCCTTCGGTTTTTAACAACTCAAATTGCATGTGAAAGCATTCCCACTTTTACGCGCTTCTGCGCTGGGTATAAAAATAAATTGGCGGCGATTATACCAGTAATTTGGCTGAGATCATGCCCCGTATCTATGTTTATCTGTAACTAAACTAGAAAGGCCGGAAAAACACCGATTTAAGCGCTAAGAAGCGTAGACTTATGATGTGCTCAGGCGCGCTCAATAAACATAGAATCACCATAGCTAAAGAATCGATACTCTTTTTCTATCGCTTCTTGGTAGGCATTCATCACATTGTCTTTACCGGCAAATGCACTAATTAGCATCATTAGCGTAGACTCTGGAAGGTGAAAGTTAGTGAACATGGCGTCTACTACTTTAAATTCGAAGCCTGGGTAGATAAAGATTTCTGTGTCTTCGTTAAATGGCGCAATAAGCTCCCCGTCACCGCGTTCAGCGCTTGCCTTTGCCGCTGATTCCAAAGAGCGTACAGAGGTTGTACCCACTGCGATAACACGCTTTCCGTTAGCTTTTGTAGCTAACACAGCGTCAACGACTTCTTCAGGGACTTCTGCAAACTCAGCGTGCATTTTGTGCTCAAGAATATTGTCAACGCGCACGGGTTGAAAGGTACCCGCCCCCACGTGCAAGGTTACAAAAGCCAAATTCACGCCTTTCTCTTTGAGCGCCTCTAAGATGGCGTCGTCAAAGTGAAGCCCCGCAGTAGGTGCTGCAACAGCGCCTGGCTTTTGATTGTAAACGGTTTGATAGCGCTCTTTGTCTGAGTTTTCGTCTGGGCGGTCAATATAAGGAGGTAGCGGCATATGACCATGCGCTTCCAGCAGCGTTAGCACAGTTTCATCGTGGTCAAACTGCAAAATAAATAGCGCCTCGTCTCGACCAGTAACCGTCACGTTTACTTTTTCTTCAAGAATAAGCTTAGTTCCCGGCTTAGGTGCCTTACTCGCGCGAACGTGTGCCAGCGCAGTATTGTCTGACGTAATACGCTCAATAAGCACTTCAACTTGTCCGCCCGTTTCTTTTTTACCTAAAAGTCGTGCGGGAATAACTCGGGTATTATTGAAAACCAGCAAGTCGCCTTCATCTAAAAGTTCGACCATATCAGCAAACATACTGTGGCGTACTTCGCCTGTTTTACCATCTAGCTGCAAAAGGCGACTGGCTGAACGGTTTTCGGTGGGATATTTTGCAATTAGGCTTTCCGGAAGCGAAAAGCTGAATTCAGATAGTTTCATAGATAATAGATTCTTAATTAAAACGCAATTTATGTGGCTTTCTTTATGGATTAACACAATATCAAGAGGAGGTAACTATACTAAAGTTGCGGAATTTCACAGAAAGCAATGTCGACCAAAGTCTTAGAAATCCTACCTCTTAGCCTATAAGTATAGATATTAATACCCACTTATCGTTCAAAATACGCACTAGTTGAATTTTGTACTAGCGAGCAAATACTTAAACGATTAACATCTGCTCCAGATAGTGATGATGTTCTCCCATAACATTCCTTATCGTTCGTACCCGGCATTTGCTGGGTACTTTTTTATCTGCCCTATTCTACTCTTTCGAAACACTAAGATCAGTTAAGATTTCTTCTAAAAGCGCGGCATCTAAAGGTCGAGCTTTAAGCACGTATAAAATCTGAAGCAATAAATCGGCCCCCATAATACCTTTATTCACTTTATTCCTTAAATTGTCAGCGCTTTGATCCACACCAACTTCTTCAAGCCTTTGGCTTAGCGCTTGATATTTTACGCCACGCACAGACATTTCAGATTTCACGACTCTTGCAACCGTTTGTCGCCATGCATTCTTTGCACTCTGCGCATTTCCTGTGTTCACCCAGCCTCCAAAATCACACAAATGTGATATATATTTTACAAAAACACACTTTTTTACACTTATAGCATGCATTTAATGTTGACGATTATGGCACAACAGGTCTACACTGCAAGTCAAGATATTGGCGAAGACGTAAATAGTCGTTACAGTAACTGCGGTTGTTCTTTTGGTAATGCTAGGTTTTAGGTTTTGTGTTTCAACACCGATGTAAGCTAAGCAATGCGTTACAAAGCACCGAGCATACGACATTCGTTTTCAACATTATCGCTTTAATAACTAAAGGAGAAAGGTATGAGCTGGGAACTGGAAAGCATCGAAGCCTTATTTAAAGAGCACGATGACTTTGTGGTAACACATGAGGAAAACTGCTTACTTATTGCTAATCAAGACGGCATTGATGCATGGCTTGCAATTAGCGGTGAGCAAATTTTGGTAGAAAGTCTCTTGTTCGCCGCGTCGGAAGTAAAAGATAAGCCTGCGCTTGACCATGAAATACTGTCTACCCACATGGTGTTTCCTCTAACCACGGTAGGTATTTCAAATATTGGTGGCGAAGAATATTACACCGCCTTTGGTGCACTAAGTGCCCAGTCGAAAGCCGAAAGTATTGTTATTGAAGTGGAAACCTTGTTTCAAAATGTTGCATCTTTCTTAGATGCCTACGAAACACACCTTAACTAAAATTTACTTCTTAAGGAGAAGCGAATGTCAGTGTGGAAAAAACTAATTACTGCAGTAAAAGGTGGTGCTACCGAAGCTGCGCAGTCTGTTGCAGACAGTCAGGCGATTCGAATTTTGGAACAAGAAATCAGAGAAGCCAAAGAAGAACTACGCAAGTCTGATCATGCACGAACGCAGATTTTGGCGAAATGTAAACTTTCTCAACAAAAAGTAGATAGCTTTAACTCGTCAATAGCCGAGTACGAAGAGCATGCCCGTAAAGCGATAGATAACGATCGTCAGCTTGCTCTTGACTGTGCTCAGAAAGTGTCAGAGCTGAAAGAAGAACGTGAGCAAGAACAAACCTACCTTGATCAGTTCAAACAGTCTGAAAAGCAGTTGGCTAATAATATTCAGCAAGCTAAAGCGAACTTGCGTCGCTTAGAACAGCAAGTGGACATGGTCAAAGCTACTGAAAGTGTTCAAAAAGCGCAGGTTGCAGTATCTTCACGCCACATGGGCGCGAACAGCAAAATGAAGACAGCTACTGAGTCTTTGTCTCGCATTCAGGATAAGCAAAAGATGCGCAATGCGGAACTTCAAGCAGCCGAGGAACTGGCTAGCGAGGAGTCGAGCAGCGACTTAGAAAAACGCCTAGCAGAAGCGGGCATCAAAGGGGGTAAAACCTCAGCCGATGACGAGCTAGCTCGAATTCTAGGCAAGTAAGTCAAAGAATGGGAGCTAAAGGCTCCCATTTTTAATTCTTGTTACAATAATTCCTTGCATAAATCGCCAGATAACAACGACCTAATCTAGACAAATCAAGTACTTCAAGGCAGAGTAAGGACACGCATAACAAGGGCTGTTTGTTTTATGTCTCCATGGATTAAGCTGCGAAAAATCATGCTGCAATACTTTGCAGAGTCTCGCTGGTACACCATTGTCGGTGCGACCGCGTTTTACGCAGTAACAAGCTATTGGCTTCTTTTCGCTGCAGGCGAACACGACTTAATTGCTAAAACCGATTTTGTCTACTGGTTAGCGGTCACCGCTTCAACGGTAGGTTATGGCGATCTCTCTCCCGTCACTCCAGCGGGAAAGTTAGTTGTTGCGCTTTATGTCATACCGCTTGGTTTGAGTATTTTCGCCATGGTAATTGGCCGAATTGCAGCTTGGGTTTCTTTAACGTGGAAGAAAGGATTGTTGGGTATGAATAGCTTGATGCTTAATGAACATATCTTGGTGATTGGTTGGAATGAGCAGCGCACCATGATGCTGCTTGACTTGATTCTGCAAGAACGAGATGCAATGTCTGAACGTCCTGACATTGTACTTTGCGTAAAAGCTGATATTACCAACCCCATGCCCGGCGTCATTGAATTTGTAAAAGTAGATTCGTTCAACAAAGACGAAGATATGGACCGCGCTTGTGTAAGCTCTGCCAAAACTATTGTTATCGATAACCCGCAAGATGATGTCACCATGACTACTGCGCTTTATTGTACCAAGCGTAATCCTGATGCTCATCAAGTGGCCTATTTCGACGATGACAGCTTAGTAAATTTGCTTCAGGACCACTGTCCTAAAGTGGAATGCACACCTAGTGTTGCAATAGAAATGCTTGTTAAAGCTGCATTTGATCCAGGTTCCAGTATGCTTCATCACGACTTGCTAAGTATTGATGAAGGGCAAGCACAATTTTCAGTAAAAATACCGCAAAGTTGCCAAGCGATTTCCGTTGCCAAGTTATTTATCAATTTAAAGCGCAAACACGACGCCATCTTTATCGGTTATGCACCCAATGGCCTTGTGAAAGAAATGGTGGTGAACCCACCGTTAGACGCTACGTTAAACCCAGGTGACACCTTGTTTTACATCGCTGAGCGACGCATTAATGCAATAAACTGGTCGTCACTGGACGCTGATTAAGAGGCGTAAACATGTTTAGTAAACTATTTAAGAAATCAGAATCTATTAAGAAATCAGAACCTAAGGCGCCAGAAATAATGGGGCTTTATTTAGGTGGTTCTTTCGAGTTAGATAACTTAAAACTTTCCCTACTAGAACCCGAGTTAACCATTGAAGGCGCTGCACGTTCTCAGTTAATTCAAGCGGTAGGTGAAGCCCCCTTAGATACTGGCGGCACTCTGCTTCGTTTTTACACTGACGATGATGGCTTTTTACAGGTGGTGACCGATGGTGGCCTATCAGAGAACCACATTACTGACGTGAAACTTTGGCACTTTTATGAGACAAAAACCATTGGCAACACAGCTCAGTGGAATGAATGTTTAAAGAGCGTAATCAGTCAGCCTACCTACGAACTTGAAGGCAAGGTATATACTCGTGTATGGGGGGCTGTGGGCGACGAATCACCGCCAGTTGCGGTAACCGAAACGACCTACGAAGAAGATGGTGATGTGAGTAAAACAGATCAGTTTATGATGTTGTATGAACGTCCTATCAGTAACGATAGAGTTGAGACCTTGCTTGTTGTTGGTGAAGAAAAACAAGTGGGTAACAATTTAGACAGATGCTTAGTGATTTCTACAGGCTTCGATGTTGAGCCTGCAGACATCACAATAAACGGTTAATAAAAAAGGAATAACTATGGATACCATTATGCACTCTTTGGCCGGCCTGGATAACTTTGCGCTGTACTTCGGCCTATCGATTGTTTTCTTGTTTATCTTCAAATTGGTGTACGCCTTAGTTACACCTCATGATGAATGGAAGCTGGTAAAAGAAGAAAAAAATGTAGCTGCAGCTATTGGATTTGGCGGGGCTATTATCGGTTTTGCTATAGCGCTTGGCAGCGCGGCCTCAAACTCTGTTGCTGTGGTAGATTTTGCTATTTGGGCGCTCGTTGCGGTTGTTGCTCAGTCTTTGGCGTTTGCCATATTACGTTTCAGCTTTATGCCTAAAATTGCAGAACGTATTAACAATAATGAAGTTTCTGCAGGTGTAATGCTGGCCAGTATGTCCATTGCCGTAGGCTTACTAAACGCCGCTTGCATGACCTATTAAGGGGGCAGCAATGACTGATAAAAGCAACATAGAACGTCAAATTGTTGATAACCAGCAAAGTGAGCGGCCTGTTATGAAGCGCACTAAGCACATTAACCTTAATAGTATGCGTAAAGGTTTTAACGTTAAGCCTTTAGCGTTAGGCGTGGCTAGCGTTATCCTCAGTGGTTGTGGCGGGGAAAAAGAAGATGCCACTATTTACACATCGCTAGAAGATTGTAAGCAAGACTTCCCAGATGCGGTAGAGCGCTGTGAAGCTGCCTATCAGACAGCGGTGGATGAGGCTATGCGCACCAGTCCACGCTTTAGTTCTGAATATGACTGTGAGTACGAATTTGGCCCAAATCAGTGCCAATACGTAAACAACAGCAGCGGCAGCTTTTTCATGCCTTTCATGGCTGGCTATATGGTGAGCTCTTTACTTTCACCAAGTCGCTACTACTCGCAACCCTTATATACTTCCTATTCATATAACTCACCGTTTCGTTCACGCTGGATAACGGCAGACGGCTATGTGTTCGATGGCGATATTCGAAAAAGAAATTACCGGGTAAATAAAAGCGTTTACAAACCAAAACCAACGGTGAACCGCACTATGAAACGAGGCGGGTTTGGCAGCAGTGTGCGCGCTAAGTCATCTTGGGGTAGCAGCAGCCGTAAAGGCGGCTGGGGCGGATAAGAATGTTTAGAATGCCTTGCCAGCCTCGTAAGGGCTGGCAGCAGTTGGCCAATGAGTTTGGTTTCCATTTTCACACCATGTACGGCGAACCGTACTGGGATGAAAGTGCCTACTACCAATTCACACTCTCACAAATTGAAAACGACATTGAAGACCCCACTGCCGAGTTACATCAAATGTGTCTGGCGGTTACCGAAGATGTGGTGAATAGTGAGGAATTACTTACTCGCTTTTGCATCCCGGAGCAGCATTGGGATTTAGTGCGTAATAGCTGGAACGAAAGAGACCCAAGTTTATACTCTCGCCTTGACCTTGTTTACAGTGGCAAAGGACCAGCAAAACTTCTTGAAAACAATGCAGATACGCCCACCAGCCTGTATGAATCCGGTTTTTGGCAATGGCTGTGGCTTTCGCAAAATGTCGATGCAGGCAAACTTGCTCTGCATGCCGATCAGTTTAACAGCTTGCAAGAAAAGTTAGTACATCGCTTTCGTGAAATTGCCTTGCACTACAACATAAATCAACTGCATATGGCGTGCTGTAAAGATACCGTTGAAGACCGCGGTACTGTGCAATACCTTCAAGACTGCGCTAAAGAAGCAGGGCTTATAGCTGACTTTGTGTTTATCGAAGATATTGGATTAGCAGACACAGGCGTTTTTACTGACCTTCAAGATGCTCCTATTACTGATTGTTTTAAGCTTTACCCTTGGGAATTTATGCTGCGCGAAGAGTTTGGCAACGTATTAGAAGACGCCCAAGTAAATTGGTTAGAGCCTGCGTGGAAATCTATTATTTCAAATAAAGCGCTGCTTCCCCAGCTTTGGAAAAAGTTTGAAGGCCACCCTAACCTACTTCCCGCTTATTTTTCAGACGAAATAAACGCAAATAGTTTGTCCGGAAAGTGGATTAAAAAGCCCCTATTTTCTAGAGAGGGTGCCAACGTATCAATTATCGAAAGTGGTGTTGAGAGCGTTTTGAGTGATGGCCCTTACGGCGAAGAAGGTTTTATTGTTCAAGCTTTTGAACCATTGCCCGTTTTTGAAGGTAATCATACGCTTATAGGTAGTTGGTTAGTAGATGACATGCCAGCGGGTATTTCGGTAAGAGAAGATGCCTCAGCGATCACACAGGACCTTTCTCGCTACCTTCCCCATATTATTTTGTAATCTAGTTAAGGGGCAATTTTATGAAGCCGCTTTCATTTCAAATTCGCGTTCTGCTAACGTTGGGCGCACTTTTAATCGTAGTAGAAGTAGCAAATTTACTTACCGGCAATGCTCTTAATCAGTTTGGTGTGGTGCCTCGTACCCTATCAAGTCTACCTTATATCTTTACAGCACCTTTTCTTCATGGAACACCGACGCACTTGATGGCTAACTTGGTGCCTCTTTTGCTGTTCATGTGGCTTACTATGCAATGGGGAAAACGTACGTTTCTCATCGCAACGCTAAGTGCACTGCTTATAGGTGGCTTAGGCGTATGGCTGTTTGGTAGAACCGCCACACATATAGGCGCAAGCGGAATGGTATATGGTTATTTCGGTTTCTTAGTGTTGGCTGGCTTTAGAAGTAATAAAGTGCGGTATTTGCTTATATCACTTGTGGTTGCGGCACTATATGGTGGAATGCTGGTTGGTGTACTTCCCACATCAAAATTTATTTCCTTTGAATATCATCTGTTTGGCTTTATTGGCGGCTTATTTGCCGCATGGCACTGGGCACGCTAATTACTTTCCGTATAATTGACTTTAAGATAAGACGTTATTAAAAGATATGTCAGCAGTACAAGAACCTACTCAAAAGAATCAAGGCTTTTTCGGCAACCTCGCGTTTAACATTGTTATTCCTGTGGTATTGATGAGCTATGCAAGTTCAGAAGATTACCTAGGGCCAGCATGGAGTATTGTAGCCGCACTTAGCTTCCCTATTGGTTACGGTCTATGGGACCTAAAAGAATCAGGAAAGGTAAACGGCTTTTCTGTTCTTGGGATTATCAGCGTGTTACTTACTGGCGGGTTTAGCTTGCTCAAATTGCCAGCAGAGTATATTGCGATCAAAGAAGCGGCCATTCCGGGCATTATCGGTATAGCGGTGTTAGTGACCCAGTACACTAATAAACCCTTGGTAAAAATGCTTATTCTTAACGACCAGATCATAAACTGGCCTCACCTCAATCAGGTACTAGATGCCAAGGGAAAGCAGCCAGAGTTTAAAAAGAAGGTGGCGGTAAGCTCTTATATTGTCGCGAGTTCGTTTTTCCTCTCTTCAGCGCTTAATTATATTTTGGCAAAAATGATATTGGTCAGTGAACCGGGCACAACGGCCTACACTGAAGAGCTGGGTCGAATGACAGCGCTTAGCTACCCTGTCATTGTGATCCCGAGCATGATTTTACTTATTGCCGCGCTTTGGTATTTATTTGCACAAATCAAGAAAATCACTGGCGAAGAGCTCGATAACTTCATTAACCAGTAACGATACAAACTAGAAGGGGCTTACAGCCCCTTTTTAATTTCTAGTCCAAAGCCCCTGCCCCATGGCGTAAGTTAAGACACCTTCTGGTGTCACAAGACACCTAGGAACAATAGAACATTGAATTCCCCTCTCGTTTTTTAACCAAAAATCCTGAACTATACGTATACCCTCAGATAGAAAAACAATTAATTTAATTAGCGTGTATGGGCATTTAATGTATTTTAGCCGCGAGAGCCTGAAATTCGACCTACTGTGTGCCCTATGATTATTAACACCACGATTAGGCCCATATTTTTACGCTATAGCATTGAGCCTTTAACCCTGTATTTTGAACACCGTAGTGTTAACCCTGAACCTTTAATCCTGAGCTATGTTGACAATAAAAGACTTAAAGAAATCCTTTTCAAAGACAGGGGTTGAGCTTATAAACAACCTTAGCCTGACTGTAAACCCGGGCGAATCGGTGAGTATTCAGGGGGCGTCTGGCTGCGGTAAATCTACCTTGCTGTCGCTTATTGCTGGGTTTGAGACTCCCGACGGCGGAGACATTGCAGTAAACGGATTGTCGATTGCTGGCTATAGCAAGCTCGATAATACATCTAAAGCTAGGGATATCGATAATTTTCGCAAGCAGCATTTAGGTATTGTGTTTCAAAGCTTTAACTTGTTCGACTGCTTTAACGTATGGGACAACATTGCCTTTACCGCAAGGCTAAAAGGTAATTTTGATAAAGACTATCAATTAGCGTTAATGGATGAACTTGGAATACTACCCTTAGCGCAAAAACCGCTAAGCCAATTATCTGGAGGGGAACAGCAGCGCTGTGCCATAGCGCGAGCGCTCGTACATCGCCCCTCGCTTATTTTGGCCGACGAACCCACCGGCAACTTGGATGAGACCACTAGCGAAATAGTGTCAGACTTACTTTTTGAAACCTGCAAGCAAGCTAACACCTCCCTTGTGGTAGTTACCCACAGTCAAGACGTAGCGATAAAAGCGGATTCTGTTCTGCGACTGCATAAAGGTGTATTAGAAGATGTCAGGCCTGGAAGCATAGAGTCTAAAAATGTAATACATGGCACTGTTTCACCACCAGTTTACGTAAATAAGCGTAACGGTGGAGATATTTAGCGATATGAATATTGTTACAAATACGCCATTAAAGAGTGAGAAGCTGCTTTGTTGCGCACATTACTTCTGAGTATCTCTAGTCTTCTTGCTATGGCAAGGCATAGACCGTGGGAACCCTTGCTCATTATGGTCGCAATAGTTTTGGCCAATGCCGGGCTTGTTACCGTTTTGCTGATAAACGAAGGCGCAACACAGGGTGAACTATTGCAGTCGAATCAAGGGCTTTTGGCTGGCAGTATCATCACCCCGGTCGGCAGCGATGCACAGCTTGAACAAGGTAAACACTCGCAAGGCAGCGTTAAACATGAGCATTCTTCACATGAGTACTCTGCACATGAGCGCTCTGTAAAAGAGCAGGCAGCGCATCAGCGCTTTACTCATGAAGGCTTTACAAAGGAAGATTATGCCATCCTTCGCCGGCATGGCTTTACTCAGCTTATAGCTACATCTGAACGCAGCATTACCCTTTCATGCAGTGATGAGGAAGCAACACCCATTGCCCTCAAGTTGCTTGGCGTTGATACCCAGCCTCTTCTAGGAAATACCTTTCGAGCTACTGATGAAGACTCTTTGTTATCGTCTCTTTCTTTGAGAGCTGGAGAAAGTAAGCCATCTTCTGCTGCTCGAATATTGCGTGCTAATTCTACGACCTCCTTTTCTGTAAACGGGCTGCTTCACCCTGTTACAAATGCCAAACTAAGCTGTCACAATACGCTAAATAAGAACAATAAAGCGTCGACGCCCCCCCCGCAATGGCCAGCAACGGTTAACGCTTATGTAAGTAGTCTTGTGCCGCAAGATACGATTTTGGTCTCTATTGATGACTTTTATAAAGGAGGGATAAGCCCTTTTTACAGCAAAAATAGTAAAGACAATGCCCTCAGCAAAGATAATACCCTGCCTGGCGCTAATGATATTTCAAAGCAGCAAGAAAGTTTTGTACCGCTCGCTGGCCTAGTAGCTCTCTCGCCGCTTTCCGAACAAGACCTTGAAACTATAGAAGCATTACTTGGGATAGCGGTTAAACAATCAAGTAACGACAGCGGCAATGATACCGGAACGTTACCGGATAGCTTTAGATTGAACCTGTGGGCAATGAGCGCGCTTATGGGCGTGGTATCACTTTTTATAGTGCTGAACGCGCTAAACTTAATGTACCGCACACGGCTGCCTAACGTGATACGGCTTCGCCAACTTGGCATATCTAAAGGAGTTTTAAGTAGCGCTCTTTTTACTGAACTTATGGTTTACTGCGTGATAAGTATACCAATTGGCATGTTCGTAGGCTTTCAAGCCGCGTCATGGTTATCACCGGTAATAAGCGGTACCTTCACGTCGTTATTTAACGCCGTATTCATTACCCCTGACGTAAACCTGCTTTTTATTTTTGGATTCGCGTTAATAACGACTTTCACGTCCTTAGTCGTTTTCTCTTTAACTTCTATAGTTAAGCTTTCAAATGCGTTAACTGTGCGGCCCGCTAAAAAGAAAATGATGCGGCAATGGACTGTAGGCCTTGTATCAGCAGCTGCCTTGGTTTTTCTATTTATTGCTGAAGCCTTTATTACCTCTACGGCATCTGCACTACTCTTTGTTGCGTTATTACTCCTCACCAGCTGCGTACTCGTGCTTCTGTGGCTACCTATCGTAGCAAAGCTACTCACCACGTTTGCGCCAAGACAATGGCCCGTATTTCATTACGTGATTGCTAATATGCATTTACTGTCTAGTAAAACACGCCTTGCTGTTTGCGCATTTTTTATCGCGTTAACAGCAAATATCGGCATGAATACCATGACCGACAGCTTTAGAAGTGCAACGGAACAATGGTTAGAACAAAGACTTTACGCGCCTTTCTACCTTTATACCGACGCGCCACTCAGTAATGTAGAATCACTGTCAGCCAATTCACTATCACCGCTGGCGGTGACGCCTTTGCTAAAAGCTGAGGGTGACGTGATAAGTTTATTCGGCACAGAAAAAATAGATGAAGTAATAACCCCCGCCCCAACTTACGTTTCTATTAGTAGTTACCCTGTTCATGAAAAAGGTAAAAAGGGCTTGGTCCTCGATAATGTAATGAATAACGACCTTAGTACAGCTTGGCGTGCGTTTGTGGAAGGGAAAGGAATATTTATTAATCAGCAACTAGCCTTCGCGCTTAATGCTGAATTAGGCGACACGCTGAATATAGCTAATATAAGGTTTCGAAAAGGGTTAAGTGGAAGTAGTTCAAACGTTACTCAATCACCAAACCCAGCAACCAATCAAGCAAAAGGGGCGTCAGACAGTTCTGCCGACGCTACGACTGCCGAGCCTTTAAATACAAGTATCTTTTCAACGCAACCTAAATGGAAAGTGCTTGGTATCTACCCTGATTATGGCAATCTTAATGGGCAGGTATTAGCGCCACTTCCTTTATTTAACCAAAACAACATTACAGTGAGAAATAGCTTATTTTCCGGCGTACTGGCTATATATCCCAAGCCAACCGGCGACCAAGATGTCACGGCGAGTAGCGACGTTGCCTTCTCAAAAGATAAGCTCGCACAGCAGCTAAAAGCTCACCTTGGAGATGAAACCGACATAACCCTGTATAGCAGGCAAGCGCTTTTAAATACCTCCATGAATACGTTTGACCGCACCTTTGTGTTGACCGACGGCCTGAATATCACAACCTTGCTCGTTGCAGGCATTGCCTTCGCGGTGTCCCTTACCGTTTTGACTATAGGCAGTTCAGCGCAACTGTCTGTGTTAAGAGCATTGGGAGTGAGCCAGCTAAAAGTTAAGACGTCGCTATTTATGCAGTACCTGTTACTTTGTTTGGTTTCAGCACTGCTTGCCATACCCTTTGGCATTTACTTAGCTTACGTCTTTATAAATTTAGTCAATCGATACGCGTTTAACTGGGTGTACTCTCTTTCAATTGAAGTAGACGTTATTCTGTCCAGTGTAGGTCTTTCTCTGCTTATCGTTTCACTGGTGCTTTTATTACCTTTAGGGAAACTCAAACCCAAAATTGATTTAAGACAGGAAGTGCAGCTATGAGGTATAGATTAAATCGCGATAGCCACTATTCTCCTTGGCCTTTCAGCAAATTTAGCTGTTTATTGCTTTTTCTCATTTGCTCATTCTTGTCTGCCTGTAATGACAGTTCGAATACAAACGAGCAAAGCAAAAGTAGTGAGTCGCCAAAAGCCTCTTCACCTCGTGGTTTCTTTGGCGAGATGCAATCGAGCGATGCCTTTACTTCAGTAGAGAGAAACACGTATGTTGAGCTTCCTGAAGATCATAAAAGCCACCCCGACTTCCAATTAGAATGGTGGTACCTAACCTTTGTATTAAGTGGCGAAGACGGTCAGGAATTCGGTTTGCAGTATACGCTTTTTCGATTCAATACTGATGCAGCCTCCGGTAAAAGTACTTATGAGCCAGTCGTGCGAAATTGGGCTAACGGACAACAATGGATGGGACATGCCTCACTGCACACCCTAGAACACCACTATTTTGAAGAGCGATTTGCGAATGGCGGCGTAGGCAACGCTTACGTAAAATCAGCCCCCTTTACTACGGTTATCGATGATTGGGTATGGAAGGCAACACAGACTGAGCCAGAATCAAAAGCCACGGAAGATAGCAAAGCCATGTTTCCTTCCACGTTGACCTTTGCTTTTGGTCAACAACATACTCGCGATACAAATCAGCTACCTAATGCAACCTCCAAACCCACTGAAGAAGTGTTACCTAGAAGCGATGAAGCTCAAAACGGTGCTGATGATAGAGCTTTACCTGCAGATACACAGTTAAATAATGAAGTAGTTCCAATGAATAAAGCCGTTAAGGTCGCGCTTAACTTAAACTCTTCGGGCCCTTTTATAAAGCAAGGCGATAATGGCTATAGCAAAAAAACGCAAGACGAACGTCTTCGGTCTTACTATTACAGTCAGCCCTTCATTAATGCAAAAGGAACAATGAATATAGAAGGCAATAACATAAAGGTTGAGGGTAAAGGCTGGTTTGATCACGAATGGACAAGCCATTTGGCCAACAGTGAGGCATTAGGATGGGACTGGTTTTCACTGCACTTAAACGACGGAAGCAAACTTATGGCGTTTCGAATGCATGCGAATACTAACCGCGAAGAGAAAAGCGAAACTAAAAACACTGAAGTATTCACAACGGCCAGCTACATAAATAAAAATGGAATGAAAGAGAACGTCGAGCAAGCCAACCTATCTATTACGCCAACAGGCTATGAGCTAATTCAAAAAGAAAGCAAACAAGATGGCAAGCAGGGAAACGAACATGATAGTTCAGTGCGTTCCGTTCCCACAGCATGGCGCATACAGTTACCGACAAAAAATATTGATATTTCCGTAAGCGCGTTTAAAGAAAAACAGTGGAATAACAGTTTATTTCCCTATTTTGAGGGACGAGTTGAAGTAGAGGGCTCCCACTCGGGGAGCGGCTTTATGGAATTGACGGGCTACTAATAAATAGACCAGTTTATCCGTTCACTTAGTGAAGTTAGCGCCGCCACGCCTAGCTGAGAGTTCCCTACGCTGTTAAGAGCAGGAGAAAATACGCAAATAGTGAATCGACCAGGTACCACGGCAACAATACCGCCGCCTACCCCACTTTTGCCCGGCAAACCCACCTTAAAAGCAAAGCTGCCCGCTTCGTCATACATACCGCTAGTTGCAAGCAATGCATTCACTTGCTTAGTTTGGTAAGGCGTTAATACCTGCTCATTCGCGCAGGTTGAAAAGCCTGCGTTAGCAAGAAAGCTCGTAGATCGCGCTAAGTCTTCACAACTCATTTCTAATGCGCAGTTATGAAAGTAATTGCGAAGCACATCCTCCACATCATTTTCAAAATTGCCATAGGCTTTCATCAAATACGCCATTGCCGCGTTACGAGAACGGTGTTCGAACTCCGAATCAGCAACTTCTTTATTAACTATAATTTCCCCATTGCAGCTTAAGCGTCTTACAAAATCTCTCATGGCAATAAAAGGTGATGCAAAGCGCGATTGCACCATATCGCTTACCACCAGCGCGCCTGCGTTAATAAAAGGGTTGCGTGGAATACCATGTTCGTATTCTAACTGCACTAAGGAGTTGAACGGCAGCCCAGATGGCTCACACCCGACCCGCTCCCACATGGTTTCACCGTAGTGATTGATGGACAAAACCAAGTTAAAAACTTTTGAGATGCTTTGTATTGAAAAGGGCACGCTAGCGTCACCAATAGACGTGATGTGCCCATTGATATCGCAAATAGAAATACCAAACTGACGAGGATTAACCGTGGCTAACGCGGGGATATAGTCTGCGACTTTACCCATGCCAAGCATAGGCTCGACTTCGTCATAAATATCCTGCAGTAACGATAGCATTTCGCTTTCCATTCTCTCGTTTGACCTCTTTTTTGCTAATATCTTTTTTGTAAATAAAAGAAAAGCGCCTGTTTAAAAAACGCTGGCGCTTCCATTTTAGTTAAGTTCTATTGGCTATGTGTTGCTTCAATAATGCATTTGCTACAAAAGCCTTAGCTCGCCCGTTTACCCGACGTTTAGTTACAGCGCCAGTCTTCTTTGAAATCACATAAGCCGTCATCATCTTCGTCTGACGTAAGCTCAATGTTGGTGGTCACCTTTCTTGATACTTCATTTGCGTCATTATCGATTTTCATAGGCTGTTTTTTATCAATAAAACTGAAAATGGTTTTAGCAATATCGGTATTGTCAATTTGCCCCATAAACGACTGATAGCCAGCGCCAAAAGCAAACACTTCAACATCTACACCAGTATGGCCGCCTGTAGTCCACCCTGTATTTGTTTTTGAATCTAGGAAGGTTTTCACCGCCATAAAGCGCGTTTCATCATCTTGATTCGATACACTATTTAACGTGGCTAACTCTTCTTCGCTTAAGGAAAGCCCAAGCTTCTGCGCAACATACTCACCAGGATTTTCTTCATTAGCCATATTAAGCGCTATCGTCATTACTGAGGCTGTCATTGACTTAAGGTGTTCAGGGCTCCAGCGATAATCACCATTTGCGCCAATTGTTAAACCGCCGGTGCTATGGTCAGCAGTTAATACAACCAGTGTATCCGGGTTAGCTTTTACATAGTCGCGCAGATACTCCATGGTTAACGCCAGGTCGTGCATTTCAGCCATGGCAGAAGCGATATCATTCGCATGCCCTGCCCAATCTACCTGGCTCGCTTCAACTAAAAGGAAAAAGCCGTTGTCGTTTTCTAAGTGCTTGATAGCATGTTGAGTTAAATACTTAAGACGGTTTTTACGCTTATCATCAAGTACTGCAGGCAGTGCCACAGGAGCAAACAGACCTAGTACATTACTTCCTGCTGGCACCGACGCCAAGCGGTTATATGAATCGGCATATTCGTAGCCCTCATCAATGAACTGCGCCAAAATATCTCTGTCTTCACGTTCAAAGTAAGAAGTGCCACCACCTAACATTACATCTGCAACGAACTCGCCGTTTGCGCGCACATCAAAGAAATCTTCAGCAATTTCGTTGTAGTTCTTACGGCTTTCGTTGTGCGCAATGTATGATGCTGGTGTTGCGTGAACAATTTGAGATGTAACCGCCAAACCAGTTCGCATACCTTTGCTCTTAGCATGGTACATCACCGAGTTTACCGGCTGCTTATTAACATCTACACCTATTGCACCATTGTATGACTTCACGCCGGTAGCAAGTGCTGTTGCAGCAGCGGCTGAGTCGGTGACATAACCCGATACACGAGCGGGGTAAGTCGAGGCGTTACCCACCAAAATATCGTCAAATACAACCGTCTCTACTTCCGGTGTTGACGGATCATCTACATAATTACGGTAAGCGGTTGTGTAGGCAGGCCCCATGCCGTCGGCAACAACCATAATGATATTTTTCGGCACGCCTTTGATTTGACTACTGTTTACGTTTGCTGATTCAGTCTTAGATTCAGTGATACCACAGCTTGCAAGAACAGCAATAGACGCACAACTTAGCAATGATGTGCGAACAAATTGTTTAATCATTTAAACTTCCCTGAGTAAGTAAAGATACCTGCTGACGTTATTAGCCGCAGTTACTGCAAAATCGATATTATCGCGAATGATTCATTAGTATTAATAAAGCGATAAAAGGTAATAGTGTAAATCAGGCAGACAATATGCTCAAAGCTTTTGGATAAAATAAGCTTGTGGTGAGATGACCATTTTAGTCACCTCGTCTAATTGAAGTTTTTTTAAGAAAGGAAATCTATTTGCTTTGTGCAGCAAGGTATTCACGCATGCGCTGCTGCGCCACGTCTACAAGCATATCGGGCTGAAATTTAGAGATAAATCTATTACAACCTACTTTTTCAACCATAGCATCGTTGAAACTGCCACTTAATGAGGTATTTAATGCGATAAACAGGTTGCTCATACGCGGGTCGTTACGCACTTCTGAGGTAAGCCGATAACCGTCCATTTCCGGCATTTCTGCATCAGTGAACATAAGCAGGATTTCATCGGTAGGGTTTTTACCATCATCTGCCCACTGTTTTAGTAGCGCCAAGGCTTCTGCGCCGTTCTTTCGCTCAATAATGCTGATACCAAGCTGCTCCAAGGTATCTTTAATTTGTTTTCTTGCCGTGCTGGAATCATCAACTATCAACACTTTCTTACCTAAAAAGTGATTAACGATACCTTGATCTAACACTTCTTCGGAGATGGATGTATCGTAATCGATGATTTCCGCGAGCACTTTTTCGACATCAATTATCTCAACCAGCTCTTGTTTACCCTCAACATTCACCTGAGTTATGGCGGTTAAATAGTTAGACTTACCAATGCCGCTTGGGGGCGGCTGTATGGTCCCCCAAGAAGTATTTACGATGTTTTTAACTTCGCCAATAATAAAGCCCTGCACACTTCTATTGTATTCAGTGATAATTACGTTTTTAGCCGTAGCTTCAGTGGCTGCACCGCGCATTTTTATTGCCTGACGCAAGTCTATAATTGGAATAGAGCTACCGCGGTAGTTCATTACACCTTTAAGGTTGTTGTGGGACCCAGGCATAATGTTGAGTTTGGGAACGTTAATAACCTCTTTAATTTTAAAGACGTTCATGGCAAAGATGTGGCGGGTTCCAAGCTGAAACATCAAAAGCTCAAGCCTGTTTTCCCCTACAAGCTTGGTTCTCTGATCAACCGACGACAATACACTGTTACTCATAACGCCCACTTTTTCAATTTACAATCAAAGACCTATAGCCGAATCAATACCGTTATATCAATTTAGCCTAGCTACAATAACTTATCGCTAAAGTTACCCCGACCATCTTTACAAAGCTATTACCCTTTTAGCTAATAGACAGCTGAAAAAAGCAACATAATTAATGCTTTAACAGTAAAACACTCTTTGCAGCAACCTCACGTTTTGTAAGCTTTTATTTGCTAGCGTTTGCGCCTTACCCTAACCACTTTACGTAAGTACGTGAAAGCGCGCAGGGTTCAGCTAAATGCGCTCGCAAGGCATCACTATCAACAAAAGGTAGCTTAAATATAGGCGAACAACCTCAAGTGTGCCTCTTCTAATTACTTTCGCGCACAGCTCTCTTAAGCTTTTTTCAATTTTTTAGCGGTAAACGACTAGGCTCGCACGTCTCATTTCATAAAAAACTCAATAAGCGTTTTCTAAATTTTTAGAATTTCGACGGCACAACGACCCCATTAAACATTCACAGAATAAATGACCGCAATGCAAAATATATATTTCTATTATTCGAACTACGGCACTAGGATGAAATGGAATCAACGGGAACGCCCTACAGCGTGAACACAAACAACGTTAAGAATTTTAATTATAGTCGGGAGAGACGCTCATGTCGCAATATCAACAAGACATTGATAACTTCGCCACATTAAAGGCAGCACAAAACGGAGCTTGGGAAGGTATAAACCCAGAATTCGCTGCACGTATGAAGGTTCAAAACCGTTTCAAAACAGGTTTAGACATTGCTCGCTACACAGCAAGTATCATGCGCAAAGACATGGCTGAATACGACGCAGATTCGTCTCAGTACACACAGTCTCTAGGCTGCTGGCATGGCTTCGTAGGTCAACAGAAAATGCTTTCAGTTAAAAAGCACCAGGGCACAACGAATAAAAGCTATCTATACCTTTCAGGTTGGATGGTAGCAGCACTTCGCTCTGAGTTTGGTCCTCTTCCTGACCAATCAATGCACGAAAAAACGTCAGTGTCTGCGCTTATCGAAGAGCTTTACACTTTCCTTCGCCAAGCTGACGCTCGTGAATTGGGTGACCTTTTCAATAAACTAGACGACGCGAAGAAAAATGGCGGCGATGTTGCTGCTGTTCAAGCTGAAATCGACAACTACGAAACTCACGTAGTTCCAATTATCGCGGATATCGACGCGGGCTTTGGTAACGAAGAAGCAACGTACCTACTTGCAAAGCAGATGATTGAAGCGGGTGCATGCTGTATCCAAATCGAAAACCAGGTATCTGATGCGAAGCAATGTGGTCACCAAGACGGTAAAGTAACCGTGCCTCATGAAGACTTCCTAGCTAAGATCAACGCAGTACGCTATGCATTCCTTGAGCTAGGTGTTGATGAAGGTGTAATCGTCGCTCGTACCGACTCACTAGGTGCTGGCCTTACTCAAAAGATCCCTGTTTCTACTTCAGAAGGAGACCTAGCTGCTCAGTACAATGCATTCCTTAAAACAACTGAAGTTGCAGGCGCAGACGACCTAACTGAAGGTGACCTAGTTCTTAAACAAGGTGGCAAACTTGTTAAACCTGAGCGCTTACCAAACGGCTTGTTCCGCTTTAAAGACAACACTGGTTTCGACCGTGTAGTACTTGACTGTGTAACGTCACTTAAACACGGCGCTGATCTACTTTGGATTGAGACTGAAAAGCCGCACGTTGGTCAAATTGCTGAAATGGTTAACGCTATTCGCGAGCAAGTTCCAAACGCAAAGCTAGTTTACAACAACTCTCCATCATTCAACTGGACGCTTAACTTCCGTCAGCAAGTATTCGATGCTTGGACAGAAGAAGGTAAAGACGTTTCTGGTTATGACCGCGCGAAACTTATGTCTGCTGACTATGACGACAGCGAACTTGCAGCAGCGGCGGACGAGAAGATTAAGAGCTTCCAAGCTGATGCAGCGCGTGAAGCAGGCATCTTCCACCACCTTATCACGCTACCGACTTATCACACTGCGGCCCTGTCTACAGACAACCTTGCAAAAGGCTACTTCGGTGAAGAAGGTATGCTTGCTTATGTACGCGGTGTGCAGCGTCAAGAAATTCGCCAAGGCCTAGCATGCGTTAAGCACCAGGCAATGGCAGGTTCTGACTTAGGTGATACGCATAAAGAGTACTTCTCTGGTGAAGGTGCACTTAAAGCGTCTGGTGAAGATAACACCATGAACCAGTTCGACGTATAACGCGAACAGGCAATGAGTTAAACGGAAAGCATCCCAACCTTTCCTACAGGGCACCTTCGGGTGCCCTTTTTTCTGCACGCTATTCATTTCATTTATGCTTTTTAGTAAAAATAAAAGAAGCCATATTTTCCCCCGCCCCATTACCAAGTCACATATTTAATTAATTTCAATAAGTTACAAATAATTCCGTAACAAATTTAAGACTAAACGCTTATCTGACAATCAAATAAAAAAGCTTTATAATAGGCTTGTTCAATAAGGTTTAATAAGAGCATTAGAATAATGAATATAGCGAAGGTCGACCTGAATTTATTAGTTTATTTAGATGTGCTGTTGCGCGAAGGAAGTGTAACCAAAGCTGCAAACCAGCTAAGCATTACTCAGCCAGCAATGAGTAACGGCTTGAAACGCCTTCGCGATCTGTTTAAAGATCCGCTTTTAGTACGAACCAGCGATGGAATGACACCTACTAAGCGTGCACTCGAGCTGCAGCCTATTATTCGCGATGTACTTAGTCGATTAGAAAGCTCTATTCAGCCAGAAACTGATTTCGACCCGTTAACCAGCGACAGAACTTTTCGCATTATGACTAGTGACTATGCAGAAAGTACCTTGTTACTTGAACTTGTTGGGAGGCTGGCCGAGCTAGCGCCTAATATTACCCTTGACCTTATTACGCCTAGTGACGTGACGTTTCACGATGTAGAGCAAGGTAAAGTGGATATGGCAATTAACCGCTTCGACGAACTGCCGCTGTCGTTTCACCAAAAAGTTATTTGGTACGACACTTTTAGCTGCGTGATGAGCGCAGATCACCCGCTAGTGGAAAAATGCAATCTTGAAGGCTACTTAAATGCTCAGCATATATGGGTAAGTAAAACAGGCTTTGGTGTTGGCGTTGGTATTGACCCGAATGAAGTTCAAAAGTTGGGGTGGGTTGATGCTGAACTGACCAAGATAGGAAAACAACGTGCTATCCGTGTTTTTACTCGCCATTACCACGCGGCCTTGCAAATTGCGAAAAAGCAGAAACTTATTGCTACTTTGCCGAGCAAAGCAGCCCGTTTGTTTAAGCACGACCCAGACGTAGTAATTAAAGAGCCGCCTTTTGACATACCACCTATTGCACTAAAAATGGCGTGGAGTGCCCTACTTCATCACGACGCAGGTCATATTTGGTTGCGCCGCTTGATCAGTGATGTAGCTAGCGAAATGAACGCGGGCTAAACATTCACAAAATATATGGCAAAAATACAAACCATAAATTAAAAAACTATCTCTATACGCACTACACTGGGTTAACAGACAAATGTATAGAGGTAGTTATGCAAGGATATATTACTAGAGGCCGACTACAGGTTGCCGAACAACTCGATAACTTTATTAATGAACAGGCACTTCCTGGCACAGGCGTAGATAAAGACACCTTTTGGCAAGGTGCAGAAACCCTCTTCGAAAAATTCATCCCTCAAAATCGCGCGTTACTAGAAAAGCGCGAACAGCTTCAGCGCTCTATCGACGACTACCACAAAGCTGGTAACCCTGTAAATGGAAATGAATATACCGACTTTCTAAAAAGCATTGGTTACCTTGTGGAGCAACCATCGCAAGTAAGCGCACAAACACAAAATGTAGACGCTGAAATTGCAACTATGGCTGGCCCACAGTTAGTAGTGCCAATCAATAACGCTCGCTATGCGCTTAACGCGGTAAACGCCCGTTGGGGAAGCCTTTACGACGCATTATACGGCACTGACGTAATTAATAATGACGGAGGCGCAGAGCCAGGAAAAAGTTATAACCCCGTGCGCGGAGCCAAAGTAGTTGCAAAAGCGAAAGACTACTTAGATAGCATGATTCCGCTCGCGAAAGGCAGCCACGCAGAAGTCACTAAATACAAAATCGAATCGGGCAAACTAGCAATTACCCTTGCCGACGGCGATGAGACTACACTTGCGAATACCGAACAGTGGCAAGGATACCAAGGTGACATAAGCGCTCCGTCAAGCTTGCTTTTTGCCCACAACGGCCTGCATTTTGAAATACAACTAGACCCGACTCACCCTATTGGCGAGAGCGATGCTGCAAACGTTAAAGACGTATTGGTTGAAGCGGCCCTGACTACTATTATGGATTGCGAAGATTCCGTTGCCGCCGTTGATGCAGAAGACAAAACTTTAGTGTACAGCAACTGGCTAGGCTTGATGAAAGGCACCCTAAGTATTGAAATGACAAAGGGCGGCAAGCAACTTGTTCGCGCTATGCATGACGATAGATACTATCAGCCATCTAAACACGCTTCACAAGACGAGTTAAAAAGCGGCGAGCTAGTGCTTTCTGGTCGAAGCCTTATGTTTGTTAGAAACGTAGGTCATCTTATGACTAACAATGCGATGCTCTTTGATGGCGAAGAAGTGCCAGAGGGCATTATGGACGGTTTAGTCACCTCACTTATCGCAAAGCATGATCTATTAGGCAACAGTAAATTTAAAAACAGCCGTGAAGGCAGTATTTATATTGTTAAACCTAAAATGCATGGGCCTGAAGAAGTTGCATTCTCTAACGCATTATTTGGTGCTATCGAAACAATTATCGGTGTTCCAGCCAACACCCTTAAGATGGGTATAATGGATGAAGAGCGCCGCACGAGTATTAACCTTCAAGCGTGTATTGCTGAAGCCACTTCACGGGTTGTATTCATCAATACCGGTTTCTTAGACAGAACTGGCGATGAAATTCATACCTCGATGCTAGCAGGGCCTTTTGCAGAAAAAGCTGCCCTTAAGTCGATGGCATGGATTAAAGCTTATGAAACCGCGAACGTAGCCGTAGGCCTTCGTTGTGGTCTTTCTGGCAAAGCACAAATTGGTAAAGGCATGTGGCCAATTCCTGATGAAATGCAAAATATGATGACCGCCAAAATAGGCCACCCTAAAGCTGGCGCTAATACTGCGTGGGTACCCTCACCCACTGCAGCAACACTGCACGCCCTTCATTACCATGATGTAAATGTGTTTGACGTTCAGAAGTCACTAGATGAAAACTTTGATGGCCTTGCTGACATACTTACCATTCCATTGCTAGAAGATGCCTCTGTGCTGACTCGCGAGAGCATTAAACGTGAAATCGACAACAATGTTCAGGGTATCTTGGGCTACGTAGTACGCTGGGTACACCAAGGTGTTGGCTGCTCGAAGGTTCCTGATATCAACGATGTAGGCTTGATGGAAGACCGCGCGACCTTGCGTATTTCATCGCAGCATATCGCGAACTGGTTAGAGCACGGCATTGTGAGTGTCGACCAGGTTAAAGAATCGCTCGCACGAATGGCAGTGCTAGTAGATGAGCAAAATGCAGGGGACCCTGAATATATTCCAATGGCACCTGATTTAGACAGCTCAATCGGCTTCTTGGCTGCAAGCGACCTTATCTTCAAAGGTAAAGAACAACCTAGTGGTTACACCGAGCCTTTGCTGCACGCACGTCGCCGCGAGATGAAAGCGAAGCTTGCTGCGAGTTAATTTCAAATGTGTATTTATTGGTTGAACCCTCAAGTTTATAACCTCGACCGTAAAGCACGTTAGAAACTCAACCTTATAAAAACTAGGCTCACTTTTGTTAATCTCTAAGTGAGCCTTTTTATGTATCGTTCCCATGATGTCCAATCATTTGTACTTTGTGATCTGCCAGTTGAACTCACTGGTAAAAGTACTGAGCATCGCATTATGTAGCAATAACGCAACACCTTAGACTAAAGATATCGCTCTTCTTCCTTTTCAAGCTTTACTGATAGTGCGCCATTAAACTACGCTTTTACTGTGAGGCACTGCGTTTCGTTTTACCGCTTAATTAAAAACTTTGTTCGCGACGCCTCCCTAGTTTGGAGTATGCACATGCAAATAGCCTCGGCGGCGATACCGAATAAACTTTTACATGCGAACGTAACACAAATAGTTCCAATCTTTTCTGGTGGAGGCACGCGCTTAAGCGCCCATATCGGCATCATAAAAGCGCTGCACGATATGAATGTTGGCTTCGATACCTTGGTAGGTGTATCTGGCGGCTCAATTATCGCGTCCCTTTATGCCAAAGGGTACACTGTCGAGCAAATGCGAGAGCTAGCACTAGTTACCGATTTCAAGCAATTCACTGAGTTTTCGCTGATAAGGTTACTTCGAGAAGGTGGGCTGTCGTCTGGCGACGTATTTCAACGATGGATTGACGAACAGCTAGAGGGCGCAGTGTTTGCAGACCTCCCCCTTGACCTGCATATACTCGCTACCGACGTGAACGGCGGCGGGCCAGTTCTATTTAATAAGCACACTTCCCCTGATATGAAAGTATCAGAAGCGGTGCGGTACTCTATGTCGATTCCGCTTATCTTTTCATTTAAGCCCTTTAAAGAGCACTTATTAGTAGATGGGGCAATATTGTCTGAGGATGCGCTGTTTGAAGACTGGCGAGGTGATGGCACACCATCCGTGTGCTTCAGGCTACAAAGCACCAATCAAAAACGTAAAGCTATTAAAAAGAACCTTCTTCAATTACCCCAATACGTCAGCATGCTCATTCGTACATTTATGACAGCAATATCTAGGGAGTACGTCAATGCCAAGTATTGGCACAATACGGTGGTGGTAAATACCGGTGAGATATCTGCGGTGGACTTTTCGCTTACGCCTGAAATTAAAAACACACTTTTTGAGCTTGGTTATTCAACCACAAAAGAATTTTTGCCCAAAAAGTGTGCGGGATTTATGAGAAACAGTGCAATTTAACTGCTTTTTAGATAACGCTTAACGCTCTAGGTCTTACACCTTGTAAAAGTCACGATACCAATCAACAAACGCTTTTACGCCTGTTTCGACATCGGTAGACGGTTGGTACCCAGTATCTTCAACCAGTGACGACACATCAGCATAGGTGTCAGGCACATCGCCCGGCTGCATAGGAAGCAGCTCTTTCTTAGCCTCAATACCCAGTGCACTTTCCAGCGTTTCAATGAACTTCAAAAGGTGAACAGGCGTTTGCGCACCAATGTTATACACCTTATAAGGCGCCTTACTGGTGCTAGGGTCTGGATTGCCGCCGTCCCAACTTTCGTTAGGCTTGGCCACATTATCCAGTGAGCGAATTACGCCCTCAACGATATCATCAATATAGGTAAAATCACGACGGTGGTTACCGTAGTTGTAAACCTGAATTGTTTCACCTTCCAAAATAGCTTTTGTGAACTTGAACAGCGCCATATCTGGACGACCCCAAGGACCGTAAACGGTGAAAAAGCGCAGCCCTGTTGTAGGCAAGTTATAAAGGTGGCTATAAGTGTGCGCCATTAGCTCGTTCGCTTTTTTAGAAGCGGCATACAAACTAACTTGGTGATCGACGTTATGCTGCTCTGAAAACGGCATAGTTTCATTAGCGCCGTAGACCGAGCTAGATGATGCATACACCAAATGCTCAACTTTATTATGACGACACCCTTCTAAGATATTCACAAAACCGACAATATTCGAGTCGACGTAAGCGTTAGGGTTTTCAAGAGAATAACGCACGCCTGCTTGCGCTGCTAAGTGCACTACCCTGTCGAACTTATGTTCTTCAAAAAGCGTTGCCATCTTATCGCGCTCTTCTACCCCTATTTCAACGAATGAAAACAGTTCTGCAGCAGGTGATGATTTAATTTCATCTAAGCGGGCGTGCTTTAGATTTACATCGTAATAATCGTTTATGTTGTCAATCCCGACAACTTGGTCACCACGATTGATAAGGTATTGCGATACAGCTGCGCCAATAAAACCAGCTGCTCCGGTGACTAAGATTTTCATTTATTAATCCCTTGGGTATTGTTCAGTAATTTTGAGGTACATCCGTCACGTCCTAACTGATGTAAAATTGTCATTGGGTTCTGAAAGGGTAAGCTTTAAGCTTATAATTGGTCATCTAAGCAATAACGCGTTTTTTATTAAGTTAATTAACCGCCATAGAAGCTACTTTAAAATTTCTATAACCTCACACAAACGAGGCAAGTATTAGGCCATATATGACTTCACAAACCCAATATTAACTTTCTTCACCATATTTCCCAATTAACTTAATAACAAATTTTACAGGAATAGCATAAGAAATTCCCGTCGGCGATGCCAAAGCACTTTCCTTAGCATCTTTAACTAAAACCTTATTTATCACTCCAATAACCTCACCCGTTTCTGGGTTATATAATGGGCTACCACTGTTACCAGGATATGCTATAGCGTCTAGTTGATAAATTAGACTAACATTTTGAAGGCGCTTCATCATTACCAAATTTAACTGGTCACTGTTTGATGCAGGGATTGCATCTGGGGTTATAGCTGAAATGTACCCCCTATGGGTAGCTGGGTATAGCCCTAAAACAGCACCGATTGGAAAACCTGTAAGCGCTATTTCAGTTCCAGGTAGTAGTAATTCTTTGCTCCCAAGCTCTAAGGGCTTTAATGGAGAACTCAATTTCAATAGAGCCAAGTCATGTTTGGGATCTATTTGAACGACTTCCGCTCTTATTTTTTTAACAACACTCCCCACCCCGCTTAGAACGACATAATGTTCAACTATAATTGGATCTAGATCTTCTGATACCACATGATAATTAGTTATCGCGAAGTGCCCATTCGTTACAACGAAACCAGTTCCTAGAACTCGTGGAGACGAATGTTTGATTGGCGCATCGATAGCAATTGCTACTGTACCTTCTGAAACCATTTTGACCGTGTCAACAAAGTCATTACTTTGATTGGATTGTGCTTTAAGCCCTGCACTGAAAATAGTGAGCATTAGTAAAGCTGTGATGTAGAAAATTTTCATATTATTTCCGCTTATAGATATTTAGAAAAAACGTCATTTATATATGGCTACCGAAATGTCTTAAATAAATTACGTTTTTTCATACAAAACAGGTATTTTCACGCCTGTGTTACATAGATCACTGCCTATTTACGATGATACAAGCAAAAATACGAATGCTAAACAAACACAAATTATCAATTACTAAGAAAAATAGTATAAAAGGATTAAGTAATTTATGAAAAATATTTGCTAAACTCTCTTGAAGGATGATTTTTGTGGATCGAAGTTTAGTGGCTAATAAAACAATAATAGCGCGCGTGAAGTCTATCGTCGGCCGAGACAGTAAACTAGGAAAAGCACTTGGCGGATTAGAGAAACTTCAAGAAGCTAAATTTATCTCTAAACACTTCTCAGACTTTCTAGAGCCGGTGGTTGCGCAATCTGACTCAGTTCGAGATGAAAGTTATACTATACGACACAAGGTATATTGTGAAGAACTAGGATTCGAACCGCTTCGAAGCGATAAATTTGAAAAAGATGAATTCGATACGTTTTCCAGCCCTTGTTTAATAAAGCATAGGAGATCAGGCCACTATGCGGGCACAGTGCGGCTAGTAAGGCCTCAATCAGACGAGCAACTTCTCCCGATAGAGAAATTTTGTTTAGACTCCATTACTCATGAAACGCTAAATCCACGTAATTTTGCAAGACAAGATATTTGTGAAATATCCCGCCTGGCAGTTCCACTAGAATTTCGAAAACGTCAGATGGATAAGTTCTCTGGAGCTGCCATCGGTGTTATCAACGAGCACACATACTCAGAAAACGAACTACGCTGTTTTCCATTCATAGCTATAGGCTTATACTTTTCTGCTGCAGCTCTAGTAATTCATAATGATATCAAGCATACCTACGTTATGATGGAGCCCAGGCTAGCTCGCAGCATGCGGTTCATCGGAATCCAATTTGAACAAATTGGGCCTGTTGTAAATTATCACGGTAAAAGAGCGCCGTTTTATATCAACCCTACATTGCTATTCCATAACCTCAGACCTAGTTTTAGAGTGATGTTAAATGATATCCAAGAAACGGTTGGTAAGTACCCAAAAGGATTAGTCTAAGTTATGTTTGACTATACTAAAGCTTTCTCTAGAAATATTGGATGGTTGACTGCAGATGAACAGCAGAGCATCAGAGCCAAGCGTGTTGCTATCGCAGGTGCTGGCGGAGTAGGCTTTGAACACGCTGTAACTTTAGCAAGACTGGGAATCGAGAAATTCTCCATTTCAGATTTTGATATTTTTGAAGTCCATAACTTAAATCGCCAAGCTGGAGCTTTTCTTTCCACATTGGAAATGCCTAAAATCTCTGTTTTAGAAAGAGTGTTAAAAGATATTAACCCTAACTGTTCGATAAAAGTTTTTCCTGAAGGAATAAATTCGACAAACATTTCTGAATTCCTCGCTGATGTAGACATATACATAGATAGCCTTGACTTTTTCGTTATTGATATCAGAGAACAAGTATTCAACCATTGTCGTCTACAAGGTATACCCGCGATTACAGCAGCGCCCTTAGGAATGGGAACTTCTGTACTTTGCTTTACAGATTCTAGTATGTCTTTCTCTGATTATTTTGATATCCAGAAAGATGATGATGATGAAAATAAGTGCTTGAAGTTTTTAGTCGGGCTATCTCCTAAAATGTTACAGAGAAAATATCTAGTAGTCCCAGAAGCGGCAAATTTCAATGAAAAACGCGGCCCATCTACGCCGATGGCGGTTAAGCTTTGTGCCGGTGTAGCCGCTACAAACGCACTTAAACTGCTACTTAAAAGAGGTGATGTCCTTACTGCACCAAAGGGAATGCACTTTGATGCGTATCGGAACAAATTTAAAGTAACTTACCTACGAAAGGGTAACAAAAGTTTTATACAGAAGCTGAAGTTAAAAGTTGCAAAGAAACTAGTATTATCGAAATAGTGTCAAATTTCTTTACAGAATTGTCTTAGGGTTAATCCAAAGTATATTATTTCCCTTAGATATCAATATGATAATATAGTGGCATGTTTTAAGCTTAACGTAATCGTCTTAAATAGAATTGTTCAACGGAGGCGATATGAACAAGCTTACAAAAACACTCGCAGGATTAGCTTTAGCAGGAAGCGTAGTATCAGTTTCTGCAGATCCGTTATTCGTAGATTACGAAAATGATGGCACTACATCAGACATCTTTACTTCTTTTGTATTTAACACCTTTAATCCTACATCTGCTTACCTAGATTTGGACGGTAGTGGTGTAATCGGTAACGGTTCTTATGTATTCGATTCGGGTAGTGGTACAATAGGTGGCCTAAGCCCACTTGCTTTTCCATTGAGTGACGATTCGTTCAATGACACTTGGGGCCTTCGCTTCGAGTATGAACTTTTTGGATTTACAGCTCTTGCGTCTGATGCAAACAACAATAACATTTTTGACGAGGCGGACGGTGACCAACTAGCTGCTGGATTTATTGATGGTTACATCAACTTTTCTTACACAAATGGTGGAACACAAGTTGGTGAGGTTCTCTCTATAGAAGTTACATCGTCAGCTTATAACATTAATCAAGGCCTGAACTTTACAGTTTTTGGTGAGCCAGTTTCTGCCACAAATTTGATTAATACTGTACAATCTTTTGATGGAATGACTGGGTTGGGAGATCTACTAAATTCTCCTAATTCTGATGACTATGGCTTAGGTGCGTTCGCTACACTTAAGATACTAGATGCTACGCAAGCCCCTGTTGTTGAACCTGGTTACACTGTATCTGTTTTCCAACAAGACATAATCGATCAATACGGTATTCCAGTTACTGCCGACTCGCAGTGGCTTACACGTGAAACTACTGTTGATTCATCTAACCTTTATGTAACAGCTTCTTCTCCTACGAATGCAGCTCTTATGGGTTTATGTTTGCTAGGCTTAGGCTTTAGCAGACGTTTTACTAAAAAGTAATCATTTCTATACATCCAAAAGCCACTCGTATGAGTGGCTTTTTTCTTTCGTGTAAATTTTTATGCTGAGTTACTATGTTAGCTTAGCTAATGCAAATATTTTCAAGGTCTCGACACTTTCGTTGAAAATGATTAAAAACTCTAAAGCAGTTAAGATCATCAATTAAAATCTCATCCCATGGCAATTTTTTGAAAAGAGCTCAATCAGAAAATACGAGGCACAGGTTGGTTCTTATAAAATGGGACTAAGTTTTGAGCTTCAATAAGGTTGGAGGAGTACTAACAGCTTTACTCCCATAACATCTCCGTAAAACACTACACTCAGAGAATATAATTATTACTTATATTGATGTGGGTGAGCTATTGTTGCATATTAGCAATGAAAAAGCGGTCAGTATCTGGCTAACCCTGTCGTTTTAGGTCCCATCATATCACGTGTATTCATATAGTTTAAACGAGTAAAAGTTGAAGTAATATTACGTCACGAAATTTATTGTTGCTAAATTAGTGCAACTTCGAGGCTTCAATATAAATAGCGAGCTATTAATTTAAAGGTTAGAACCTATTGAAACCATAACTAAAACAGTATAAACAGAGTGTTTTCTTACTTGAAAAAGTACAGCATACCTTTTGATGTTTCTTTTTGTTAGTGACTTAGTTACATTAAATACTATAAAGGAAACTTGGCAATCTATTTTATGAAAAAAATTATTCTTATTACGCTACTACCAGTTTTTATAATAGCGTGTAGCAATAAAGGTACAGATTTAAGCATCGCGGAGATAGAGCAACTCATAGAAAATGATGAAATTAACCGCGCTTCTGTCGTGATCAAGCATAAGCTTCAAAACTCTCCCGATAATGTATACCTCAGGAAGCTTTTAGCAGAAACACATTTGCGAGACGGCCGCTATGATAGTGCGGAAAAAGAATTTTTAAGAGCGGAAGAACTAAATAACAATTCCGACTTTAGCTCAGAGTTTTACAACAGTTATGCGGAAACGCTTTTTTTAACAGAAAATATTGTCTTACTAGAGAGACTTAATAAAAACTTTACTTATCTTCCTAAGACAGCCCAAGATATTCTAGTACTAACAGAAGTTAACGAGACTAACTCTTTAAATGATAAATTACTGTCTTCGCTTATTTTTGAAAAGCAGAATCGAAATGCTTTTGAGTTATTGAATGACGTTTCGGTTAACCAAAAAAATTACTTCTTAGCCTATCAGTTAGTGAGGCAGTTACTGAAAGATGAAGACTACGAACTTGCTCAAATAATTTCTGAAAAAATGATTGTCATTAGAAAGTCTGACTTCCGCCCCAAGTTTTATGCAATGATTTCAAGTTACAAGCAAAATAAGCTTGATGATGCAAATAGTTATGCCGAAATTATTTTGAAAAGCAATGCTGACAATGCTATCGCCAATCTCACGAAAGCCGCGTACTTCTTGGATAAACAAGATTTCGAGCAAGCAGCAAAATATGCAAACTTATCTATAAACGCCGGTTTAAACAATGCGGATGTAAGAATTATAGCGGGAATAGCACACTATTACTTAAAAAACTACGAGCGAGCCTATGAAAACTTTTCAAAAATCAAGTCAAAAGTTCGCAATAGTAGTGATGTTTATACCTATATAATAGCCACTGAACTAGAACTAGGAATAGCAGATGCTACCAACTTTGAGCTCCAAAACAACGAGTTTAGCGCTCTGCTCGGCTTGAAAATAGCTGACCAGCTAGAGCTAGAAGGTAAGTCCAGAGATGCTAATTCATTGATAAACAAAATTTCTAGTTTAAGTTTAAACGAACCGAATATTAGACAAATGGTCAATTTAATCCTTGCTGCGAAAGGAACAAACTCATTTTCAGAAAATGACTTAGAAAAAATTAAAGCTACCGAGTCTTTAGAAGAAAGACAACTTTATATCAGTACTTTTATCGCTGGAGAAGATAGCAATACCGCTTTGGAAGTTATTGAACACTGGCTTCTTAAAGAGCCAGAAGATATCAGACTGTTATCTCTAAAAGCCGCAACTTTATTGAAGGTAGGACAAAAATCAAACGCTAAGGAAGTGTTTCAGCACATTTTGGATATAGATAAAAACAATATCAGAGCCAATACTTTCATTGCTGCTGATAATTTGGCGAATGGTAATTATGAGGATTCTATAGAACAATTCAAACGCGTTTTATCTATTAAATACAATCAAAATGCCACTGCGGGTTTGATAAGAGCTTCGAACCTATCAGGTACTTTAGAAGAAAACCTTGACTGGCTGATAGACCTTAATACCAGCTTCACTGAGCCCGATGCCAACCTTTTAACAGATATTGCATTTGTCTATTTAAAAAAAGGCGACCACACAACGGCTTTAAAATTTCTTGATGAAGTCGATGTACAGACAAATTTGCCTAATCGCTTTTTCATTTTCAAATCCGCATTGTTAGAACGCGAATCTAAGTATGCGGAAGTAGACAACCTATTGGAGATTTGGAAGAACAAAAACGGGATAGGTGACGAATATGTTTTCTTCTCTTTGAACTTTTATGAAAGACAAAAAGAGTGGAAAAAGGGGTTAAGTTTGCTTGACGAAGTGACAGATGAATCTTTAAAAAGCTCCCCAATAAAATTAGTAGGCTGGAAAGCTTACTTTCTGGTACGGGACAATAAATTACAAGAAGCGCAGAGAGTAATACGTTCAACCCCGAACGATACTGATAATTATCACGTAGTCAAAGCCAAGGGCTTTATAGCTGCATCTAACTCAAAATGGTTCGAGGCAGCTGAATCCTTTGAGACTATTTACGATGAAGACCAGTCTACGGAAAACGGAGTTCTCCTGCTCAAGGCGTATATGGCCTTGAGCGACAAGAGAAACGTTGAAAGGTTAGCTAAAACGCATATCACTCGATATCCAAGAGATGTAAATTTCAAAATTCGTTATGCAGAATGGCTTTTTATGGAAGCTCCTGACCAAGCCATCATGTTCTATAAATCTATGATAGAAGACAACTTAGCTAATATTAACGTGTATAATAATATATCTTGGCTCTTACAGATACGCGGCGATTTAAAGAGTGCCGATGAATATATCAATAAAGCGATTGAGTTGAACCGAAATGATATCAACGTTATCGACACTGCAATTACTATAAAACTTAAACTAAATAAATACGAAGAAGCCTTAGATCTAGCCACGTACCTTTACCAGAACACAGAAGATAAGTTCAATTCAGGAATACTGCTAGTCAAAACTCTTATAGCCTCTAATGACAAGGAAAGTGCTAAAGCTTTATTGCGTAAATTAACACCTGTAAATAGAAAACAGTCTTCAGCCAAAAGCATTTACGAGAAAGAGCTTTCTGAATACCACTAGTAACTAAAAGGCGAACAACATGCAGGTATACTGAAGTTAGTATCGAGCTAAATACAAAGAGCATTCTTTTTAACAAAGCAATGAAATTAAATGTACAAAGAATGTTCCATTGAAATAAGCGTTCACTATTGGCTTGCTAAAAGCATATGTTTTGAGTAGTTTGCTGTTCTTTAAGATGCTTATACGCTGCTTTGGATAAGTTCTAGAAGACTTGGTAACTTAATAACAAGAGTATTTAGCTTATAACCTTCTTCACTATTAAATGTAAACTGGGAAAGTTAGGCTTCATTAATATGCCATCGATATTTAAATTAATAAGAACAGACTTTGCGAGAAAGAAGCAAATATACATGAATGATGGCGCTGAGATATCGACGCTGAGAATCATTTTTACAGATGGCACTAGTGCAAACATACTGTATCGTTTAGCATACCGATGTGCGCAAATAAGACTGCTATCCCCTCTTGCACTAATACTTTCTCATATAAACCGTGTTTATAATGGGTGCGTAATAGGCGTTAATGCCAAATTCGATGAAGGTTTTGTGATTATGCACCCTATTGGGGTTGTCATTAATTCAAAAGTTATTGGTGGCAAAAACATCACTCTCGAAAGTGGTGTGGTGATTGGAGACGAAAAAGGCAAATCGCCGATACTCAACGACGACATTTTTTTTGGAGCTGGAGCCAAGGCATTTGGTGGCATTAACATAGGAAGTAACGTGAAAGTTGGCGCTAATGCTGTGGTAGTGAAGGATGTCCCTTCAAATACAACAGCTTTGGGAATACCAGCAAAAGCTAGATAAATCTCATGAAGTACATAGAATTCTTATTTTGGTTGGCCATCTCCCTCATTCTTTACAGCTACTTATTATATCCGGTTGTACTATATTCTTTCAGCAGAGCATTTTCTAAACGCGAGCAAGTTAAGAAAAACGTGATTACTGGGGGTAATGAATTACCTTCGGTGTCAGTCGTGATATCCGCGTATAATGAAGAAAGCTGTATAGGTGAGCGCATAGAGAACCTGTTAGCTCTTGATTACCCCTATGAAAAAATACAATTTCTCATTGCTTCAGACGGTAGCTCAGACAAAACCGACAGTATAATTAGCAGTTTTCGCGATCCACGTCTTTGCGTTTTTTGTTTTGAAGAAAACCGAGGAAAAATCAATGTACTTAATGATTTGCTTGAGCGTGTTGAAAGTGACATAACCGTATTCTCTGACGCCAATACCATGTTTGCAAGTGATGCTGTTCTAAACTTGGTTACACCTTTTGAAAGTGAGAAAGTTGGTGCCGTATGTGGTGAACTTAACCTTGTGGATGCTTTTTCAGGCGACAATAAAGATGGCATTTATTGGAAATATGAGCAATTTTTGAAAAAACACGAATCTAAAATTGATGCTCTCCTTGGCGCTAACGGTGGGATTTACGCGATTAGAACTTCGCTTTACGAACCATTGCCGGACAACACAATAATAGATGATTTCTGCATTGTGATGAACGTAGCCAAAAGAAAATATCAAATTATCTATAATAAACAGGCGTTGGCGACAGAAGAGATCGCCCCGACCTTGAAGGAAGAAGCAGGCCGACGCATTCGCATAGGCGCAGGTAATTATCAATCATTGTCCCGCTTAACTTGGTTGCTTAATCCACGCTATAAGTGGCGCTGGTTTTCTTATTTAAGCCATAAGGTAATTCGCTGGTTTGTTCCTCATTTAATGATAGTTACCTTGCTTCTCAACATTGTACTCTTGTGGCACACTAATTACTTATATACGGTAATGTTATTTGGACAGCTAGCGTTTTATTCACTATGGATGCTAGGTGAATTGAGAATATTCAAAGACGTTCCAATAGTTGGAAATATTATTAGCCTAATAACATTTTTTGTATCAATGAATATATCCCTTTTCAGAGGTTACATTAAGTTTCTATCCTCTAACCTATCAGCGACATGGCAAAGGACATCTAGATGATCGCGCTTACACTAGCACTTTTAGTATTACTCTCAGTAGCATTCTTTGCCATTGTAAAGAAAAAGAAAATGCAGAGTTGGCTTTGGAATTACACGAAAAGCCAGTTTACACAAAAGCCTACTGTAAGTGGTACGCAGCATGTCATGTTTTGCTTCGTAGACCACTATGAGCCTCAGTGGAAAAATAAAGATAACATTGAATTGGAGCGGCAACGTGTGGACCGTTGGATGGTTGATTACCCTAAAATGGCCTCACAATTTCTTGATGCAGACGGAAATCATCCAAAGCATAGTTTTTTCTTTCCCGAAGAGGAGTATCGAAAAGAACATTTAGATAAAATTTCCGATTTATGCGCTAAGGGTTTTGGCGAGATAGAAATACACCTACATCACGAAGATGATACTAGCGATAACTTAAGAAAAACCCTTTCTGGCTTTGCCCAGTGCCTTCACGAAGAACATAATGCATTAAGCGTTGACCCGGAGACAGGCAAACCCGTTTACGCCTTTATACATGGAAACTGGGTGTTAGATAACTCTCACCCTGAAGGAAAGTGGTGCGGTGTAAACGATGAGCTTATTGTACTTCGAGAAACCGGGTGTTACGCCGATTTCACGTTTCCATCCCCCGATGAATCACAACCCGCTATGTTAAATACCATTTACTATGCGAAAGACGATCCTGAGAAACCGAAGTCGTATGAAACCGGACGACCTATCGTAAAAGGTGGCAAGGCTTGGGGTGACCTACTGCTTATTCAAGGAATTTTGGGTTTAAATTGGAAAGTGCGAAAGAAAGGAATTTTCCCTCAAATCGAAAACTCAGATGTTAGAAAAACTTTTCCTCCGACACCCAATCGTGTTGATTTGTGGGTCGATCAAGCTATTCATGTCGAAGGAAAACCTGAATGGATATTTATAAAAGTACACACCCACGGAGCTCAGGATGGCGATATGGACACATTACTTGGCGAGCCTGTAAAGGAAATGCATCGACATTTAACCTCTAAATATAACGATGGAAAGAATTACGCACTACATTACGTTTCTGCTAGAGAAATGTATAACATCATAAAAGCAGCTGAAGCTGGGGAAGAAGGCAACCCGAACCGTTTCCGAGATTATGTGCTTGCCCCCCCAGCGTTTAAAAAGCTAGCGTAACATGTTGTCAAAAATAAAAATGAAAGCAGGGCGCATACTAGGCCTAGATGGTTTGTCGTGGCGCACAGCTCCTAACGGCCTTTACAGCGTAAACTTTCATCGGATAGGTAATCGTAAAGATACAGAATTTGATCCGTGTGTATATTCGTGTACTACTGAAGAGCTTGATGCTCATATAAAATTTTTTAAACAAAATTTTGATATTATTAGTCTCAAGGCATTGACCGAGTTGTTAACGAACAATGAGAAGCCAAAATCTAAGCTATTGTGCTTAACATTTGATGACGGTTATATTGATAATTTTAGCAATGCCTTACCCGTGCTCAGTAATCACAATGTGTCAGCCACTTTTTTCATTGCAACGGGTCTAGTAGGAAGCCGTCATGTCCCCTGGTGGGACAAAGTGGCCTACCTTATTAAGCGTCACAAGCCTAATAGAGTGCATCTTGATGCGTGGCGAAATGAGGTAATTTTTGAAAATTGCCAGGAACGTTTTATTCGAGCCGTACTACAAGCTGTCAAAAACTGTAAATTACCCGCCCAAAAACAGATTAGTCAGCTTGAACAAACGTTGCATCATCAAGACGGCTACCCTCGTGCAGAATTTATGGATTGGCATCATTTAAATACGTTAGTCGAATCTGGAATGGAGCTCGGTGCTCATTCACACAATCACGATATATTAACTAAGCTCTCAGAAGATGAGTTATTTTATGAGTTAAGTCACTCAAAAGCTTTGCTTGAAAGCAATTTAGGGTGCGATATTTCAGCTTTTTCTTATCCTGTAGGGAGTAAGGCGACCTATGATAAAAGGGTAATAGAAGGGCTAAAAGATACCGGTTACGAACTCGCATTTAATTTTCAACCTGGTATAAATACAATCCCAAGTACTAACCCATATGATCTCCATCGATTCCCCATCGCTCCTGACATGTCTGCCGCAGATATAAAGCGCATGTTTAGTTACGCAAAGAGGTATTAGGATGCGTATTTTACACTGCGTAAGCAGTTTGAAAGTTGGTGGTGCGGAAAAATGTGTTAAGAACTTAGTTAAGGTACAAAGTCAAAAAGGCCTCGATGTCAAAGTTCTATCGTTTGGTGATAAAAGCGATGCATTTCAACGTGACATAGAATCACTCGGCGTTGAGGTTATCAATATCAAAGGAAATATTATCACGCGCCTTGTAAAGGCATCACGTTATTTAGCCGGCTTTTCCACAGTTCATATTCACTCTCCGGCGGTGATTAAAGCCTTCGCACCTATTTTCCCCATTCTACTCTTTAAAAAAGTGATTTATACGATCCATGGCGAAGTTGAGCCCCCTATTGGATTTGTGAAGGGTTCTCATAAACTAGCACAGCTTTACATCGACAAAGTGTTTGGTGTTTCTGAAAGTATTAAAGATGGTATTTACAAGCGTTATAAGTGGAAGCCACAAGACGTTATCGTCATCAGTAATGGTGTTTATTGCCCCCCTATACCCCAAAATATCGCAGAACAGCCAATCTTAAATTTATGTACTGTGTGTCGACTTGTGCCACTTAAAAACATTGGACAATTGGTAGAAGCCTTCGCTCGGTATGAGCTTAGACAGTTTGCAAAGTTAAATGTTTTTGGGGACGGGCCTGAGCGAAGTGCTATAGAGCATCTCATCACGAAATACGCATTACACGATTGCGTAACACTGCACGGTGAAGTGTTAGACGAAGATGCCATTTATGAGCGTCAGGATATTCTATTAATTAACTCAACCACTGAAGGATTACCTATGTCTTTGCTAGAAGCTATGGCACGAGGCATTCCTGCGATATCTACTTCCGTCGGTCAAATTCCTCGCCTTATTCAACATGGGGAAAATGGGTTTATTTACAATGTTGATGATATTGAGTGTTGGTATACACTGCTACTTTCGCAAATACATAATCGAGACAGCTTGAGACACGTTGGGCTGTGCGCATATGAATTTGTTAATCAGAATTACGCAATTAATGATGTATCCTCGATTTATGAAGCAGCATATCGATAATGAAAAAATCTATTCTTTTCTTCACTAACCTACATCCTCTTCCATGGCAACCAGCTAGAGCAACATACAACTTTGAGGAAATTAGGCACCTGAAAGCACATGCCGATGTTAAAGTTCTGATGCCTGTTCCTTGGTTTACCTATTTCAAGCAGGTTGTAATTAACGGTCACAGAAGTCCTGAAGGCTTTTGTTTATTTCCGTTTTTTTATATTCCCAAAGTTCTCACCTCTTTACACCCTCTCTTCTTGTTGTTCTCACTTATTATTTGTGTAAAACCTTTGGTTTGGTTAGCTAAGAGTGAAAATGTAATAGCTAGCTGGGCTTATGCTGAAGCTGTCGTCGCAGCACTGGGTAAAACCGTTTTTAAATACAAACTCATCATTGAATGCTTAGGCAGTGATGTTAATGCACTGATGCAGCAGCCTTTGCACAAAAAACAGATGCGCTGGGCGTTTAAAAAGAGCACTGCGGTGACGACAAAAAGTAAAGCACTCGCCAAAGTGGTAAAAAAACACGTACCAGAGATAACCCCTCACGTTATCTATAATGGAGTCGATTTTGACGTATTTACGCTCAGAGAGACCACACCGTTTTCCAGCGAAACGCAGCGTCTTCTGTTCGTTGGTTCTCTTATTCCTACAAAGGGGGTATTTGAGCTTATTGAAGGTTTTGAAAAAGCGATGCTCAATGGACAAATGATGACTTTGCGTATTGCAGGAGAAGGCGGCAGTAAAGACGCCCTTCAAAAGTTGATAAGCGCTAAGTCTCTCGAACACGCGGTGACACTACTCGGTGCCATACCTCACCAATCGCTTGTGGACGAGCTTCACAACTCAGACGCCCTCATATTACCAAGTTATAGAGAAGGCGTTCCTAATGTTATTATGGAAGCCTTAGCAACAGGGACACCGGTTATCGCTACTGACGTAGGTGGTATAGCTGAAGTACTAACTCCAGACGTTGGAGGCATATTAATAGAGGCGCAAAGTGCAGATGCAGTTGCAAAGGCAATTAATAATATAGCAGATAGCCCATGGGATTCTCGAAGGATTAACGCGTCAGTTTCAAATTATACATGGCAGAATTCAGCTAAAGAGATTATAACACTGTTGTAAGGTGTTAAAACTAAAATATGGGCGCTAAGCTATGAATAAAGGCATGTCAATATATTTCGAACTAATCCAAGAGATCGCGTCATATTGTTCTTTGTACTCGGCAGGTACGTGATAGCTCATTGTGCTATAGAGAAAGAATAAAGGTGTTGTTAGCAGTTTGACGCACGAAGCACTCCGATTGAGAAAGAGCGAAACTGCTTGAGGAGTCTACTTTTAGATACTGTTTTGCTTGCATCCTTAAGGGAAAGAAAAAATTGAAGCTGCAAATATTGAAGAAACTATTTCCATATACATCAGATACTTCACAGATTTCTGGTAATGTCGAAATATTGGATGGCTGGAGAGGTATAGCAATAATTTTCGTCTTGCTTTCTCATTTTTTTCCATTTTTAAAAGCAATTGACCTTGGACGTTTAGGCGTTGATATATTTTTTGTGTTATCAGGCCTTCTAATGAGCAACATCCTTTTTTTAAAAAGAGTTCCTCTGGGAATTTTTTATAAAAAACGAATTAGTAGAGTATTTCCTGTATTTTTTATTTATGTGAGCGCTGTTTACTTGTACGGTTTTGCTGTTTTAAGGTCACCAGAAACAACAAACTATCTTCATACCCTCTTTTTTTTGAGAAGTTATATTCCTATTTCACCGGACATCTTGCATACAGGTTTGCCTATCGGTCATATTTGGTCTCTAAACATTGAAGAGCATTGCTACGTGGTTCTTAGTATTATAAGCTTATTCTATGTATTTAAAGGACGGGAGTACATCCCACTTTTCTGTCTAGGTATTGCCACTTTCGCCGCAAAATTAATCTATGTACAGAATGCGAACTCAATTGAATTTAATTACGATATCAGGTCAGAAGTAGTTGCTAGCTTCATATTTTTCTCTGCTGGATACTTTTTAATAAAAAGCAAACTCAACGCTTTTGTTCCCTCCTTCATGCCAATTATGACTTTTGCTTTAGCTGCTTATTGCTATTCAGACGACGTTCCGTGGTATGCTAAAGCGTTTTTTCCACCCATTCTTTTAGCATTTACCGTAAATCATTTAGAAAAAACACCCCACTTCGTTCAACTACTTTTAACAAATCCTTATCTTAAGAAAATTGGTATTCTTTCTTTCTCTTTATACCTTTGGCAACAGCCATTCTATTTTACTTTCGTAAAATTTGGTGGTTACTCACCATATATCGGTTTTATTGTTCTGCCCATTGCATTCCTTGCTGGGCTTGTTTCTTTCAAATACATAGAACACCCTCTCAGGCTATGGATTAATAAGCACTGGGCAAAAGTTTAACTCTAACTAGGTATCGATTGTTATTCTATCAAGTTCGACCTACATTAGACTAGCTCCTGTTCTCAAGGGTTCTGAGGTTTTGCTTCGTCATGGCCTCATTAAAAATTTCAAAATAAGCTTCTGACGCTTTTTCCCATCCGAATGACTTTGCGTGCTCCTGAGCTGCAAAAAGCGCCTCAGTTCCCATAGGCCTTTCCATTGCCTCAATCATTGCTTGCTTTATAGAATGAACACTAGTTGCGTTCACTAAGATACCATGTTCACCCGCTACTTCTTCACACGCAGTGTTGGCAGATGTGATGACCGGGCATTGTGAAGCCATTGCTTCAATAATGGGAATACCAAAACCTTCATAGATAGAAGGAAATAAAAATGCCCCTGCTTTTTGATACAAGTCAGATAACTGTTCGTTGGATAAGCGTTGGCTTATTAACTTGACCTTATCAACATTACATTTTCTGTCGCTAGAAAGTTTGAGAACTAATGGCCATTTGTTCGGCTCTTTGATAAGCGAGTAAGCTTTGATAATCCTGTCAACATTCTTTCTAGATTCATCATTAGATACATGTAAAAAATAAGGCTGGTTATCTTGCTCTGGACGTGCGCCGTTAAAAACCGTTGTATCGACACCATTGTATACAACTTGAATGTCATCTGCGTCTACGCCCAAATACTCATTGATCACTCTTTTTGAAAAATTAGAAACCGTAACAATTTTACTGTATTTCCCATGGGCTTTTTTCCAATCATTCTTTTTCTTTCGATTATCTTTTAAAACTTGGAGTCTATGTCGAAATCCTACTGAATAGTGTGAAGGGAAAATCAGCGGACCTATCCCGTGGAGCGTAACAACAAGAGGTACGTCTAATTGATAGAGAGATTCGACAGGAGCGTGGCCACCGCCGGCTCTGGGATCCCACAATACGTCGCAAGAAGCCAACGTGGCCTCATCAGTTGTTTGTACGAAGTCCACATCTAAATGGCTAGCGTACTTAACGATATTATCGATACAAACATTAAAACTTTCGGGAAGGTCCGACGGACGGTATACACCAACTTTCATAGCTTACTCTGATTTGAAGTTTTTATTTAAACAAAAACGGCTGACGATAAAAAAGAATGTACTTCTTAAAAAGTATTAATACCCCATTCCTACCACCAGCCTGTTTACAAGTTATTTAATTTGTAATGGTATCAACGCCTCAATGACCATTTTAATCACTAGTTTATGTTTGCTTTTTCTTAACAAGGCTTACTACTTCGTGAATATATTTCTTTGAAATTAATTGAAGTAACCCAATATAAATAACTGCGCCAATAGCGACCTGCAAGGTCAATACCGCGAGCGCATCTTGCTCATTAAGGACAATGCCAATAGCAAAACAACATGATGCCATTAGTGCACCAACTAGATGAGGGATAGATATTTCGATTAAATAGTTTTTGAAGCTAATGTTAATCGCTTTACAAGCTCTTTTCGTTGCAATTGCGAAGGCTACTAAAAATGCTATACACCAAGACGATGCTAGACCTAACGCTCCATATTGTGCACCGATAAAAAAGGAAGGTATTAAAACCGCACCGTAGATTAGTGTGTTGCTTAGAACGACGTCTACGCGATTTATCGCCTTGAGCAGAGGCCCGAATAGTTGCTCTAAGCATTTTAGTGGCATTGTAATGCAGTAAACCGCGATCAGAATAGCTGCGGGCTCCCACTTATCACCGAATGCTAGGGGAACAAGCGTTGAGGCAACCGCTCCTATTCCCCAAAATACAGGGACGAAAATAAGCGCACTAATACGCTGGGTTTTTAGAAAATAGTGTTCTTGCGACCCTGGATCGTTTTGTATTTTTGAGTAGACAGGTAGTGCGACCTGGCGCAACATCGGTAACACCTTTGCTGCCGGCATCATGGCAAGAACAACAGCAAACTGATAGAAACCTAATTCAGCAGTGGTGAGAAAAAGACCTGCTATCGCCACATCAATATTAAAAACAGTATATCCAATAGCCGCTTGAGTGGCTGATTTCCACGCAAAACTTACTATTTCTTTAATTCTCTGCGTGAATCTTGAAGGCCAAATCCATTTTGGGTTACGCAGGGCATAGCCAGTTTGCTTAACAAATTCCGACACCAAAACCCCAATGACAAGCGACCAATAGCCCCAGCCTTTCCAAGCTAAAAATACCGTAATCAACGCGCCAACAGATTCGGATAGAGCATCAACAATAGCGAGCTTTTTGAACTGCATGTCTCTATTTAAAATAGTGCTGGGCACAAAACCGATAAGAGAGATTAAAAACGTGCATGACGTGACCCTGATTACGTCGGCCAAACGAGGGTCGCTATATATTTGCGCAAGCGGTTCTGCTATAGCTTGCAACAGCAGAAAAAAAAGCGAGTGAGCGATGATTGAAAGCGTGAAAAACTCACCTACCAACTTATCATTGATTTTTTTTGTTCGTATAAGAGCAGAGGCGATACCACCATTACTGAAAGCCCAAAGTAATGCTAAAAAGAAGCTTGATAGCGCCATTACAGCGTAGTCTTCCGGGAATAGGAACCGCAGTGTAAAAATTGTTGTAATCCAACGAATCGATTGGCCTACTATCTTTCCCAGTGCAACCCACTTAAGCGAATTTAAAACTATTTCTTTCATTATTTTTCTTTTTAGTAACGCATTATTTGTATTAAGAATTTTACTCTATTGAAATTGCAATTGAGTAAATATCTAGTAGATGCTTATCATTTAATGCAAGTTAATAGCACCTATGTATTTTCCTGAAAGAGGCCTATTTTGTTCTATAAAGCCGTGTTTTAATACTAGAGGGTCAAAAATCAAGTTACTGTTAATGGATACATCACCGCGACTCTTGTGAAAAACACCCAAGGGTGTTCTCACAAGAGTGATATTTTCATTGAGCACGTTATTACTTATCTCAATCGTAGGCGTTCCCCCTACCCAGCCGTCATCTTCTACTTCGTCATCTAACAGTATGTTGTTAGTTAATTCACTTGAATACACTACAGAATTGCCAGTCAAAGAAACGGCTTCTAAGCCTTGAAAGGTTCTAACGATTGAATGAGTAAATCCGCTTTCAATAATAAAAACATTGTCGCTAAATGACATTGTTCCTCTTGAAGGGCTATTCCCGTCGCCGCCAACTCTTGACCCCAACGAGGTTGATTTGTGGATAAGGTAGTTTTCAACAACTTGATGGCTTTGACCATTAAAATCATAGGCTCCATCAAACCCTATCAATTCAATAAGGTATCGCGCCTGGGAATCCTCGCCGCCTTCAATCCAGTTACGTTTTATAAGCGAACGTTCGAATCGAGATTTTACGTTATTACCTTTATTGTCGTGCAAGTAACTATTCACAAGTGTAAACGTTGAACCAGGAAACGCATGTTGATCACTAGCAACATAGATAGCGTGCCCCCACTTCTGTCCTGGTGGTTTGCCGCCACTATTAAAAATTTCGCTATGCGTAATAGTTAATGAACCTGAGTTCCGATCCGTTCCCATAACTCCAATGTGACAATCGCGTATGAGTACATTTTCTAGTTTTGTACCATGGGCCTCGTTGCGAAAACAAACCTTTCCATCAGCTATTTTTATATTGCTGAAAGACCAAAAATGCGAGGCTCTTACCGCAACGGTCCAACCGAACTTGTCAAAAGCCCCAGTTATTATCGGCCGTTCAGAAGCGTTTTTTGTATTTGAAGTTAACGTGATAGGTTTGTTTCTTGAACCAGAAATGTTTTTAATCTCAAATGGTTCAAATGTTTCATTTGCATTCAAGATAATTGTGTCGCCACCTTTTACTTTTGGTAGAACGTCAGCAACCTGTTTGTAACGTTTATCACTACCTACTAACCATTGTGTAGGTACTAAACTGTCATTTCGCGTTTGTATTTGCCACGGTACAATGAAGGTATTTCTTCGCGCATCAGGGTTTGTTTCCTTAAAAAGCAAACGTATAGTTTGATGCATACCTTTTTTTGAAGGTGACCGTGCTTGTATAAGCAAAGTGTCATTGTCATTGATGCTAAGCGTGCCATTTTCGACGAAGCTTGCACCATTTAACGATACTTTATAGCCCTTTGGCTCGAGTGTGAGCGCGAACTTTCCAACACCAGTTAAACGTATACATTGCTCAATCGTTTGATCAGGCGCTAGCGAGAGTTCGGCAGGCAAGGCTTGATTGTGCCTTACTCTCCATTGATAAAGCGAAATATCTTTTGTTAAGCATGCGCTGCTAGACGCCCATGACTGCGAAGGAAGTAAAGTGGCAAACAGTAAAACAAGTCCTACCCAATAGATTCTGAACCTTATCAAAACTAAACTCCTTCTTTGTCATCCGGGTTAAGCAAGCGTTGCAAGCTACTTTTATTTTCCATGTATAACTTTGTACTCTTCGTGCTTCACGCCAAATAAACCTGCAATGGTCCCAGCAGCGGCACAAAAGCGGAAAAGCCCATCTACTAACTTTCGTTTGTCAGTTGTAAATATGCCTGTAAGTACACTTAATATGCCTCTTGCCACGCGCACTCCCGACATTAGACAGACGCGAATAACAGCTTTTACTGGTTGCTCTTCGAACAAATGAGAGCGGGTATAACCCACCCCAGAGCGAAACCCCCTGCGACAAAACCACTTTACGCTAGCTCGACTTTTAGGGAACTCTTCGATTACTGGCGCTTCTGTATAAACACAAGACAGTCCAAGATGGTTACAACGAAGGGCAAAATGATAGTCGCTCGCTCCAGTCATGGCGAACCGCGCATCAAAACAGGGAATAGTTTTTTCAATGGCATTTTTTGAAAGTAACAAATTATTTGTATAAAACGCTTTAACAGGGTCACCTTCTGAATACGGATTATCGCCGTAAATGAGCTCTATAGCCCAGTTAGGAACATCATCAGCGCCAATAGAGATAACTCGGCTTGTAACGATGTCTGTACCGTATTTACCTGCTGCATCCAATAAACGTTGGATCCAGTCAGTATCTCTTGTCCATTCGTCATCATCAATAAATAAAAGAAAATCGGCGTCTGCTTCTTGAAACAATTCCACGCACTTATTTCGAGCAAACACAATGCCAGCTTGGGGTTCGGTGTCGTAGTGCAACGAAATTTGACTGTTTGATATCACTTTATTGAGCACTACCGACTTGGTTTCTTCATCTATTGCGTTATCAACAACGAATATCGTTACCTTAACGTCGCTGTTGATTTCTTGTATTATTAAACTGTCTAAAAGTCTTGAAAGCCAAGCGGGTCTTTTACAGGTAATAACACCTATCGCAACATGCACCATTACCGCTTCCCTTTTAATAAATGTTCAAGTTTTTTAATTGGCCAGCTACATTTCCACCAAAACGAGTGATAGGCGTCTAAGAACAAGTGACGATAAAAAACTTCGTCTTTTTTGATACTTATACTGTGTTCTTTTAATACCGCAGATAACCCCTGCTGGTAGTCTAAGTATTCCTCTTTCAGTGCAATAATGGCTTGGTGATCAATATTTTCTTTTGACAGGTTGATATACAACTCGTTGGCGAGCTTCGATAAATAAGTATCGGGCACCACTTGGCTTGTTTGATTTCTTAAATTTTTATCTACAAAGCCGAGCTTATCTCGATCAATTTCGACTGTTAGGTCTACAAGACCTGCAATACCCTTTGCGACTTTTTCAGGTGCAGACAATAGGTTATCGTATGACACTATTAACCTTGGCGCATTTTGTGAGTTAAAATACCCGAGAAGCGTATAATTGAGCCAGAGCATAAGTGACTTTTCTAATGAAAATTCATCTCTCTTTTTTAGTGAGCCAGCGACTTCAAAAGGTGAACGAAGCATAAGTACATAATTAACTTTCACAGTTGGAAGGCTTGAGAAAACTTGGCGCCAAAACGGCAATAACAGTGTAGTCCTAGGATCCTTCATCCCCCAAAGAGCTTGACTACTGTAATCTGTGCTCAACATTCTTTGCGCACTGTCGCGGTAGTCACCTAACAAATTTTCAGTGCACGCCGCTTCTGTCGTCATTAAAGGGTCGTCCCAAGACGACAGTTGGGCATCGAGCAGTAGGTCATTGAGCTTTACAAGCTCAGAATTCTCAAAAAACCCCTTTTCGTTAACTCCTTTCTGCGCAGCGAAAAGCGATTTCCCCATAAAAACACCAAGTTCATCGAGTAAACCGGACAGCGCTGAAGTACCGCTTCTATGCATTCCGATGACAATTAACGCGTTACTTTGCATATTTATACTGCTCGCTTTCTTATTTTCTTTATTTCTTTCAGCATCGCTGGCACTGTAATTATTGCCGCAGCGCTGGTTAGTAACAACTCTACATGCCATGGCTTAATTCGCCATGCACAGAACAGGCATTTGGCAACATTCGCTGTATCGTTCTGGTAAAAAAAGTTATGCGCGTAGTGTTTATATATATTGTACCGACCTAACTCACATAATTTTTTTTGCTGGCTGTCTAACCCTTCGGTGTTTTCAATCATATCAATACACAGAAGGTCAGCTTCAAGCATTTTAGCTTCATTAAGCGAGTAGTTTTCTCCATGAATGAAATAGATAGCTAGAGGTTCTTTCACCACCGCAATCTTAGCAATGCGTGCAATCTTCAACCATAGATGTCTATCATCAACGCCGTGGAGATCTCGGCTTTCTTCCAAACCACCAACTTTTTCAATACAGCTTTTTCGAACCATTGCAGAACAGCACGATATAAAATTCTCATTGAGCAGCGCTTCAAAACAGTCTCCCGAATACTCTGGCATTGTCTTTGTCAATACACCATGAGTATCAACGTTGACCCAGCTGTAGACCAAGCCAACGTCGTCATCATTAAAAAGAGGAAGCTGTTTTTTCAACTTTTCTGGGAGCCATTGGTCATCTTGATCACAAAAGCCAATAAAACGCCCTTTAGCTTTATCAATACCAAAGTTCCTAGCCGACGCGACACCACCGTTTTCTTTCTTAAAATATTTGACTCGCTCATCACCTAAATACTGCTCAATTAATGCTGCAGAGCCATCAGAGGAGCCGTCATCAACCAGAATGAGTTCAAAATTGGTATAGGTTTGATTGATGATACTCTCTATGGTTTTAGATAGTGTTTTTTCACCGTTGTAGACCGCAACAATGACACTTACTTCAACTAAACTCACCTGGAAATCCTTTTATTAGATTTTAAGTAGAATTATTATTAATTGGCACAGTATGAATAAGCTTACCGCGCTTAATACCATAACCTTCGAAACGTCTTTGCCAGTTAAGGAAAGTGTTTCTTTTCCTACAAGGCGACTACTTCTTATAAAACATGCAGCTGACATGGCCGCGAAAATATAGAAAAACATTATATAGCTTCTACTAATGAAGAACGCGGTACTGCAATAACCCACTAAAGATATAACTAAATAAGTAGCCATTGTTATCTCTTGCTTAATATTTTCACAAGGGTCTTCTAACTTTGTTTTAAGTTTTATGACTTTCAAAAGCATCATGAAACACAAGAAAAGAAAAGTCATCCATAGTACATATCCGAAGGCACCAAGTTCAGCCATTATGGTCACGAAAGAGTTATGCGCCACCTTTGGATGGTATTCTAAAAAGCGTTCTTTGCCAAAACCGAATAAAGGCCTGTGGCCCAACATTTGGATACCTTCGTACCATGCAGTGAGACGCTGCATCGAACTTTCATCGTCTTTACTTATAGACCGAAACGAACCCATTGCAATAAGCAGTACAGGGACGGATATTCCACCTAAAATAAGTGATTTTACTTTGCCAAACCTTAAGTAAAAAAATGAGAACAAGACTGCCATGAAGCCTACTAATGAGCCCCGACTACCAGTCCAGTAGATACCTAAGCAAAGTACCACAAGTGTAGCCAGCCAAATCAGCTTCAAGAGTTTACTGCTTGTACTAGTTAAGAAGAGAACAACTATAGGAATATTCATAACTAAGAACATGCCCATATCGTTGGGATCGTTAAAGATACCAATGTATCTGGCCTGCATCATTTCTGTAGGCCCATCATTTCGATAGATCACAGACTCAGCCCAACCTTGACCATAAGGGTCATTTATTTGGATATAAGCATGCTGCGTCATTACGATGCATGCCGCAACTGCAATCAGCAATATTGTTTTTTGACGAGTGATTGTGCTTAAAAAACCCAAATAAAGAATGAATGGAATAGTATTGGAGTTTATCCAATCTATGACCAAAGATAGGTCTGAAAAATACCTGAATGCCCTAACTTCAGACATAAGCATGCCAAAAAACATTAAGACCAATAGCGTGCATTGAGCATTCCATACTTTAGGTCTAAGCGCTACTATATATATAAAAAAAGTAGTGATCAGTACCGTTCTTAAAATGGGAAACTGAATATTAAAAACAGGCCATTCGTGAGGTCTAATCAATACTAATGCTGTATAAAGGCAAAGAAAGAAAAAACCTAATGTAGCAGGAGATTCCGCGTCTTGCTGACCAAAGGCTTTTTTTGGTATGGGTTTATCTACCACGATTTACTACCCACTTTTTTATCATTTTTAAACGTTCTGTTAATTCGGTCATTGCGTAACTAAGTAAACTAGTGTGAAGGGTGAACGAGAATACTGATTCAGATGTTGACGTTAATTGAGTCTTATATCCCTCCTTGTGGGCCGACGACATGAAGTCGTAAACCTCCATACCTTTATGCAATGCGTCAAAAGCTTGCGCATAATGAAGCAAATTTCCCGGGGATACGTTAGGCCTAAAAGATGTATCAATTCCACTCTGATAAAAAACAATAGAATTGCTAGATACAAAGCTATAGTTCACAGCGAAGATTTTATTTTCGTATTTCGTATAGTAAAGCGATAATCGGTTGGCTGCGAGACTCTTCCTTGCAAGCTCACGATGGAAGTTACAAAACTCACTTTCATCAAATATTGCGGGTTTCGCCTTATCAAGCCAACGCTTACTGTTTAGCTCAATCAAGGCGTTAAAGACTTCTTCGAACTCATCAATATTTGTAACCCTGTGAATGGTCACTCCTGCTCGAGAAGCGGTATTGCGATACCGTCGCGTTTTCTTTTCCAACTTTTTTATTCCTTCTGGTAAAGAAATATAAAAGCGCTCTCTATTTTGTTTGATCGTATGATAGCCAGAGAGTTTACGTGACCACTGACATAAAAAGGAACGTGGAGATATATTATTAAACGTTACACTATGAACGTTATGCTCCCTTAAGCAGTCGATAAATATGCTATGAGGGATTACTTCCTCTACGGAAGTAGATAGGAAATCTTGCGCTTCACTACAGGTCTCGATATGCGTTGGCTCGAAACTACTTACGAAGTAGGCTGCATGCTCATTACTTATATTCATATAAAGCGGTAAGACGCTCGTTAACTCTCCTTTTTTCCAGTAGGTAAGTACAAAAAGCTTTTTAATGTAATTTGCATAATGTCTAGCCCAAGTTTCGACCCAATTATAACTATTGAAGATACTCTTGACATTTGCTTTCTTTTCTAGGCTTAACCAGCTTTTCTTGACCGCATGAAGTTCTTCTAAATTGGTTATCACTAACACATTCTGTGAAACAGTCACGGTACGACTCTTTCAATATCCGATTGATCACACGTACTTTCACAATGTGTGAGTCTCCATTGAATATTTGACGACGTATTGGCACGAAGCGCGTTTTTCAGGCGCGCTTTTTTTAACTCAATTAGTGACAAGTAAGTCTCGAAATCGGTTCCGTAACGATAGGCAATAGCAAACATGTTACCGTCTTTGTTTCCAACGGTGACTGTGTTCCATTCGCCGTTTTCAGAAGACCTCAGTTCTTTAAAACCTGCGGGGATTGGACTGTTCAAATAATATGACGCTTTGTGGTCTAAAGACGTTCCATAGTAGGAATACTTTACTTGATAAACGCTGCCTCTTTGCTGAGCGCATACCGAATCGGCATTGAAAATCTCAGGCATAAGGAAAATTTGCTGCGGGTCACAGGAGCTTTGCTTATCAAATTGCCCATTCCACATTGCGTTTGAAGAGGATAAGACTACCATAATAAAGACAGCTGAAAGACCACCTTTAACGTTCAAGTGCGATAATTTGGAATCTGTATTAACTGAATTGCATTCGAGAGACTCAGCCTCCCTATCTTCAAGTTTTCTACCTATATAAAATTGGAAAATAGCGACAGGAATGTATATGTACCAACCAAAGTTATTATGATCCGTCATCAAACTACTTTGCATTTCGGTTTCATGGCCTATCACAATAAGCGCAACTATCCTTAGCCAATTCGTTACGAGCGCACCAGCTAAAGCAACAGAGGTGAATATCAATGCAGAGCGTAACGTTTTTAAATACAAAAAAACATACAAGCTACTGATTGCTGCAGAAACGATCACATACCTTAATCCACTACAACCTTCTGCTATTTCAAAGATTCCTGCCGGAATAGTAACAAACTCGTTCTCTACATAAACAGGAATATTGGTTAACCCCATTAGCGCGGTAACGACATAGACTGATAAGCTTTGTAACGGGACTGCTAATGCTCCCCAAAAGGGAAAAATGAAAACAAGAAAGGCAAAGGGAAATAAAGTTGAAACGTTGAATCTAAAAATGCAAAAAGCAAGTGAAATCAAAGTCGCTAACGATGCAGCCCAATAAAGCAAGCTTATCTGTGACCAAGTAGTAAGCACTAGTCCCATGCCTGATATCGCTAAAAGGGCAAGCCAAGGCAAGCTAAGTCGCTCGCGGAAGATCACTCGTTTTTCTTGTTCAAGTATATAGAAGAGGTAAACGATGATAAAAGGAACAAGATAAGCGTGAGAGTACGTCCCATCATCGAAACTATATTCCCACAGCGATACCATTATTGGATAGTTGGCTAAACACCACAGCACGGTGATAGACAATAAAACCCAAAAAAACTTGTGAACCTTCAAATCCATTGCGACTTCTCCCTGCAAGCTCGACTACCGCTACCTTCCCTTTCCAAACAAAACTACTTCAACCGTCCTGATAAGAATAAGAATGTCTAAAAGTAAACTTTGATGCTTTACATAGTACAAGTCGAATTTAAGTTTCTCCATAGAATCTTCGACGCTTGCACCATAAGGGTAGTTAAGCTGAGCCCATCCTGCTAAGCCTGGCTTCACATTGTGTCGTTGGTTGTAATAAGGAACTTCTCTGACAAGCTGTTCGACGAATTGAGGGCGCTCTGGACGCGGCCCTATAAAAGACATTTCACCTTTAAAAACGTTGAGCAGTTGAGGTAATTCATCCACACGATATTTACGAATGAAGTGACCTATTCTCGTAACTCTGTCGTCGTTTTTACTCGCCCACTTAGCGCCATCTTTTTCAGCGTCAGGACGCATACTTCTAAATTTAAGTATTTTAAAAAGCTGTCCATTCAAACCTACTCGTTCCTGTTTGTAGAGAACCGAAACACCAGTTCGTCTCCCATCATCGAGATAAATAATAATAGCGGTGGCTAGCATTATAGGCCATACGAAAAAGAGGATTATAAAGGCTAAGATAGCATTTACGGTGTAATCTAGGGCATCGCGTAAGTAGTTTTGGCTCTTAAAGCCATTAGAGTAAATCACCCAGCTCGGATACATAAGGTTAACTACTATTTGCCCAGTTTCACGTTCCATGAAGTCAAGGAGCTCAGTAACCTCTATCCCTCGAAGTCTGCAATCGAATAATACTTCAACGGGCAAAGTACCACGCCGCTGGTCGCATGCTATAACTATTTCTTCGATGTCGTTGTCCGCGATGAACTGCTGAAAATTTTCATCAACTTTGACATGGATAATTTTTTCTTTGTGTATACCGTCTTCTCGATTATCGCCTGGTATTGGTATAAAACCGACCAATTCAAATCCAATACGGTCGACGTCACGGCGCATTCTTTTTTCTATAATAGATGCACGTTCACCCGCTCCTAGCACTATGATCCTAACTTTACCAAGACCGAGTAATCCCAAACGGTTTGTGAAATATCTGAATACAACGAGTGTTATAATGATCGCGCACACTGAAGCGGGTAGGAAATAGCTATCCATCAGCAAGTGGTCAAACAAAACACGACTGACAACTTCAACTAAGAAGTAACTTAGCCCGACGCTGACAAAGATTCGACGTATTATTCCTCTAAATGTCTCACGAAGTTTTGCCTCATATAGTCCGACAGACAGGGAGCACAACAGGATAGATACTGTTAACAACCCAGTATTAACCAACAATTTTTCAACAGGAACTTCTGAAGATAATCCAACTTGCGTCAATATAAAGTGCGTAATATACCCAATGTACGCGATTAGTAATGCTTCCGTTATAACTAAAATGTTGGAGCGTTTATTTTGATTTCGCTTATTTACTGCCACCCCTGGCCTCCCAAAACTACTTTATAATCCCCATCATAAATGGATTTATTCTAATAGACTAGAATTGTTGTTGGCATTATAGTGTCAATTCCCGTAGGGTAAACAAAAAAGCACGCTAAAAATTAACCATATGAGTGTAGGATGATCTCTTATGTACCGCTTTAAGTCGTTTCGTTTTGTAGCAACAGTAGCACTAGGCACTGTATTAATTGGATGCTCGAGTAACTCGACGCTGCCTGAAGCTACAACCCGCGCATCTCTTACTACCGATGTTGATCAGTATCAATACTTGATAGGTCCAGGTGACACCTTAACGATCTTCGTATGGAGGAACCCTGAAGTATCTGGACAGTTCGTTGTTCGCCCCGATGGTAAAGTAACTACATCATTAGTTGAAGATATTGATGTGGCAGGTAAAACACCTTCTATGCTGGCGCGAGAGATTGAAGAGCAACTGTCTACGTATATAAATAGCCCTCGCGTTACCGTTAGTGTTAACAATTTTTCTGGCCCGCTCAGCGAACAAGTCCGTGTAATCGGTGAAGCTACTAATCCAAGCGCGGTCAACTATACCGAGCACATGACTTTGTTAGATCTTATGATAGCAGTAGGAGGTCTAACCGAGTTTGCGCACGGTAACGGAGCAAAACTGGTTCGTGTAGTAGATGGGAAGCAAACAACATTTGCCTTAGATATAGATGACCTCATCCGCAGTGGCGACATTTCGAAAAACGTCGATATTTTACCGGGCGATATAGTTATTATCCCGGAAGCATGGTTTTAGTTCTAGGCAGTTAACGGAACAATTTAATGCAGGATTTACAACAAACCTTACTCCAGTTTTTAGATCTGGTAAAAGGAGTATGGGTTAAAAAGCGCTATGTTATAGTAGCGTCATGGCTTATTTGCCCGTTGGGTTTTCTACTCGTAGCTAACCTTCCAGACCAATACACTTCAAAAGCGCAAGTGTATGTAGATACTCGATCAGTTCTACAGCCCCTATTAAAGGGACTCGCGATACAAAGCGATCCAGACTCTGAAGTACGGATGATGGCCAAAACCCTTCTTAGCCGCTCTAACGTTGAAACAATAGCTAGAGAAAGTGATCTTGATATCACAACGGATACTGTCGATGAATTCGAAGAACTAGTAACTCAACTAGCTTATGAGATTCAACTAAGATCTGCAGGTCGCGACAATATTTATAATATAAGCTATGAACACACTAATGCGATTACCGCTCAGCGAGTCGTTCAAGAAACGCTTGATTTGTTTGTGGAAGGGTCTTTAGGAAATAATCGAAGGGACACTGACACCGCGGGACGTTTTCTAGAGGAGCAAATTGCTGAGTATGAGACTCGCTTATCTGAATCAGAACAGCGTCTTGCAAACTTCAAGAGACAATACAACAACATCCTACCGCTGTCAGGCACCTATTATTCGCGCTTACAAACACTCAATACAGAATTAGAAGCCACCAAACTTTCAATCAGACAGACTAATAAACAAGTTGACTCATTGAAGTCGCAGATAAAAAGCCAAGCTGCGTCTGCGAATTTAGGAGTAACTAATCAAGAGGATAGCGTATTAAAAACGCGCTATGATGACCGCATCAAAAACTTAGAAGAAGATTTGGATCGGTTGAAATTACGGTTTACTGATAAGCATCCAGATGTCATAGAAACTAAGCTGTTACTTGAAAGTTTAGAAGCATCAAGGAAAAAAGAAGTAGACGCATTTTTAGCCGCTGCAGAGGGCGACGTTCAAGGTCCGATGAACGAGTTAACTCAAGAAATTCGCCTTGAAATGAGCCGTCTTCAAAGTGAAATAGCGGCATTAAATGTCAAAGAGTCCGATTTAAAGACTAAAATTTCAGAATTAGAGTCTAAGGTCGACCTCATACCTCAAATTGAAGCTGAGTCTTCAGCGCTTAATCGTGACTATGATATTTTAAAGAAAAAATACGAAGAATTATTAGGTCGGCGCGAGGCAGCGGACTTATCTCGGAGAGCTGAAGTATCTGCCGAAGAACTTCAATTTCGTATTATTGAGCCGCCACTTGTTGCCAATAAGCCCTCTGGACCTCACAGAATAATACTTTACACGGCAGTACTATTCGTTGGTTTTGGGGCAGGTATTGGACTGGCCTTTATTATAAGCCAGTTGACCCCTGTTCTTATCAGGCCTAAACAACTTCTCAGGCTTTCTGACTACCCCATTTGGGGAACGGTTAGTCACTTAGAATTTGAGCGGATAAATAAAACCAACAACCGAAGGCTATTAGTTTTTCTCGCTTCCTCGGGTGCAATCGTTATGATTTACAGCGTGCTTATTGCTGCTGAAATAATGAATATAAATATTGCAGAGAGGTTCTTTTAAATGAAAAACACTATTGAAAAAGCTCTGCAGCGACAGAAAGCTGAAAGAGAAGCGGCAAATAAGAAAAGCATGACTGAGTCGTTAGGTCATCAGGTTCAAAATACAGGGGAGCCCGAGGAGCCAATTACACCTAAAGAGCTCTCTGATAACGCAACGGGCTCTCAGTATGGTGGAAATTCGGCAAAGGCAGGCGCTAGGACCGAACTTTCTCCGTTCACTCTTAAGTTGAAAGAGCTAAGCGATAAAGGCCATATATCGGTATTAGGTGAACGTAAACAAATTAACGAAGAATATCGCGAGATAAAGCGTAAGCTTATCGCAAATGCTTTCGGCGCTTTGGCGAAAACCTTAAACAATCCGAATATTATTATGGTGACCAGTAGCCGTCCTTCTGAAGGTAAGACTTTCACTGCAACGAATCTAGCCCTCAGTATAGCAGCTGAACAAGACAAAACTGTTTTGTTGGTCGACGCTGATGTACTAAAGCCCAATGTACTAAACACATTGGGATTGGAGCGCCGTAAAGGACTTATGGAATACTTGTCAGGCGACGTAGAAGATATCTCTGAAGTACTTTATCCTACAAATATTGATAAGCTTAAGATTATTCCTGCAGGTAAGTCACATCACTTGTCCACAGAAATGCTTGCAAGCCAAAAAATGCATGAAACTGTAGACGAGTTTGCTAATCGATACCCCGATCGAATCGTTATATTCGACACACCGCCTCTCATCGGCATTAACGAAAGTGCTATTCTCGCAAACTTCGCTGGCCAAGCAGTCGTGGTAGTTGAAGAAGGGAAAACTAAGATCAATGATATCAAGATGTCGGTAGAACGGTTAAATCCCGAGATGGCCATCGGGTTCGTTGTTAATAAATCAATACACCACGATACTGATGGAAGTGGATATTATGGATATTATTATGCCGAGCGAGAGAACTAGAACACCCACGCGGCAACAAGGGATGCTATGGGGAGTTTTTATGGGCACCTCCCTTTTGTACTCATTCAACGCGTTGGCAGAAATAAAAATAACTGGAAAAGCGGAAGCTGAATACATCTTTCAAGATGTTGAATCTGAGGCTGAAGGGCAGCTCTCGTTAGACACTTTACAAGTTACTCCGTCAATAAATGCTAGCCTAGATACAAGAACGTTCAGAGGTTTTTGGTCAGGTTCGCTTACTCATTTAGAACGAGATAAGGTTGATAACAGTCGCACAGATACTTTTGAAGAATATTCTTACAGTTTAGTATGGCAACCATTCGATAGCTTTTTACAAATTGAAGGGCAAGGGGCTCTGAGCTATCAAAATACGAATGCAAACAATTATTTAGTTTCAGACTTTCTTAACAATTCCGATTCACTTTCAAAGACTCGTTCAAACCGTATTTCGGCGTTAGCCAACTTTGATCGCGGCAACTGGGTACAAGCTCAGGGCGGTATTGCCTATGCTGACGTTGCATCTGAACGTTCCACATTAAATAGCGGTCAGGCTTTAGATAACAACACGTTTGAGTTATTTGGCGGAATATCTAACGGCGACAGCATACAACGAGTTTTGTGGCAGCTTGACGGTGCGTACATCAATACTGACCGCGCGCAAAATAACAGCGACGAATTTATTACGCGAAGCGGCGACGGTTTTATAGATATTGCTGTAGTAAAAAGTTTTGGAATAAGACTCACTGCAGCACATGAGGCTAACCAGGTTTCTGACCGAGATGATACTTCTAGTAGTACCCGGAAATTCAATTCTTATGGAATGGGCCTTTTTTACCGTCAAAGTGAAGATAGATATATAGCGGTTACAGCTAATAGCAGTGATTCTGACCTAGATGAAGACGATGATGAAACTTTTATTGGTTTAGACTTCAAGTGGGCGCTAAGCCCTCGCACTAACTTATCTGGCTCATATGGACGACGATTTTACGGTGAGGCAGCTTCGTTTGACGCTAGCTATAATTCTAAATACCTACGCACGACATTAAGCTATAGTGAGGATGTTACAAATACGTCTAGGCTTTTGGCTAACCCTCAAAATCTAGGCGTATTCGTCTGCCCAGCTACCACTGTATCAATTGCTGATTGCTTTCAGCCGAGTAGCTTAACCTACGAACCTGATGCTAGTGAACAACTAGTGCAATTAACATCACAGGTAATTGAGTTTGATGACAACATCATTGTTCGAAAAAGCACCAACTTCCAAGCCGGGTACGATTTTTCACGATTAACGATTGCACTCACATCGCGTTATGCAGAAGATGATTACCTGGATTTAGAGCGGCTTCGCCGAACCTATTCCCTTGGTACTACCTTAGTTTACGAACTTGGAAGCTATACAAATATAAGTACAGAGATTACTTATGCCAATATCACACAACGTTCAGATCAAGATGACTTAGATGGGGGCACTGATAATTGGCGGGGAAATATTGCTATTCAACGTGAGGTTGGCAGATACCTAACTGCAGCAATCGATTTTACATACGTTGATCAATCGGGTGACATTGCAACCGGAGTCGGCCTTTTCGGAAATAATTATTCAGACCGACGCATTTCATTATCTGTTATATATAAGTATCAATAACAACAAGCGCCTTGGCTGGCGCTTGTAATATCACTCTTTCTTATCATCACTCTTAAGCCGTACGTAGGTCTTAAACTTCTTCTTCATAAGCTTATCTACGTACTGGGTCATTTTCACTTTCTGTGAAATTGCGTCGTCCAAAGCATCAACCAACTCAGCAAGCATATCCAAGTAATACTTGGTGTCTCGAACGACATTGCCTTGCGGCGTCATAATAGTCTGACTTTCGGGGTGGTCAGCAAATCCCATATGTTCGGTAACTTCAGCGCCTGTTTTATCCGGCTCGAACATTTCAGCTTTTACTTCTTCAATAACCTCGTTTACCGCATCGGCGTTAAAGCTCTCTAGCTCTTCAAGAAAGCCATAAAGCATTATCCTATCCATAAGGGTGTTAATTTTACGAGGTATGCCGCGAGAGAACATATGAATGCGTTCTAACGCTTCGTCGCTAAATAGTGCTGAACCATTCCATCCGGCATGGTGCAAACGGTATTCGATATATTCTTTGCACTCTTCTAAGGAAAGTGGTGCTAGATGGCACGACGCCACAATACGCTGCCTAAACTGCTCCATATTCGGCGCACGCAGGATAGGCTGTAACTCTTCTTGACCAAGCAAAAAGCTTTGAATAAGCGGCTTGCCGTTTAGCTGAAAGTTGCTCAGCATTCTTAGCTCTTCGATGGTTTCTAACGGAAGGTTTTGTGCTTCATCTACAAGTAACAGAGCACGTCGGCCTGCTTTGTTCAAGTCGTACAAGAAAATTTCAAGAGCTTTTAAAATATCCGCTTTTGAACGTCCCTCAGTAGGAATATCAAATTTAGACGCGACCATTTTTACTAGCTCGTCTGGCGACAGCTTTGGCGTAACTATTTGCGCTGCCGCAATATCATCTTCAATTTCTTCCAGTAGGCTATTGGCAACCGTGGTTTTACCCGTACCAATTCCACCGGTTATAACGATAAACCCTTCTGCCTGAGAAAGGCCATATTGCAGATAAGACATGGCGCGCTTATGCCACTTACTTGCGAAGAAAAATTCTGGGTCTGGGGTTAACTGAAACGGTTTCGAGTTAAGTCCATAGTAACTTTCGTACATGCTATTTGCCGTTATTCCATTAGAAATGTGTGTTCAAAACCAAGGCTTAAAGTTGGTTAAGAATAGCGCGTTATGCTTTACTTATGCTTGTAATCTACATGGTAACTAACAACGCGCCGTTATCGAAGTATTATCGTGTCAGCGACTAGGTTATCGCAGTTTGTTTTCAGTAATGCGTTCGATGATACCTGTAGTCGATACCCCATCTTCAAACGTTAACACTTTAACCTCACCGCCATTTTCTAAAACGTCAGTGCCACCTGCAATGTCTTCAATCTTGTAGTCGCCGCCTTTTACTAATACATCAGGCAGTAATCGGGCGATAACTCGCTGAGGCGTATCCTCTTCGAAGGGAACCACCCAATCGACTGCGCTTAAGCCTGCTAGTACAGCCATACGCCTGCTAACATTATTCACAGGGCGACCTGGACCTTTTAATTTGGCCACAGACGCATCAGTGTTCACTGCAACAATTAAGCGGTCACCAAGCTGTGCAGCTTCTTCAAGGTAAGCAACATGACCAGAGTGCAATATATCAAAACAGCCGTTGGTCATGACGATACGTTCGCCGCGGGCTTTAGCTGCTTGAAGGGCAATTTCTAGCTGGTCTTCATTCATCACGCCGCCATCTAAATGCACCGATTGCTCGCCCAAGGCCAGCGCAAGTTCAGTATTCGACACGGTAGATGTACCCAGTTTTCCAACCACTACGCTTGCAGCTAAATTAGCAAGTACACAGGCTGCTTGAAGTGGCAAATTACAGGCCATGGCAACAGCGAGTGTTGAGACAACCGTATCCCCTGCCCCAGTTACGTCGTACACCTCTTTAGCTTTTGCTGGCAAGTGAAATTCGGTATTGTCACCGTCAAACAATGTCATCCCGTCTTCCGAGCGCGTTACCAGAAGGGCACTTAAATTCAACGATGCTTTCAGTGACTGTGCTTTTTCCACCAATGTCTGTTCGCTATCTAATTCACCGACAATACCGCGAAGTTCATCCATATTAGGAGTGATCAAAGTCGCTCCCGCATACTTTTCAAAATTACTTCCTTTAGGATCAACAATCACACGCCTGTTCTTACTGCGCGCTTTTTCTATTAATGCTTGTGGGTTGCTTAAACAACCTTTTGCGTAGTCGCTTAGAATAACAACGTCAGCATTGTCTAGCGCCTTTTCGAAAGCTAATTCCAATACTGATTTGTCTGTCTCCTCAAAACTCTTCTCAAAATCTAAGCGTAGAAGCTGCTGATTTCTGCTCATTACACGAAGCTTTGTAATGGTATCAAAGCCATCCACTTCAAAGAACTCACAGCGAATGTCGTGAGTTTCTAATCGCTCTTTTAATATGTTGGCGTTTTCGTCTTTACCGCACATGCCAAGCAGGGTTACCTTTGCGCCTAACGTTGCTACATTTACCGCAACGTTGGCTGCGCCACCCGCTCTATCTTCGGAATTTTGAACATTCACTACTGGTACGGGGGCTTCCGGCGATATACGACCTGTACCACCGCTCCAATAACGGTCTAACATAAGGTCGCCAACAATAAGCACTTTTGCTTTACTAAAATCTGGTAATATCATGCTGAGAGTAACTTTTTAGACATTGAGTACATTGGCACAGAGTATAACAGCCAAGACAGGCAATACCCACCAACCAAAAGCAAATCCACTTTGGTATCTTTATATGGTCGAGAACAAGCTCGGGCAAATTTACACGGGTATTACTACTGACCCTAAACGTCGTATTGCCCAGCATAGGGGTATACTAAAAGGGGGCGCAAAGGCGCTTAAAGGTAAGTCTCCATTAATTTTTAGAGCCGTATTTGAAGTTGCCGACAAAGCGCAAGCAGCAAAACTCGAATATGCGGTTAAGCAAATGAACCGCGCTCAAAAAAACGGCATCATTCAAAAAAAGCAACTCAACGATTTGCCGTGTATTAAGTCAGCGTTTGAGGACTAAGTGATTGGCGACAGATTTGTCGCCAACTATCGTTCAATGAGAGCGCTAAAGGCGGAATATTTTGAATGCTTAGTTTGTAAAAAACTCTCAAATTGCTGAACTAGCCTCCCAAAACTCCATTGATGATCATGGCGTTACCGATGCTTAACGTAAAACCTAACGCCGCTACACCTACATTGTGCTGATGGTCCACTTCTCGGCGGAAGTTCATACCAAAAAGTATTATTTTTTTATTCACTAGAACCAGCAAATGAAGTGCGATAGCCAAACCTACACTCACAATTAACCACCCCGTTACATTACTCACATAGCCTGATGGATTGTAGATGAGTAAGTTCTTAGCTGCTGAAACGATCATAGCTGTACCAAGCAGGTTACCACTATGTTCGATAGCGAGCGCTAACTGCCCTTTTTCTAGCGCCCCTTGAAACGAGTCATTTTGGTTATCCCGTGCGTATCTGAACTCTAAAATCCGCGTCATCACTAGTAGCATGGTCAGGACTACGGTAAAACCCGTTACAATGGCAATCAGCGCATTCATGTCGCTGCCATCAACCCATATCATAATATTGCGTAGCACTATTGCACTGGCTACTAAGCTTGCAGCATCAACAAGCGCCACACTAACGCTACGCTCGGCAATCATTGTGTGGGTGTCTAGTTTGTTAAGTACGAGTTTATCGTGTGCAAAGCGCCCAAATTTCACTAACATGATCCCCACAAAACCAAAAGTCACCATGCCAATGGCCGCTTCTTGGTAGCCTACGCCTATATGACGTCCCACTACTGAACTCAATACAATACATAAAGACAACATACCCCCGGCAATGCTTATGCCAAACGCAAAGTTATCTTTAACACCAAGTTCTTCAGTTACCGAGTAATTTCTAAATGCGCCAGTCAGCCATTTCATAATCATGAGTAGCACCAACGCTATTGCCACATCCATGGCAAGGTAAATCAATAGTTCCTGCGTTAGAGGTACTAGTTTTAATAAGGCTTCCACGTTATCTTTGCTCCTTGAACATACGAAGTTCATTGCTGAGTGCCCTTCTGTAATCAGTATTGTTGTAGTAATAACAATTGAGGCAGCAGCATCCATCCTTGCTAAATGGTTACAAGGATGACAGCGAACTTGTTCAGATTTATTTCAATAAATGCCCGAAGAAGTCACCGTCGCTGTCCAAGACGGTAAAACTCAACAGGCTATGAATACTTTTAATAAAAATGAGAGTATTCATTATTTTACATAAATGTTATCTCTTAAGACGCGAGCATTATGCCAATAGACAACGAAAATAGCATGACAAACCTAGAGCAAGCCGAAAAATTATGGCAGCAGTTGCTAGATTCACCTGCCTTGACGGAAACCGATCGAGTCATAGCAGAAAAACACCGTGAAGCACTTTTAAACGCTTTTGCTCGCTCCGCTTTCCTAGCTAACACACTAATACAAAAGCCTGAGTTTACTTCCAGAGTCGTCGAGCCTTTGTCTAATTTTACCGATTTTGACTCAACTATTAGTCATTTCAGCACTGAATTAAAGATAAAACTTGAAGCACTCAAGAGCGAAGACGAATTACTAAAAGTGCTTCGTGAATATCGCAATCAAGAAATGGCACGTATCACCTTCTTAGATGTGCTCAACAAACAGAATATTGAAGACTCACTTGCACAAGTTTCTGCATTAGCGGATGCGCTGATAACTAGCGCCTACCATTGGATTTACCAAAACTTAGCTCAACGCTATGGCACTCCGAAGAGCAACAACCAAGATATGCACATGTACATTCTTGGTATGGGCAAACTTGGTGGGCGAGAACTCAACTTTTCGTCAGACATTGACTTGATATTCGCTTACCCAGAAAAAGGAGAAACTAGCGGAGGCAAAAAAGCGCTAGAACATCAGCAGTTTTTTACCAAGCTAGCCCAAAAGCTTATTCAAGCGCTGAACAAAGTTACTAATGATGGGCAAGTCTACCGTGTGGATATGCGCTTACGTCCGTTTGGGGATTCCGGTCCCCTTGTAATGCATTTCGCTGCGCTTGAGGACTACTATCAGGACCAAGGCAGGCACTGGGAACGCTTTGCCATGGTTAAAGCACGGGTTATTAATGATGATAATTCAGATAATGCTTCGTGGCTAAAAGGCATTCTTCACCCGTTTACGTATAGGCGTTATTTAGACTTCACCACGCTAGATGCGCTGCGCAATATGAAAAAGCTTATCGCTACAGAAATTCGCAGGCGACGTTTGAGCAACAATATTAAACTGGGTGCTGGCGGGATTCGAGAAGTTGAGTTTTTTGCCCAAAGTTTTCAGCTTATCCATGGCGGTCGTGAACCCGCGCTACAAAGTAAGTCTTTACTTCACACGTTAGATGTTTTGAGCGAATTAGACATTGTAGAAAGCGAAGTAACAAAGCAGCTTAAACAAGACTATTTGTTCTTAAGAAAAGTAGAACATACATTACAACAAAGCCAAGACCGTCAAACTCAAACATTGCCCGACGAACCGTGGCAACAAGATGCGCTGATTGATGTTATGGGTTTTGCTGATTATAGCGACTTTTTGACTCATTTAGACGAAGTGATGAGTCGCATACACGGTCATTTCAACGAATTAGTTGAAGAATGCCATGACACACATTCAGATGAAGACCAGCTTTTCATTGCTTGCCAAGACGCCTGGCGCCTTTCACTGCAAGAAGATGAGTTTACTGAAACGTTTAGTGACAATCTTTCCGGTAAAGAAAGTAGTCAAATCTACACCATTCTCGTCGCCTTTAAAGACAAGCAACGAAACTACCGCATAGGTCAAAGAGGAGAAGATACCCTTAATAAACTTCTTCCAGAAATTTTATACGTATTAATTAAGCAGCACCCCAATCACACAGCGCAGGTGTTGAGCCGATTATTAGGCGTCATTGAAGCAATTACAGGTCGCACAACATATCTTGATCTTTTGCTTGAAAACCCGGATGTGCTTAAGCAGTTGGTAAGGCTTTGCGAAAGAAGCGACTGGATAGCCCAGGAAATTAGACGATTCCCACTATTATTAGATGAACTGCTCACCCCACTCTATTTAGGGCAGCAGAATACTGACATCAAAACCAGCAAGCAGGAATATCAGACCGAGCTACGCGAGACCATGCTCCGTATAGAGCAAGACGACGTGGAAATGTTGATGGATGGACTTAGACAGTTCAAACTTTGCCAACAGCTTCGTATTGCTGCCAGCGACATCAGTGAATCCCTACCCATTAATAACGTTAGCGATAAACTCACCGTTCTAGCAGAGGTTATCTTAGAGCACGTCGTTAATGCAGCATGGATGCAAATGCGACAGCGCTTCGGCGTTCCTTTGCACCTTGAGGGTAATGATAAAGGCTTTGCCGTTATTGGCTACGGTAAATTAGGCGGTTATGAGCTGGGGTATGGGTCGGATTTAGATTTAGTTTTTATACACAATGCGCCCCGTTCAAGTAGTACAGACGGTAAAAAATCGATTGAGGCACAACAGTTTTATATTAAGTTGGCCCAACGCATTATGCACCTCCTCAATACTAAAACACTGTTTGGTCAGCTGTACGAAACTGACTTGCGTTTGCGCCCTTCTGGTAACGCAGGGCTATTGTGCTGTCACATAAACGGTTTCGAAAAATATCAAGTTGAGGAAGCTTGGACATGGGAACACCAGGCGCTGGTGAGAGCAAGAGCTATCTGCGGCGACACATCACTATTGAACGACTTTTCACAGGTAAGGCATTCAATTCTCAGTCAATCTAGAGACCTTCAAACACTGTCACAAGATGTCTGCAAAATGCGGATAAAAATGCGTGAACACTTACTGGTTAAAAATAATGAAAAAGTAGATTTGAAACAGTGTGAAGGCGGTATTACTGACATTGAATTTATTGCGCAATACCTTGTATTAGCACACGCTTGTACTGTGAAAGCAATGACTGAGTACCCAGATAACCTTAGAATTTTCGATGTGGCAGCCAGCGCGAACATTATTGATACGCCAACAGCACAAAAACTTCAAAAGGCGTACCTGCGGCTTCGTGAGCAATATCACCACCTCACTCTGGCAGACACCAAGTACGCTGACCAAAGTGAAGAGTTAGATATTATACGCGAGCAAGTGAGGCAACACTGGGATACATTATTTGGCAGGCTCAGTGACTGAGCCTGCAAACGAGCTACCCGCGAACCCGGCGACATTGATTTTTTAGAAAATCGGTCTCTTGAGCTGTAACAACTAAAGAGCGCTGCTCTGCACATAGATAAGCTTGAACTTCGCCTTCGAAACTACTGTCGATGGCGCTTGCTATTTTAGCTAAAGAACCGGCAACTGTGTTGTCTAATTGAAATTGATGCTTAATAACAAAGTCTTGTTCCAAATTCCAAATTAACTGCATCCCTTCCGCTTGAGCATATTGTGAAATAGCCTCGCGAAGCGTGTTGCCTTCTTTGAAGGTTCGGTATTTGTGTTCGCCAGTCCAGTTCTTGTCAACCGGACGCGTTTGACTGGACATATTTGCTAACTTGCTGTCTAGGTTAGGATCTACTCCGGCAATATCAAGCACGAAATCACCCTGTTCATCCTCTAATGGGTCAGTTGAAGACATACGAAAGTCACGGTAAAACTCGCTAAGGCCCTTTGAAACAGATTTCTCTTCTTTTTGTGATGCAGGTGTAGGTGACTGTTCGTGTGTCTGTAGCATATAAATCAGTACGCCTGCGGCAATAACAAGCACTACCGCAATACCTATCTGCTTTGCCCAAAATGAAGAGCTTGAATAACTCGTCTGTCCCATAACCTACCAATCTGTAAATACACTTAAACAAGTTCGAAGCGTTTTTAACGCAGCTCGAACCAACCCGATTTGTTTATATTAGACGAATCGGCTCTAATACGCCTTTATCCTATTTATCTATTTTTGTAAGAGCAAACAGGTTGCGGTCAATCACGATATAAGCAATGGTTATGCACTTTAGTCACCTATTGCCAGGTTACAAAACTCAACACTCTGCCAAATGTTGTCAAATCTCACGCTATAATTATGCTCAACCACTGTGCGTACTTTTTTCGTTAAATTGGCTTTCAGTTTAGCGCTTACAATGACTTATAGAGAGATTCTGGATTATTCTCAGGGCGTGTTTTGAAACGCTTGTGCATCCATAAATAGCTCTCTGGTTGCTCCTTCACTGCGCTATCAACGTGTTGATTTAAAAGAGTTAAAGCCTCTGCATCTTCCATTGCACCAAGTTCAGAAAGTGGTGGGTATATTTTTATCTTATAGCCGCGTTTGGTGTATTGAGACGTTATGATCATAGGTTCAGAGTTTGTGCGCCTTATAAACATAAGCGTCGCCGTTGTTGTAGCCGTTTCTTTTACGCCACCAAATGGCACAAAAATGCTCTGCCTAGGGCCGTAATCTTGGTCGGGCAGATACAGGCATAACTCTTTATCATCAAGTGCTGCAATAAGCGCCTTAGCATTTCGTTTATCAATCATGTATTTATTAGAGCGGTTGCGCCCGTGATACTGAAGATAATCGACTAACGGGTTGTTGTGCTTTCTGTAAAAGGCAATACTAGGGTGGTAAAAACCTATGCCACGACACGCAAACTCTAAGTTCATATTATGTAGCGCCATACCAAAAACGCCTTTGCCTTCAGCAAGGGCAGCTTCCACATGTTCAGTGCCCTCTATTTCAATAGCGCGTTTGACCCGCCAGTCAGGCCACCACCACCCCATGGCGGTTTCGAACAGTGCCATACCTGTTCTACGTATGTTTTCTTTATAAAGTGCTTCAATTTCACTTTCAGACAATGACGGGTTCCAAAGTTGTAAATTTCGTTTTGCAACTTTCGCTCGTTTAGGCACAACAAGAGCAATCAGCTTTCCTGTGCCGCCCCCAATAGTGCGGATAACAGGTAATGGTAGCCAAGTAATAGCATATAGAATAAAAACGCCCAACCAAACGGGCCAGAACTTAGGGCCAAGAAATGCCAATTTAAACTTAGGAGCTTTAATTGCCGCCGCCAATGTATATTTCCTATTAAGTGAAGTGGGCGGCATTGTAGCAGAAGGTTTTTAGCGGGGCTAATTGGGCCAGTTAACCAACAGGATGATTGGGATAAAAGGGAACAAAAAAGACGTAAGGCAGGCAGTGACAGGATTAAATTATTCGCTAAATATCACCACCTAGCCTATGCGTTTACACAATTGTCTGTTTTAGCTTGCTGTAGCAAAAATGAAAGGAGCCGTTACTCAGAACTCTTTATCAATTTCCTTTAGTTTCTTCTCAAAAGATTCGTACTGATCTTTTGAATCATAATCAAAGTGATACTGATTATGAAAACCAAACTGGAGCTTCACATTCACGTCTTCAATGTACAGCGTATACCCGTCATGGTCAGTAAAAGCAGTTATCCCTTTAAGCTTATACTGTTCGTTTTCTTTTGCACCATGTTGGCGAATCTTATCGAAAACTTGAAGTAAGAACTTGCTGTCTAATTCGTTTTTCATTGTAAATCCATAGTTGTGAATTTACTTACTTTTACATCAACAAGCGGCTTTTGGATTTAAAATACTAAAGATCAATTGAAGTTATATCTGAAACCGACGTTAACCATATTTGTAGAAAAGCTGTCTTCACCCGTCATATGAACATATTCTAAGCGAATCATAGAGCTAAGGCCGACATAATAGTCAAACCCTAAACCAGCGATTCCAGCTGCAATGCTTTCCGAAGCTCGGCATTGCGTAACAACCCCAGCGTCAGAACACTCTGAAGAAAGATCCACATCTACTTTAGCAATACCTAGTTTGTAGAATAACTCCCCTGTGCCACCACTCGCCTTACCTAAGAGAGCAAGATAGAGGGCATCGCCCTTATTGTCATTCTCATTTTTTTCATAGTCAAAAAGACTGATATAACCAGCTTCCGCGTACCATTGCCTATGTATTTGTTTACCGAAGGCAAGGCTATAAGCAAATTCGCTGTCGCTTGTGGTTGACGCTTCGAAGTCGTTATAAGCTACCGTAGCTAATCCATAAGTTTTAGGTGCAGCATTCGCTTGAGAAACTCCAAGCGCCATCGCACCAAGCATCCATAAAAACCGATTCATCTATTTTTTTCCCTCAAAAATAGTACTCTAGTGAAAATTCTATATGGTCATCTCTTCTTAAGAAAAAGAAGGGGTCATCTTGGTCATCAGATGAGAAAAAATACCCATCTAACGACCATCGCCAGTTCGCTGACAATCTACTACTTGCTTCGATATAGGCAGAGTACGTTGACGTAGCATCTAAGTCTTTTACAAACCCCACAAGTATTTCACTACCGGCAATATCGTTAGCCATAATACGCAAACCAAGCATTACATCATTCTGAGCTATAGCAAAGAAGTTATCGTCCCGCTCATCATATTGATACTCAGCTAAATAACCAAGACCATACCTGCTGCCAAATACACCTTCCTGAGTATACTCGAACCCAGCAACCAGTGCCGCAAAGTCTTCAGACTGCCCCTGTCTATAAATACTTTCCATTTTGAGCAGCCATGCTCCGCTAACCTTAAGTAAATCTAAACCTACTTGTTCTATCTGAGCGTAATATGGATTTATAGACAGTATTCCTGAATCGGAAACTTGTGTAATTAGTTCAGGTTCCCTTGTGGTACCGGAAAAATACGAAAGCCCTACTTCCCAGTCATCGATCGAAGATTGCCACCTAAGCGCGTAATCAAGGTTACTCTCTTCACTTGCTGATTCGTAAATAGCATCTGAAATCGCCAATGGCGGGCGAAGCCTTCCCTCAGTACTTTGAAACGTTCGCTCGCGGAAATAGGGCAATACGAAAACTGAAAAATTCCCATATTCTGTAAAATATGAAACGTTCACCATAGGTTGGCCTAACTTGGCTTCACCATCTACAGACTCTACCGAATCGGTTTGGTTGATAATGTCCACGAGGTGCACAGATTCAGTTTGCCCCCAAAACACCTTACCTATGCCAATCTTAGTTTCCCAAGTATCTCTGTAATGCGCCCACTGCAATTCTCTAATATCGCCATGGGTGCGTTCACTATCGTGCTCATCCACACGATAAAAAGGATTGAAAATTAGCGTATCTTGGCCATCGTTGAACTCAGCATAGATTTCGGGAGAAAGATACGCTGAAGCATACGTACGCTCTTGCTGCGGATACAACGAATCCTGCAAATAATAACGCAAATCAAGGCCTGCAGAGCCGGTGAATTCTGCAGAATTGGCGAAAGAGGTAAAGTTAATAATTAGTGACAGTGCAACCGCTTTTCTAATCATCGAGCTCTCTTTAATCTGTTTTTGTCGAAGTCACTTTCTTGTAAATCTGTGTCGAACGTTAATTCTTCGGTAATCAAAGACGTCGACTTCTTAGTTTGTACATTTCGCATCAAGCTTTTCATAGGACGCCAAAATTTGTTTTTGTATTGTTTGTAATCAGACAAATAAAGCGTTTTTAACAACGACTCTTTACGGTCAAAAAACTCAACTTTCTGAACACGATAATGTGATTTATCTATCCAAACTTTTTGATAAGAGTATCCCGAGAAATCATATTCTGGAACCTGCTTTAAAACGAAACAGGCCTCCCCGTTTATTTCTTCTTCTCCTAAGAATGTGTACGAAAACTTTTCCACTTCGTACGATGTCATATCTTCAAATGCAAACTCACTACCTACGAAAGGGCCGCTTTTGCTTTGCGATGATATACGCTTTACACGCTTCAACGCTGGCAAGAATATCCATTGTTCATCAGCTTCAAGCGCATGCGAGAAACTTAAAAATGCAGTGCCCTTTACATCTCTAGGAGACTCAAAAACGGTAAGTGCTTTATCTCCGTCATCTTTTACTTCCAGAGACTTAACTTCAAGTTTTCTCGTCGCTTCTTTTCCCTGCGAGTTTTTTAAAAGCATCAGAACCTTTGCCTCGTTAGCGCCCCAACCAGTATCCCTAGCCTTGCGCTCTTTAGCTATAGCGATGGCCTTTTCATCACCCTTTATCTCTGAAGCTAAACCGTAGCTAGCGGTACAACCTAATGTTGCAATCAACACTATTCGCGAGAGAAAATTCATATTAAGACTCCTTCTGGGCCGTTCTAGTGTCCTCAAGCCATGCAAGCAACGCAGGCAGGAAGATAAAATCAACAATTAATGCGGCTACGATAATAATGATTGTCAGCATACCCATATGTGCATTTAAGACAAAGCTTGATGATGCTAACACGGCAAACCCTAAGGTAAGGACAATTGTAGTCGTCGTTAAAGCCATTCCGACAGTTTCAAAGGCATAAACGACACTTTCTTTTGCGTTTAAACCTTGCTCTCTAGCGGTCTGATATTTCGTCAAAAAGTGAACGGTATCATCAACTATTATTCCCATCGTCATACTTATAACGACAGAGAGTGCCATATTTATTTCACCTGAGATAATTCCCCATACCCCAAATCCTATCGCGGCAGGCAGTAGGTTTGTAATTAAACTTATGCCACCAAGCTTTATCGACCTCAAAGCAAATAAAATGAGTATGGAAATTAAGACAAGTGCGAAAACACTTCCCCACACCATGTTTTTCATATTTCGCTCACCGATGTGGGCAAACATCAACGGTGGGCTTGCCGCTTCAATTCTATAATCGTCCGACAGACTCGCAAAATAATCTTTTGCCTCTCTCTCAAGCCTCGTTATATCGCGACTTCCCAAGTTTTTAGTAAGTGCAATTATTCGAAGTGCTGACTTATCTATATCAATTTGGTTACCAAGGTCTAACCCAAATGGCAGAGACATTTCATATAATAATAAATACTGGGATGCGAGCTCGCCGTCGGCGGGTATTACATTAAAGCTTTGGTCATCGCCATTCATGTTTCGATTCAAGCGTTTAAGCGTATCGGTAAAAGTTAAAACGTGGTTAACTTCACTTCGCTCCCGTAACCATTTAGAAAACTCCTCTATCTGCGCTAAAAAGACAGGGTCTGTGACACCGTATGATTGGTCCGTGTAAATTACGAAGTCAATATTTGACATTCCACCAAGCTTATCTTCGTTTACTTCTACAGCTTGCCTAAACGCACTACGTTCATCGAAATATTTAACCGCAACATCGTTTAATACATTATTTGTAGCAAACAGGCTTATTGCCACAATGACGAGGAACGAAATAGGCAGCAATATGCGATGGTGCCGATTAACTAAGGTTGCCCACTTCGAGAATACTGAATTATTTACCGAAACAGACGGCTTGAGAGGTCGCAGGATTAGAAGTGACGGTAATACCGTGAGTGAAAAGACACAAGCCAGCATTACACCAACCGCTGTCATGTTGCCTAAGTGAGAGAGAACAGGTACGGCAGAGAAATTTAGCATAACAAACCCTATAGCAGTAGTTATACTGGTAATGAAAATAGGCTTCTTATTTACCTCAATACTCTTTTTAATTGCATCTTTATTAGCCAACCCTTGGTTTAGGTAGTACTTCACTCCTACTATAATATGAATACAGTCTGCAACAGCAAGTGTTGTGATCATAGTCGGCGCATTTACAGTGGCAGTACTTAAATAAACTCCAAGCCAGCCTGTCAGACCTACAGTAATCGCTACAGAAAAAATCACTACCACTAATGTGAATACTGCGGCCCAAAGTGACTTTACGATCAAAGCAATCGCGATAAAAATCAACAAAAACATTAAGGGTATTAATGTTTCGGCATCTTGCTGTGCAGCCACGGCGAACGCATCGTTCATTATCACCATGCCATTTAAGTAAATGTCATGGTCGGGATATTTACTCTCAAAGTGAGATTTTATTTGTTTTGCAGCTTCGGCTATTTCAATTACTTGCTGGGTTTGATCGCCATCAGGTAACTGAATTGTCGTATCGATAACGGTAACATCTGTTGTTCTTGATATGAGTCGACCGTAGACTTCTGGACTGCGAGAAAGTACTTGAGCGATGTTCGCAATACCTTCTTTAGAGAGCTTCTCTGCAGTAATTAAATCTTCAACAATTAAATCGCCATCGTCATCGAAGGTATTTTGATAATTAGATATAGATTCAACCCTTGTAGACAAAGGTAGTTGCCATGCAGCTTCTGTTAATTCGTTTACTAGCGTAAGCGTGGACGGCTTCAGTACTTGACCGTCGCTAGGCACAACCATAAATGCAACATTTTCGCTTTTATTGAAAATGTTCTGCATTTCTTCAAATGCTAGCCGTTGTGGATCGTCAGATTCGAAAAATACTTTATAGTCCCCACGGAAATATAAGTTTTGAGCTCCGATAAGAGAAATGGCTGTGACCGCTAGGACTAAAATTAGCGTTATGACAGGGAATCTTATTGCTACTGGCGCGCTGCTAGGTGTGTGACTCATCACAGTATCCTTGGTTTTGTATAACGAAATTTTACATTGAAAACAGCAATTAACATAACCCACACAAAAATTTAATCATCAAAAATAACCGCACTTACGTATAGTTTTTTGATGCAATATGTAGCGGTTTTTCTGATAAGTCTCTGATTAACGGCAACATTAACACTAATTAACGTTTAGATTAGCGAATTTTTTTGATCTTTTGTGAATAAGGTGTAGTATTAACTAAAACAACTGGTCAGATGAGCGGATGAGTTATTATGAGTATCAGAACTAGCTTAAAAAAAGTATTACCCCCAATTTCAGTCACAGAACAAGAAGCCCTAGACGCGGGTGACGTGTGGATTGAATCTTCTATTTATCAGGGTAAGCCTGACATGCAGGCATTACGTGATATCCCTCAGGCAAAACTGAGTGCGGATGAACAAGCATTCATGGACGGTCCAGTAGCTGAATTATTGAATATGATCGATGATTTCGAGCTTGGTAACGGTAAGCACATCCCTCAAGAAGTTTTAGACTTCCTTGGTAAGAACCGTTTCTTCTCTATGATCATTCCAAAGAAATTTGGTGGTCTTGAATTCAGTCCTTATGCAAACTCGACTATCGTTGCAACAATTGCTGCGAAAAGCGGTGCAATTGCGGTAACTGTGATGGTACCTAACTCGTTAGGCCCAGGTGAGCTTCTAATGCACTACGGTACAAACGAGCAGCAAGACTACTGGCTACCTCGCCTTGCGGATGGTCGCGACATTCCTTGTTTCGCGCTAACTAGCCCAGAAGCAGGTTCAGACGCAGGTGCGATTCCAGACGCGGCTATCGTTACTAAAGGCGAATACAATGGCGAAGAAGTTCTTGGTCTTCGTGTAAGCTGGGATAAGCGCTATATTACGCTTGCTCCAATTGCGACTGTACTTGGTCTAGCATTTAAAGTATTTGACCCAGACCAACTACTTGGCGACAAATTAGAACTAGGCATTACTTGTGCCCTTCTTCCTAAGTCGCACCCAGGTGTTGAGCTAGGTAACCGCCATGACCCTATGGGCGTGCGTTTCTATAACGGTACGACTCGTGGTCAAGACGTGTTCATTCCTATGGACTTCATCATTGGTGGTCAAAAGAACATTGGTCGTGGCTGGCAGATGCTAGTGAGCTGCCTTGGGGCAGGTCGCGGTATTTCACTTCCGGCAATGGGTGTGGCTACAGCACAATCTGCATTTAAAGGCACTGTTGAGTATTCATTCGTGCGTGAGCAGTTTGGTCTTCCAATTGGTCGTTTTGAAGGTATTCAGGAAAAAATGGCAGACATCGCAGGTAAGACATTCTTACTTGAAGCGATGCGTGTATTAACCACAGAAGGTCTCGGTCTAGGCGTTAAGCCATCGGTAGTAACGGCAATTGCTAAGTACCACATGACTGAGCTAGGCCGTGACGTGATGAACTCTGCTATGGATATCCAAGCGGGTAAAGCGATTCAACGTGGTCCTCAAAATACATTAGCGGGCGGTTATGCTGCACTTCCTATCGCAATTACGGTAGAGGGCGCGAACATTCTGACTCGTAACCTGATGATCTTTGGTCAAGGTGCAATGCGTTGTCACCCTTACCTTAAAGATATGGTTGACCTTATTCACAGTAACGAAAGTTCAGCGGATGCAGAGTTCAACAAAGTACTTCGCAAAACTGTTGGCTTCAGTGTTAAGAATGCGTTCCGCAGCTTGGGTAAAGGCTACCTTCCTTTCCTACGTGAAAGCGAGTCGGCATTACCAGAAGTTCGTAAGTACGAGAAGCGTGTAAACAGCATCTCAGCAAAACTAGCGCCACTTGCTGACCTATCGCTTGCTGTACTAGGCGGTGATCTTAAGAAAGCTGAGCTTCTATCAGCGCGTCTAGGTGATGTAATGAGTTACCTATACGGCGCGATGGCAGCAATTCGTTTTTACGAGCAGCGCATTGAAGACAGAAAGCTTGCACTTCCGTATTTCGAATACGCCATGCAGTGGTCTTTACAACAAGCTGATCAGGCAATTGTTAACTTCATCAACAATTTCCCGAACACAGCAACACGTGGTCTAATGCGTCTTCTTACCAACACCTACACCAACAGTGTAGCAGGTATTAGCGATGACCTAGTGCGTGAGCTTTCAATCGCGTCTATGCAGGATAACAGCGTGAAAGATCAGCTTACTCACCTTGTTCGCGTTACGCCGGGAGACGGCAACGACATCAACGAGCAAGCGTTCAAAGCGAAGCATGCAGTGGCGCATCTTCTTGGTAAAGTGCAGAAAGCACTTCGCAAAGAGCCTGTAGTGCCGTTCATTTCTTTTGAGCATGCACTTAACAAGCTGCAGGAAAAAGGTGTGGTAACTGCTGATGAAGCAACTAAGCTTCACGACTATAACGAAAAGCGCAAGCTAGCAGTACGTGTAGACGAGTACACGTTCGATATGGAACTTGTTCCAGCGTCACAAACGCTTAAAGCAATTGATGGCGGTCAAAACGCTGCGTAAATAGTAATCATGCGGTTACATTGACATAAAGCCCTGTCACTCTTCTGGTGACAGGGCTTTTTTATGCACTCAAATCTGAGGCTCGCTCCCTTTCTATTGTTTAATTCGTGCTCTATCCTTTAGTTAATCTCATCTCTTAACGAAAGGATCTGTGCTGTGATAAAGGCGCTAGTTTTAATAAATAAAAGCGTTTCCTCTCTCTTTTTAGTTTTATCGTTATCTTTGCCGTTTTGTACCTTAGCTCATGATAATGGACAAAATTTCATCGTAGGCGAACTCAACCACCCTCGAGTGACTAGTTTCTATAAACCCCTGATACAACGCGCTTATCGAGATATTGGAATAGAAGTAACATTTGAAAAAGTTGGTGGTGAGCGAGGGCTTCGATTATTAAACGAAGGAATGACAGATGCAGATGTAATTCGTTACGATGTGGTCTCACAACCTGACAATAATATTATAATCGTCCCACCTGCCCTATCCCATGGAGCATCATTTTTACTGTGTATTAGAGGCGCACAGTGCGATAAAAACGTTATTCAAAACCCAGATAAAGCAATAGCCGTTACCACACGTTTTTTCTTCAATATGCACGTAAACCCAGATGAACTTAGCGCTAATATCTTTGAATTTGACGATTATAACCACGTCATCAGTTTATTGTTAAATGGCAGATTTGATTACGCCATTTTACCGAGTGACTATTCAGAAAAAGCCATTTTTGAGCAATCAGGGATAAAATACATTTCACTCGTAGAACATGAGTTAGTCCATGTTATTCACAAAAAGCACTCCCATTTGCTAGAACGTCTTTCCGCCGCCATAGCTAAGCAGCTTTCGCTGGAAAAAAGCAACAACACATAACACAAATAAAAACGCCCACCTCAGTATGAAGTGGGCGTTTTAAAGGCTTTGGTATTTAACGCGCTACATATTTCGCTTAGATAAAATCTAACCTTTTTAGGCGTTAAACAACCTCGTTTTAGTCAAACATATATTTGAGGGAAAGCACGGTAGTACGACCATTTAAAGGACGGGCTCGCACGTAACTGCCCACCTCAGCTGAGCCCTCTTCAGACTCTGTAATGATAAATTCGTCCGTTGCGTTGTTCACATTTAGTGATACGGAGAACTGATCGTTAACCCAATAAGTCGCAAATAAGTTGACTAGATTATAACCCTCTTGCTTAAGATCGTTGTTATCTTGAACATAGTACTCAGTCGAGCCTTGCAATGAAGCACCCACAGACCAGGTGTCAGTAACGTACTCAGGCGTAATAGTCCAAATCCAGTCTGCCTGACGGCGAGGCGTGTTACCCTCTAATGCCGGATTGTTAACATCGTCGCTAATCTCAGCATCAGTCCATGTTAAGTTACCTGAAACAATGAAGTTGTCCGTTGCGTTCCAACGCCCTTCCAACTCAAGACCAGTTGCTTCGTACTCACGCATGAAGGTCAAACCGCTTGTCACTTCAGCTTGCGTATCTTCAGTAACAGTATCAAACAAGGTAGCGTTAACCATTAGGTCTTTTGTGCCGTACTTATAGCCAATTTCGAATTGCTTGGTCGTATCGTAGCCTGACGTAGTGCTTGTTAGGCTACCGTCCGCGTTTAGTGTACCGCCAATCTGAAGTAAACGGTCAGCAATCGCTCGGCCGCCTTTTGAGTAGCGAGCGAAGAAAGTTTGGCTGTCGTTTAGAAGGTAAGAGCCACCAATAGAGTAAGACGTGTTGTTCGCACTGTAATCTACGATTTGAGAAGCCGCACCTGCGCGGTTTAGGTTAATCACACCACCGCTGATGAAACCACTGTTAGTAGCAGACGCATCTTCAATTTGCTCAATAACACCGTTACCGTTCAGATCAAAATCTGCGTTACCACCACAACAAGAGCTAATAAGTTCACCTGAAGCTTCAGTGGTATCGTGACGTACCGAAGCATCGATAAGAATGTTGTCCGATAGTTCGAAACCAAGGTTCATATAAGGGGCTTTTGTTACGTAGTTAAGATCCCATTCCCAAGAAAGGAAGCTTGCCGATAGTAAACCATCAGAGACTAGTTCAACACCATCCGCATCAGTAATTGTAAGCAACTGAGAGTTGTCACCATCAAGTGTTTGAATAAACGTCTGCCAGCTTGACCAACTTGTAGCAATATCTTGATTCGAGTAGTAGTAACCCACCGTTAGGTCGATACCGTTATCAAATTCTTTACGCAAGCTAAAATCGTTGATCATGTTGCCAAGGTCGTTGATACGCGTATCAAACTGAAGGTTTGTGAATGCTTGCCCCGTATACACTTCACCTGCGCCAGGGCCGTTGGCTAATACTACGCTTGTGCTGTCACAATTTAGCGCATTGCCATCACCGTCGGTTGCGCCATCGCAAAGTGCAGATGCAAAATTAGACACATCACCAGGGCCAGTTGGAAAACCATCAGTGAATGGCGCGATAAAGCCACCAGAGATATCAGAAATGCGGAATTTGTTTAATAGGAACAAATTCTCAGCCACTTCAAGGTCAACTTCTATGCCAAATGAATTTACTTTTGACTCGATACCGTCGCGAACATCACGGTTTTCCGGATTACCGAAGCTGTCGAAAGTAGAAATATTCGTGTTGTAAGCTGAATTCAGTGCTTGTGAGCTTGCATCGTAGCCTGGAACTGGGCCATATTCCCCGTCACCTTTCACTAACACTGGAGACGGTAAATATGTCGATACTTTGTCATCTAAGTTTTTGTAGAAGAAACGGATGTGGCCGTTATCCAGCATCTTAGTGATATTAAACTTAACTTGGCCACCTTGGTCACCGTTGTAGCCAGTTTCACGAGGGCCTTCACCGCCACGAGCAAAGCCTGCAATGTGATAATAAAGGTCGTCGCTGATTTCGCCACCGTAGCGAAAATCTAGACGGAACTCTTCGTAGTCAACACCAAATGAAGTACCGATAGCGCCGCCACCTACTTCACCAGTGTTACTGATTAAGTTGATTACACCGCCTGGAGAGTTACTCGCAAACGTTGATGCTGAACCACCACGTACTGCTTCAACATTCGCCACTGACCAGTCGTAACGTAGAAAGTTATCGGCGTTACCAAAGTTAATGTCACCATATTCTAATACTGGTAAACCGTCTTCATGAAGCTGAAGAAATTTAGAACCGCCTGTCGCTAGCGGAATACCACGAATAGTGATGTTTGCGTTACCGCCACCACCAGAAGACTCAGCGCGAATACCAGGAAGTGCGCGGAAAACTTCGGCTGTTGAACGTGGAGCGAGTTTTAAAATATCTTCCTCGTCAAATGCGCTTACAGAAACACTCGCTTCCTGCATCGTTGCACCACCAGGAGCAGCGGTTACTACGATCTGTTCAAACTTTTCTTTAGCCTTTACTTCTGTATTAGATGTTGCTGTTTCTTGCGCAACCGTAGCTCCGGTAAACGCTGTGCAAATGGCAAGAGTCAATGCGTTGAGTGTGTGATGTTTTTTCATGTTTTTCTCCGGCAATGTGTTGGAGTTGTTAAACCTAAGTAGAATCTTCCCTAAAACTAATAGGGTAATAACAACGCAACAAACTTAATCGATTAAGAATCTATAACAAAAAAACAACATTGTAAACAAGCTGTGAAATATTTACCCCAATAACTGCAAATGAAAGGGCCAATCATGTTAAAAACATTACATTGACTCGTGCAGAGAATGTACCTAAACACTAACCTCCCAACAAAATATTTCATCGATTAAGATAATTTAATAGGATAACGAAAAACTAAAGGAGTAATTTATTACTCTGTAGTTAGTCTCCAAGTCATCTCGCTGAACTTTGGTCTCATTCAAACTATCAACGAAAAAACGTACTATATTGTAGCTGTACGTAATTTTCGCGTTAATCAAAACTAGATTAATAAGTCTCTCAGACTACTACGCATTTACGTAATACCCCCTAAGCACACAATAGGCACTACCTAAAGGTTTTAGAAGATTGAATAGACATGAAGATATAATCTCTGAGGTCGAAATAGAACGAGATACCACCGACATGCTTTTAGGCAACAGTTTTGTCGGCCTTCTAATGACTATATTCGCGTTTTCAGGCCTCGTTTTTTTCTTCGAAAACGATGAGCCGTCAATTTTCACTCATAAGCTACAAGTGTGGATTGCTATGATGAGCATTTCCATCGCCCGCCTTTTAGACTCCCTTTATTGGCGAGCCAATTTAGCCGGCAAATTGTTTAACCCTCGTCCTGCCCTAATAAGGTTTTCTGTGGGCTTATACATAACTGGAACAATATGGGCCCTTTATTCAATTTTATTCTATTCATCCATGGCTACCGTAGAGCTTGCAGCAACTATGGTGGTACTCTCAGCTATGGCGGGTGGAGCAGGAACCGTACTTTCACCAAACAAAAAGCTTGTGAGTTTCTATTCTACTGCTCTTCTTGTTCCGATGTCGCTTTGTGCTGTTACAGACGAAGAAGGCAAATTCTTTATTCTAGGTGTATTAGGCTTAGTTTTTTGGTTCGGTATTTTTACGAGTGCTTTCCGTTACAACAAGTTTTTTATAAATACGCTACACCTGAAAGCAAGAAATAATAGCCTTGTAGAACAAATGAAAACAGAGCGTAGCGAGACTGAGAAAATCAATCAGTTACTTATAGCGTCCAATGAAAAGCTAGATGCCTCTAACGCTACGCTTGAAGCTGAAGTCGAACGACGAACCGCTGATCTCTACAAGCTTTCTAATAGAGACCCACTGACTAACTTACTTAACCGAAACGGCTTTTTAAAGTACCTGAATAACTTACTTGATACTACACGAGCGCTTGATAATTCATTAGCACTGTTGTTTATCGACCTAGACGGCTTTAAGCAAGTGAACGATAGCCTAGGCCATAAAATTGGAGACATAGTACTAGCGGAAATAGCTAACCGATTACGCAACTATACAGAAGAAAACCATCTCGGTAGGTGGGGAGGTGACGAGTTTGTTGCAGTTATCCCCTACGCGAATGTCGACACGGCGAAAGCCGTCGCTCACGCCATGAGAAGCGGTGTAACCGTGCCTATTATTGCAAATGATAACCAAGTAACTCTTGATGCAACAATTGGCATAGCCATGTTTCCCGAACACGGTGAGACTGCTGTTGATCTGATTCAACAAGCTGATTTAACTATGTATGATCAAAAACGCGAACAACGCGGCTCTATTGGTGTCTTCAGCCAAGCACTTCACCAAGAAATTAAACGAGAGCAACAACTTTGCGAACGTTTACGCTGCGCTATCGACAACTGCGAATTTACTGTTTTCTATCAGCCCATTATAGATGTAGCATCAAATACGCTTTCTTCAGTAGAGGCCCTGCTTAGATGGAAATGTGATGATGAAAGTATTTCTCCAGCGGTATTTATCCCGCTTGCTGAGCGCAGTGGACTTATGCCGGAAATAGGTGCTTGGGTGTTAAACCGCGCACTAATAGATCTATCGCACTGGCAATTTAAACAAAACCTCGCAATATCCATTAATGTGTCGGTCTCTCAACTGCTTGATGATAGCTTTCTTAAAACGGTAGACAACGCACTGAAGACTACCCAAATCTCTTCGGCGCGGCTTCATTTAGAAATCACAGAAAGTGTTTTTGCTAGCGATAAAGAAGTGGTAAGCGTAAAAGTTAATGAACTTGTAGCTCAAGGAATTAAAGTTTCTATTGATGATTTTGGCACAGGCTACTCATCATTGAACCGCCTACAGTCAATGCCATGCGATTTTATTAAAATTGACCGTTCTTTTGTACAGAATAGCTCTGAAGAGAGTGATACCATAATAAGAGCGACACTTTTGATGGCAAAAGAGTTTGGCTGTAAGACTATTGCAGAAGGGATTGAGACCGAAGAGCAAAAGCTTCATCTTGCTCAACTAGGTACTGATTACTTGCAAGGTTTTTACTTTGCTAAACCTATGAACGCCGGCGACCTAATCTCTTGGTATAACGAAAATTATTAATCACCATGGCTCAACTTTATTTTTATTACTCTGCAATGAATGCAGGAAAATCTACTTCTTTACTTCAATCTGCCTATAACTACCGCGAACGCGGGATGCATTCCATTATCTATACAGCTGCGCTAGATGACAGATACGGCGTTGGCAAAGTAACATCACGTATTGGTTTACAGGCCGACGCTAAGTTATACGCTAAAGGCGACGACTTATACGCGTCGATAAGTAAAGATTACGAAGCACGTAAGCCCGACTGCGTATTTATTGACGAAGCGCAATTCTTAACGAAAGCGCAAGTAAAGCAGTTGGTAGACGTAGTTGATGAACTAGGGGTCCCCGTTCTGGCTTACGGACTACGAACCGACTTTTTAGGCGAAACCTTTGAAGGCAGTCATTACTTACTGGCTTGGGCGGATAAGCTGTCGGAGTTAAAAACGGTCTGTCATTGCGGCAAAAAAGCAAGTTTTGTTGTGCGTTTGGACGAGAATGGTAATGCCGTAAAAAATGGTGACCAAGTTCAAATAGGTGGTAACGATACTTACGAATCGATGTGCCGCAAGCACTTCAAAGAGTTGGTGTGGGATTAGGCTTAAACCATCAACAATCTTGTAATACCCCCTAACCTTTCATTTCATTACAGTTTTCACTGTTAGTTGACAAACGTTCTTAAAATAGAAAGCGAGTTGCCGAAAGGGACTTGCTTTTCTACCCCCCCAGTACGCATTTTGTGAATCGCATTGGTTTATTTAAATCCATCACTTAAGCTTAGGCTTAACAACTTTCGACAAATTTCCTTCCCACTGCCTATAACGCTCAAGCATTTAAGCCCCCAACTTGCACAGCTGCTAACCTGACACTATTGTTAAACTGCTGTAAATAAAAACCATACTCAAAACACAAGCAAGGACACGGCATGAAGCACACAAACACATTTAAGCCTGCGTTAATTACCCTATCAATCTCGATAGCGCTGCACGGAGCCTCAGCAATAGCGCAAGAAGCAACAGACGAGTCACAAGTTGAAGTTATACAAGTATCAGGTATTCGAGGCTCGCTAATTCGAGCCCAAGCGGTAAAGATGGACAACGACTCTATTGTAGAAGCCATTTCAGCAGAGGACATAGGTAAGCTTCCAGACTCATCCATCGCCGAATCCTTAGCGCGATTGCCTGGCGTCTCTGGTGAACGGGTTGGAGGAAGAACGTCGGGAATATCTGTTCGAGGCTTTAAAGAAGACTTCACAGGCACTTCGCTAAATGGCCGAGAACTTATTGGTATCGGCGACAACCGTGGTGTTGAATATGACTTGTACCCTGCGGAAATAATGACAGGGGCGACTATATATAAGACGTCAGATGCGTCGCTACTTGTACAAGGTATAGGCGGTACGGTTGACCTTCAAACAGTACGTCCTTTAGCAGCGCAAGAAACATTAACCGTAACTGGCGTTTATGAACTCGGCAGTAACGATTCTGACAACCCCGAGTTTGATAACAGCGGTAATCGATTTGCCCTTTCATTTGTAGAGAAATTTGCAGACGACACCGTAGGCCTGGCGCTCGCCATCGCTTCAACCGAATCGCCAAGGAATGAAAGGAAATACGGCGTGTGGGGCTATGGTGAAAACGATGACGGACAGATACTCCCGTTTGGGTTAGACACTCAAGCCATTAGCCGTGTGCTAGAACGCGACACGATTTCAGCCATTCTGCAATGGCGTCCAACCGATAGACTAGATATTGTATTTGATGCCCTTGATATTGATTACTCTGACTCGGGTGTTATCCGCGGCTTTATTGAACCCTTTGCAGCGGCAGACGTTACCGGTAGCGGTGTTAATAGTTCAGGTACACAAGTTAACGCAAACCCTGTACTTAGGACGGACCCCGCCCAAAAAGATGGCGAGCTTCAAACCTTTGGTTTAAATATAACATACGACATAAGCGATGATTGGTCAGTAACGCTGGATGTCGCAGATAGCGAATCAAATAAACGGGACTTACGCGGCGAGTCTTACGCAGGTCTTGCCCGCTCCGGTGCGCTCAATGGGAGCCAGCTCGGTCAGCGTCAATTTGAAATGAGCGCCGATGGTATTACATTCACTGATAGTAGCGGCCTGGATGCATTTTCTGACCCAGCCTTATTGCAGCTCGCTGGCCCTCAGGTCTGGGGGGGCGGAATGGCCAATATTGCCGACCAATTTGCTACTGATGTCCTGCAAGCAAACGGCCAACCCTACAGCTACTTCAATGCGCAAGACGGCTTTTTGAACTTCGCCGATTTTGAAGAAGAGTTGACCACCGTGCGCTTTGAAGCGGTAGGCTATGTTGAATGGAGTATTTTCAATACCTTTACTGTAGGTATTAACTACAGCGATAGATACAAAGCAAAAGATAACAAAGGGTTCTTCGCCACAGCTTCATCTTATCCCTTTTCAGGTGCTATTCCCGAGCAATACCTATATAACGGGCTCGCTGACTTAACGTGGGCGGGAATGGGCAAGGTAGTAGCGTATAACGGCTTTGCGCCATACAATGATGGCGAGTACACACTAAATGATGCCGGACTGTTAGAACCCGATCGTTTAGGCGATACATACACGGTAGATGAAGAAGTCACCACCTTTTATGCACAGTTAGACTTTGAAACCGAGTTACAGGGCTTTAATGTTAAAGGCAATGTGGGGGCTCAATATGTGCAAACTGATCAAAGCTCATCAGGTTTTATTGGTATTGTTGGACCAAACTTTGCCGTATGTGATGATGATGGTAATGGGGCTGCCGATGCCGACTGTATAATAAACGACGGCGATGACTATTCTCATTTCCTGCCAAGCTTAAACGTAAGTGTAGAGCTGAATGAAAACCGTTATTTACGCTTTGGCGCATCAAAAACGATAAGCCGTGCTCGAATCGATCAGATGAAGGCATCAGGTTTTGTGAAATTTGACCAAAATATAGAGCTGATCGCTACAGAGAACTCTGAAGAAGCGGTAAGAGAATTTGGTTCGCCGTGGTCAAAGTTTACCGGAAACCCTACCCTTCGCCCGCTTGAAGCTAATAATTTTGACTTATCTTTTGAAAACTATTTCGATGAAGAGGGTTACGTATCAGTTGCGCTTTTTTACAAAGACTTAGTCAACTGGACTCGTGACGGTAATCAGCTCATCGACTTTACAAACGACGTCACGAATGACGGTGCAAACTACTTTATTCCCGGATTTCATGACAGGGTGATAGATGTGGCAGGCAATTATGGCCCACAGGATACGCCTTATGAAGTGGGCGATTTAGTAACGCCGCCAGACCAGGGGTTCTATTCGTTCTTTGAAGATGGCCTCGAAGGTGAAATGAAAGGTATTGAGCTAACGGCCAATATTCCATTGAAAATAATGGCAGATGCGCTGGATGGCTTTGGTATTGCTGCTTCAGCAACTATTCTAGATGCTGAACTTGAAGATGGCACTGCTATCCCAGGTCAGTCAGACAATACATACAGTATAACGGCTTACTACGAAGCTAACGGGTTCGAATTCAGGGTGGCCGCGACTGACCGTTCAGAGTTTCTTACTTATCAACGTGGGGGTTCTAATAAGATTGAAGCTGCCACGCGGGATGCCGTCACTCAGGTTGATGCACAAATCAGTTATGACTTTGCAGACAGTGGCATTGCGTATTTAGAAGGGCTAAGAATATCGCTTCAGGGCGTTAACCTGACCGATGAGAAGGAAGAAACTATTGATGATGCTGGCATTTTTACGCTTCGCCGGGAATTTGGCCCTTCGTATATGCTTAATCTTAACTACGCTTTTTACTAAAAAAAGCATTTACCATATCTAAGGTTGCTTCCGGTTAATAAGGCGCACTAAATTCGGGCGCCTTATTAACCTTTTCGGCAAAGCTTCGTTATACGGTCTCTCCAACGCGAAGCTCAAAAGGCAACGTACTTTTGGTAGAAACCATATTAAGTAGCGCTTTGGTTGCTTCAACACCTTTACTTGCACTAGATTGGCATACGGTAGTCAGACTAGGTCGTGCGCGTTCAGCTTCTTCGATACCATCAAAACCGGTTATCTTAAGCTCTTCTGGAACATTAACTCCCATATCTAAGGCTAAGTTAAGCAACTCCAGCGCTATAATATCACTCATACACAGGACTACATTGGGTCTCGGAGAGCTGGTCAGCACTTCTTTAGCTGCCTGCCTTGCAAAGTGTCGATCACTTTCTGGAAGGTGCCATATACGCTCATTGCTTACCGCAATACTTTTTTCTTCAGCTGCCTTTAAATAACCATCAAGACGACGGTGGGCAATTGAGCTAGCTACATCAATCAATGGACTATCATAGATACGACACGTAGAGGGTGAATCGATAAGGCGTAGCCCAAATATGGCCACATTGTCACCTTCTTTTAATGCATGGGACGCAACGCGATACGCTGCTTCTTCGTTATCTATATTAATAGACGGCTTATCTTCAATATCAAAATCAACCGTAACAACCGGCTTAGGAGATACCGCTAGTTCTTTTACCAAATTACTGTTGCGTGGCTGACCATAGCAAATAAAGCCGTCAACAAAATCAACAACATCAAGCAGGCTATTTGAGTCACCCGCATATAGTAATAAGTGCTTCCCATTCTCCTGAAGGGCAGATGAAACCCCTTTGATGAATGTGCTAGCTACGGGGTCACTCACCATGTAAGAAATACTATCGGCGAGTACTAAAGCCACAATATTAGAGGTCCCCTTTCTAAGGATTTGCGCTGCTTTGTTCGGGCCACTGTAACCAATCCTTTTACACTGTGCCAAAATCTCTTCGCGCTTCGCTTTGGATAATTGGTCAGGACGATTAAACGCATTTGAAATGGTTGCCGTTGATACGCCTAACTGCTCAGCAACATCTTTAAGGGTAAGTTTCGTTTTATTCATTGTTATTAGCTCTTTTAACGAGACTTACTACCCTGAGTTGTAATTAAAAAAGGGTAGCAAGCGTGCGCTTCGACTACCCTTTGACTATAACATTAACTTAAACGTTTAACGCAGTTTTTAACTAGGAACTTGGCGTTTTAGTCTAAAGTTTATTGGCAAGCTTAATATTAAGAAACTGGCGCCTTATCTGGTACCGAAAATTTTATCCCCAGCATCACCTAGGCCCGGCAGTATGTAGCCTTTTTCATTCAATCTTTCATCAATAGCAGCTGTGAATATATCAACATCAGGGTGGGCATCAACCACGGCTTTAATGCCTTCTGGTGCTGCAACAAGGAACAGCCCCATAATTCGACGACAACCTTTCTTTTTAAGTAGGTCAATAGTAGCAATTAGGGTTCCGCCAGTGGCAAGCATAGGGTCTACAATCAACGCAGTACGCTCGTCGATATTTTTTACCACCTTATCAAAGTAGGCAACGGGCTGAAGGGTTTCTTCGTCGCGATATAGACCAACCACACTAATTTTTGCATTTGGGATTAACTCTAGTACACCTTCAAGCATGCCCAAGCCGGCGCGAAGAATAGGCACTACGGTTATCTTCTTGCCTTTTATTTGTCTTACTTCTACCTCGTCGCCAGACCAGCTTTTTATAATCGAGCGTTCTGTAGGCAGAGTTCGCGTTGCTTCATAGGTCAGCAAATTTCCCACTTCAGAGGCAAGCTCGCGAAAATCTTTGCTACTAATTTTGGCATTTCGCATAAGCCCTAGTTTATGCGCAATAAGCGGATGGGTAATTTCGTGAACGGCCATGTAAGACTCCTTGTAATCGATTCCACTATATTTTAACCCAGCCATGCCTTAGTTAAAGCGATTAGTCGTAAAAATATGTTTATTCAATGCTTACTTAGGACAACCCAGACAGATTTCAAGAAAACCAGCTTGTTATCCGCGCACTACCTTTGCTAATTATTCAACAGACTTTGAAGTAATTTATGGTGTGTATGAGCGCTACTGATCTACCCTACTTGTAAAGTAGCGCCGTCGGGCATAGTCACTTCAATTTTCATATTTCCGCCAACGGCCGCTAAATATGCTGCTGCGCGATGAAGAGAAACATCTTGAATACGCTTCGATTCCAGCTTGCTCACGCCAGAGGCAGTAACAGATAATGCCATTGCTACGACTTCTTGTTTCACTCTATGCTGCTTTCTTATGTCACCTAGTGTAATTTCTTTCATTGTTTTTTACCGAGAATTTCGGGCATTAAAAAAGCCCAGATGGTGGTACCTTCTGGGCTTTTGCAAAACGTTCTTACCTGCAGTGCCCAGAAGCCAATAATTGCCCCTGAACACCGACGGTCAGGTGCAATCAGTAATTAAAATTATAAAAATAACCAGTTGAAACATTTCGCATAATAATTCTCTTTTTACAATGTACTTGTACAAACGGCATTCTGCCGAGACTAAGTAAAATAATGGGGGGCTAATGGTTATTATTTGAAAACAATAGCCGCCTCGTGTCACTTATCCTTAACCATACCATGTAGATAAGCAATAGCAATGACTTTCCAAAGAGGAAAGTACGCAAAACAAGTTGAAAGCCACCGTTTTAGGAAATGTGCGAGCTCAGGCAGTTAACTTCAGAACCCACCTTTGCTTGTTTAAGCGAAGCGAGAAAGCGTGGTACAAGGTCGCTTCCCTCTTCAGGAGACCAGTTTGCAAAGCCCTTATCCACTGACATTTCGTAAGGTCCCTGCTTAACTTCCATGAAAACTACTGGGCTGTGGCACACAGTTGCATGCCAAGTATTAGGGGGAATTTCAATTCCACTCGTTTCACCATTTGCCGCTAACGTTACTCTTTCTGTAACTACGCCTTCATCGTTGAAAAATAGAATATTTAGCTCGCCTTCTACTACCATGAAAAACTCCCATTTATGCGCCTGCACGTGTCTGTGAGGCCGCACGTAAGAGTCTGGCATCATGGCAATGAAAAGACGCTGAACCAGATCAGTATAAGATTTATGAACGTTAAAATTAGCTCGGCGGCGAGGACTCTCTGCTGCTTTCTGTTTTAAGTCACTAAACAATGCTTTATCAAAATACTTAATATCGTCCAACGTCATTTCCTAACTAATGCTTGGGGATTGCATTAAAGCCTATCGCTTCTCCCTCTAATTCCGCAAGCATCAAAAGCTATCATTTGTTTTTCTTCATTCTGCGGCTTTGCTCTTGACGCTTCTCTTCTCGCTTTTCTTTCCTATCTTTCTTATCTGGCGTCAACGAGCCTGTTTTGAATTTTGCTTTACGCTTGGCTTTCGCTTCAGCTTTCTTCGCCGCTTCAAGTGCCATTTCCTCTTTTTCGACTTCCAGCATTTCCGGTGTCTCTAGCGTTATTCGCCCCAACTTACCCGACTGCAGTTCTTTAAGCAGGATCTCGCATATTTTATGAAGATTTACGCGCCCACCCGCTTGAATCGCCCCACGCGTTTTAGCGGCGGCTTCCAAAAACTCTATTTCAGTATCTGGCAACTCGTCCAGCTTGTAGCGCTCCTTCATTACCTCTGGATACGCTTTAATGAGGTAATCTGCCGCAAAAAAACCGACATCGTCGTATTCCATGGCGGTATTTTTAACAGCGCCTGATGACGCTAACCGGTAAATGGAATGTAGATTTTCAAGCTTAGGCCAAAGTACGCCTGGTGTATCAAACAAGATAATACCGCTGCCTAAATTAATGCGCTGCTGGCTTTTTGTAACGGCTGGCTCGTTACCTGTTTTCGCGATGATTCGGTCGGCCAAAATATTAATTAGCGTCGATTTACCCACATTAGGTATACCCGTGATCATAGCTTTTATTGCTTTGGGCTGACCTTCTTTATACGAACAAATGCTTTTAGCCAGCTGCATTATTTGCTTGCTATTGCCCGGGTTATCGCTAGAGGTCGTAATCGTCTTCACGCCGCGCTCTTTCTCTAAGCTTTCCTGCCAGCGCGCAGTTATTTCTGGGTCTGCCAGATCGTACTTATTAAGAATTTTAATACAGGGCTTATCGCCGCGTATTTTTGCAATTTCAGGGTTTTCACTGGAATATGGAATACGTGCGTCAAGCACCTCAATAAGAATGTCTACTTGATTAAGCGACTCTTTAATTTCTTTCAGGGCTTTGTGCATATGCCCAGGGAACCATTGTAATGCCATGGTTGTTTCCTATCGTAATCGAGTTGAGGGAAGTGTGCTTAACGGGTTAATTCATAAGCGCAGATATTCACAGCGCTGGCTAAGTTTAACGAGTCAATCTTACCGCTTCCCGCAATGGTATACGCCGTTGCGTTAAGCTTTGATAGCGCTTCAACAGGAACGCCGCGTGCTTCATTGCCAAAGAGATAACACTGGTAATCACGAAAAGTGTTAGAGGTGATATTACTACCATCCATATCCAAGAAAGCGAAACGTTCGAACCGCTCCCCTAGGCTTTCAAGCGCTACGTTTAACTCCATGTTCACGTGGAAAATAGCCCCCATACTTGAGCGCACAACTTTCGAGTTGTATGGATCGACACTGTTCGGGCTTAGTAGTAGCGTAAAATTGCCAAACCACGCGAGGGTTCTTAGTATGGTGCCCAAATTGCCAGGGTCTTGTACCTCATACAAATAGATGTACTTTTCGGTACTGGATTTGTTTGGGGAAATGTTGGTTTGTGACCGCTGTGAGCCTAACGAAGTGTTAGGAAGTGGAACGCGAGCAATAATACCTTGAGGTGATTTGGTATCGCTTAGTTGCTGCATTTGTTGAGACGATACCGTTTCTACCTTCATATTAGAGACTGAAGAAACAAGTCTTTCTTTCACCCACTCCTCATAATCAGCTGTCACATAAAGGGCGATATCACCTAATATACTGCTGTCATGCCGAGCAACATTAATTAACTCTAAAACTAAGTGCTCCCCTTCCACCAAATAGAATCCGAACTGCGTTCTAAATTTCTTTTGATGAAGCTTTTTCACATCACTTAGTTTCATTTGCACTGCCCTTTTTATAACTTTCGGCGCAAGTGTAAGGTAAGTTCAGGAAAAGGCAAGGTGACAATTTACCCTGCCTATAACATGGTTTAATCATTCTTCAGAAACCACATAAATGTCACCGTCGTAAATACCTTGCACGGTAAGCTTCTGGCTTGCCAGTGCCTGAAGGTAATCAATATGTGCTTGCTCCACTTTCTGCCCAGGAACAATAAGCGGAATACCAGGAGGATACGGTGTAATTAAGCCAGCTGCTGTGCGTCCAACACTGTTTTGCCATGGTATGGCTTCCCTAGGGCTGAAAAACGCTTTTGACGGAAGGTCATCTAATTGAATTGGCGGAATGTCTGCCGGTAACGGACTCTTGCTCTTGCGCTTGCTTAGGTTAACGGCGCCATCATCAAGACGTTTTAACGCGTTGTATAGCCTCACAATTTTAGAGCGCATTCCACCTAGCGTAAGCAGTACTAGAATAGTGCTATGAGTGAACTTCTCTATTTCTAAACCGACTTCGTCCATCAAGAAACGATGTATTTCTTGATTAGAGTAATCTAGCGCAGATACGTCAATTAAGATTTTAAGCGGGTCGTGCCCAATGTTGTCACTTTCAAAGTGAGAAAACATATTCGCAAAGTCACTAGGCGAAAGTATTTTAAGTCGCTTGAACTTGGCCATTTGCGATTTGAGTTCGGCAACATTGCTTAGAAGCTCATTAAGGATTTTGTAGCCTTCCATTTCCAGCTGCTGACGACATACATCAAGCGAGGCAATGAGTTGATACTTGGGCGAGGTACTGGTGTGAATTGCAAAGACTTCTTTAAAGAAGTCTTTATCGAAATCCGGATCGTTTACATGAATAAATGAAGCTTGCGAAAACGCCGACACCACTTTGTGCGCAGAGTGAGTAATATAGTCTGCCCCAGCGGCGATAGCAGAGTAGTCACGCAATGCAGGGTGGAACAAGGAATACGCAAACCATGCTTCGTCAATGAACACTTTAATGCCATGCTCGTGGGCTAAATTTACGACTTGCTTAAGGTCAGTCAATAACCCGTCGTAGGTACAGCCCGTCAAAACGATAAGTTTAGCGTCAGTATTTTCTTCAATAAGCTGCTTAATTTGCGCCATTCTAGGGGGTGAGAAAATACCGTATTCAGGGTTAAATACACTGTCTAAATACACCGGCATGGCTCGCGCCTGAATAATGCCGTAATGCACTGACTTGTGGCAGTTTCTGTCGGCAATAACTTTGTCGCCCTCACGCAACAGCGTCTGCAAAATAATTTTGTTTGATGTCGAAGATCCGTTCGTGACGAAATAGGAATGACGAACTTCAAATGTATTGGCAACAGCGGCTTGCGCTTTACCAATAGCGTGAGTGCCATCTGATAGTGAACCCAGCGAGTCTACGCTTACCGATAAGTCACTAACAAACACGTTACGCCCAAAGAAGCGATAAAAATCACTGATATAGGGTGAATTTCTAAAGCTTGCGCCACCGCTGTGACCTGGCGTATGCCACGAGTCGTTAGACTCCACTACATAGTCTTTGTATTCAGTCCAAAACGGCGTTTCGTTTCTATCATCAAAGTCATTGATGATATAACCCAAAATAGACTCTGGGTCTGAAATAATGTCGTTACGATAGAAGAACGATTCAATGCCATTGGCTTGGTTTACAATATCCAACCCTTTTACTGCGTCGCCTAAGACATACACGGGAAGCTCAGGGCGAATACGTTTAATGGCGTCGATAACTCTAGCGTTATTATCAATCACCGCGTTACGTGCAGACGACTTTTCGCTTGTGGTTTTCTCGTTCGCGTTTTGTGAACTAACGCTTTCGGCTGCGGGGCTCGTATTTTCATTAAGTACGCCATTTAAAGGCACTACGTCTGTTAGCTCTTTAACCTTCGCCACCACATCCCAGCTAAATACAACAGCCTGAATGTCACCGTCTTCACGAACAAATTGCAGTGCTTTTGCAACGGAGTTCGCTTCAAGCAGACTTATTTCAACGTCACTTCGGTCAAAGTAAGTGATGGTGTTGCCTATACTTGACGTAATTTGTTCCAACAGATCAACAGCATCTTCTATAACAAGAATTTTTAAATGAGGGCGCATTAACCAACCATGTAATTAATAATGAACATTTAGCACTAGGCTAAAACTCATAAAACTAAGAATCAATAAACTAAAAATCTATAAACAAAAACAGTAAAACTAAAAATAGTGTAACTCTGAATTTCACTGGTGTCGTGTAAACTCTTGCTATGTCGTAATACTAGTGCCTAAACGAATTGGACCGGGGCTAAACCACTCATGCACACACCTTCCCTTCAGAACCAATTCCCACCCGCTTATCTTTCAAACTCAACAGAGCACAAAAGTAACTTACGAGAATTCTTACACTACGCGAAAAACGTGCTCCCTTCTATTGCATCTGCAAAGAAAAACGCCTGGCCAATACATCATGACCACTGCTTTATGCGGGTGATTTTAGACAATATTGTCGGCTGTGCTTGGTATGAGGTCATTCCCTCGCCGGCCTATAAAAACCTGACCGTCGAGCAAGCCAGCGCTGCATTAAACCTTGCCAAACAAATAGCCACTGAGAGTGTCTCGCTTCACGCACTCAACCAACAGTCGAAACAATGGCGCAATAAGCAGCTAAAGCTGGAGTTTTAGTGTGACGAAACGAACAACCATTAACGATGCAATTTTAATAGAGGATGGCCAAGACCTAAAGCGAATTGTGAAAGATAAACGTGCGCAATGGCGGGCTAATAACGCGAAAGCGCGTCGCAGGCAACGCCGATATAAAAAGAAGCTTATTGCAGAACTTCCGCGAATTATTACCGATATTCATAGCACATATCCCGAAGATGAAGCCTAAAGCACTATCATAAAAGAAATCAATTACCTACAATCACTGCTAGAAAGTTGCGCTGAACAGAGTGTAACGTAAATTAACTCCTACTAAGAAAGTGACAGGACATACCATGGCGTTTAATTTAGCTATTAATAACGATATTGCAGTAATCACCTTTGACGACGGAAAAGTTAACGCCGTTGGCTTTGAGCTTATTCAGAAGTTTAACGATGCCTTAGATGAAGCAGAGCAAAACGCAAAAGCGGTTGTATTACACGGTGGTGAAGGCAAGTTTTGCGGCGGGTTTGATTTATCGGTAATGAAAGCCGATGACAAAGCAAAACAACAAGAGTTGGTATCAAAAGGCGCTGAATTAATCGTACGCTTATATAGCTTCCCACTACCTGTAGTCGTTGCTGCAGAAGGTCACAGTATTGCAATGGGCGCTATTATGCTTATGGCTGCCGACTTACGTATCGGTAAAGATGCAGACACTAAGTATGGCCTTAATGAAACCGCCATTGGCATGGTGCTGCCGCCATTCGGTATGGAACTAGCCAAAGCCAGACTCGCCAATACTAGCCAAACTGAAGCCTTACTATTCTCGCGTATCTATCAAGGCAGTGAAGCGGTTAAAGCAGGCTTTTTAGATGCGGCAGTGCCTCAGGAACAAGTACTAGCAACGGCTATGGGTTACGCAGAAAAACTCAAGATGTTACCTAGGAAGTCTTTTGCTGAGTCTAAAATACAATTGCGTAAAGAAACGATAGAGAAGATGAAAGCTTAGCGCTTAAGTTATAACAGCGCGTTGAAACTGGTTGTTTCAACGCGCTGTCTAAAGCAATTACTTTACAGGTCCAGAACGGCGTTCAATCTCATCTTTGAGGGCGTTTCTTAGGCCCAATTCGAAACTCAATTCAGCAAGCACAAAAAGTGGGCCTATAGCCAACCCCATTATGTCGTCGACAAACGCAGGCTTTTTACCCTCATAGTGATGACCAATAAACTGCAGTACCCACCCACCGATAAAAATACCTAACGAGATAGCAAGCCACATATTTATACTAAGTTGAGCAATAGGTTGAGCGAAATAGACCATAGCCCCCGTAATAAATGCCATAACAACGCCCAGTTTTATGTCTAACTTGATATAGAATGCATTGCCTATCACCCACACGAACAGAGCTGGGCTAATGACCATAGCTCCCAAAATGGGGGCATTTACATGAAATGCAGGCTTACTAAGTAAGCAGAGCACCGAAAAAACAATAAGCGGGATGCCTATGTAATGGGTGTAGATGTTTTTCTGATCTCTATGGTACTTAGCGTACTCACTTAAGTGTTGTTCTAAATTTTTCATACTGCGCCAACATTTTATTTGTATTGTAGTGGTCAGTTTACTCCTTGCGGTTACATGCAAACTGTCGGTTTAACGACAAACACAACAAAACTGGCTTAGCATTTACGTTTTTTTAACTGAATAATATTGCTGAACTTAGTCGTGAAAAGCGACTCCTACCGCTATTGATGAATAATAAGTGGAGTTTTCATGAATAAAAGGAAGTACCTTTTGACTTTAGCAGTACCTGCACTTCTCGCCTTAACGGCTTGTAGTTCAGTTTCTTCAATGTATTCGAATGATGAACAAGGACAAAGTAGTGAGGAGAACAAGCTAACACTTTCAGCTAGCCATTGGCAGGTCGAAAGCATAAATCAAGCAGGTATTATCGACTTTAGCCACGTTACTCTTAATGTGAATGTAAATGGTGATGTTAGCAGAATAAGCGGAAGCACAGGCTGTAATCAATATACAGGGGCGCTCGATGTTGCGAATGCAAACAAAGCATTCAGTGCAGACAGCAATGCTCAACCCTTCTCTGCCGATAAAATTGTACTTACCAGAAAGATGTGCGCCCCAGCACTTATGAAACAAGAGCAAGGTTTTGTAGATGCTCTGGCTTCATCGAAAACTTATGCAATATTAAATAACACATGGCTAGTCCTGTATGACAGCAATGACAACGAAACAGTAAAAGCGATAATTTCGTCTTCCTCCCAAGGTTCTAACTCCGGTAATGCTAATAAACGCGGGCTTGGAACTAAAAAAGGGTCGAAAGTCGCCGCTAACAAGCAAGACATGGCCGGCGCTACCACGCAAGCCAATAGCAGAACCTATAAGTGTGAGACACCAAACGCCAGTATCACAGAATTACGCGTAAATACCCTTGGCCCAGATACAAAAGCACTCTCGCTCAACAATGCCCATCACATTGTGCAGCTATCACGCTCTGCATCGGGAGCGAAATACACAAACAACAAAGGTGTGGTGTATTGGAATAAAGGTGATGTTGCCACCGTTTCTATAAACTCTGGCTACTACCACTGTACAATTAATCATTAAATTTCAGGCGGCAGTATTACCGTGTAATACTGCCGCCGCATTTTATTTAGAATGGTTCACTACTATTTATGTCATGCTTCGACATTTTAGGTAGAGTGCATAAGCCGTTTTGCACTTATTATGAGTTACACATGCTTTGTTCTCATCTTTAATCACTAAGCAGCTCTTAATAAACGGCACTTTTTTGTTTAAACCAATTTGTGGTTTACCTATTTTACTTTACCTACCACCACTTACTGTCGAATAGTTTCAATTAAACACTTTTTCATAGTTCCCCCTCTTCGGGCTAAAGACTCTCATGTGGAGTTAGCGCTTTATTTATATATTTAATGTTACGCCTTTAACCAATATAAATCAGCCACTTAAGCTACAAACACACGCACTTAACATACTTATCACTTGCCGTTAAATATGCTTCGACGTTGAAACAATAGTTAGAACACTATACAATTTATTTTTATTGAACAGCCAATTAAAATAAAAACACTACTTAAGCGCACCTAAATTAACTCCTGTAAAGCCTGCAGAAACGCGGCTCAGATAGAGGTAAAGGTAAAGAAAGCTAAAGTGGTGTTTATTGAGCGAAGAGCGATTAGTTCGAACATTTCGAACGCTTAGCAAGAAAAATAGTTTCAACACTATTCATCGTATTGAAACCAAATATGTGTATTAGCTTGTACGTATTTATTTTTCACGCAAAGAGCGCGCTAATTGGCGAGCGTTGTCAGCACTATTAAAAGTAGGAGTTTATGCATGTCATTACCAACTTATCAGAATTTCATTCACGGCAAGCCGATGGCGAACAAAAGCAAAGAAACCTTTGCAGTAACCAATCCTGCAACCGGTGAGGTAATTTATCACGTAGAAGTGGCTGATGAGTTTATCCAACAAGAAGCGATTAAGAGTGCTAAAGAAGGCTTTGCGGTATGGTCAGCAATGATGCCTATCGAAAGAACTCGCATTCTTAACAAGGCGGTTGCACTGCTTCGCGAAAGTAATGATGAACTCGCCAAATTAGAAGTGCTTGATACCGGTAAGCCTATTCAAGAAGCTGATTGTGTAGATATTGAAACTGGCGCTGACGTCATTGAGTACTATGCGGGCCTTGCTCCTACTCAACTGGGCACTCAGCAACCCGTTGGCGGTGATTTCTTCTACACGCGCAAAGAGGCACTAGGAATCTGCGCTGGTATTGGCGCGTGGAACTACCCTATTCAAATCGCTTGCTGGAAGTCAGGCCCAGCGCTTGCTGCTGGTAATGCATTTATATTTAAACCATCAGAAGAAACGCCGATGGGCGCGCTTAAACTGGCTGAAATTTTTATTGAAGCTGGTGTACCTGCTGGCGTATTCAATGTTGTACAAGGTGCAGCGCAAGTTGGTCAATGGCTTACAAATAGCCCAGACATTGAAAAAGTATCTTTTACCGGCGAAGTTGGAACAGGTAAAAAAGTGATGCAAAGCGCCGCTGCATCGAACTTAAAAGACGTGACTATGGAGCTTGGCGGTAAGTCTCCGCTTGTAGTATTTGAAGATGCGGACATTAGCCAGGCTATCAGCGCCGCTATGCTAGGTAATTTTTATACTCAAGGTGAAATCTGCACTAACTGTACCCGTGTTTACGTTCAGCGCTCGGTGTATCAAGCCTTTATTGATGAGCTTAAAACCCGTACCGAAAACAATATCATTATGGGTGACCCGCTAGACCCTAATGTAAACCTAGGCGCACTTATCTCTAAAAAGCACCAAGAGCTAGTGCTTAGCTATATTGCGAAAGGTAAAGAAGAAGGCGCAACGCTATTAACCGGTGGTAACGCAGCCTCACCAGCTTCTGCTCCTAACGGCTATTTTGTTGAACCAACAATTTTCACAGATTGCACCGACGATATGACTATCGTTAAGGAAGAGATCTTCGGGCCAGTAATGAGCGTTTTGGTTTTCGATGATGAAGACGAAGTGATCGCACGAGCAAACGACACTGAGCTAGGTTTAGCCGCCGGTGTATTTAGTAAAGACATCCAGCGCGCACACCGCGTTATCCACCAGCTTCAAGCCGGTATTTGCTGGATAAATGCATATGGAAACTCTCCTGCTGAAATGCCTGTAGGCGGCTATAAACAGTCAGGTATTGGACGGGAAAACGGCGTTGAAACGCTAAATAGCTACACGCAAACCAAGTCGGTTTATGTAGGTATGAGCCAAATTGAAAGCCCGTTTTAAATCGTAGTAGGAGTACATATGCAGACATTTGATTACATTATTGTTGGAGCAGGTTCTGCTGGGTGTGTGCTAGCGAACCGCCTGTCGGAAAACCCAAAGCACAAGGTATTGCTACTGGAAACCGGTGGCTCTGACAAAAGCATTTTCATAAAGATGCCAACAGCTCTGTCTATTCCAATGAATACCGACAAGTATGCATGGCAATTTAATACTGAAAAAGAGCCGTATTTAAACAACCGTGAGATGCACTGCCCAAGAGGCAAAGTGCTTGGCGGCTCGTCGTCTATTAACGGTATGGTATACGTACGTGGCCATGCTAAAGACTTCGACGAATGGGAAGCACACGGCGCAGAAGGTTGGAATTACCAAGCCTGCCTACCCTATTTCCAAAAAGCAGAAACCTGGTACAAGGGTAACGATGCTTATCGTGGTGGCAATGGTGAACTTGGCGTTAATAACGGCAATGAAATGAAAAACCCGCTTTATACCGCTTTTATTAAAGCCGGAGAACAGGCGGGCTACGACATCACGAGCGATTATAACGGCAAGCAACAAGAGGGCTTCGGGCCTATGCATATGACCATCAAAGACGGCGTACGCAGCTCGGCAAGCCGTGAATATCTTGACCCGGTAAAATCGCGTAAGAATTTAACCATAGTGACTGGCGCGCTGGTTACTAAAGTTGTGCTGGAAGATAAAGTCGCAAAAGGCGTTGAGTATGTGGTTAATGGCAAAGCTGAAACCGCCAATACGTCTAATGAAGTTATATTAAGTGCCGGTTCTATTGGTTCGCCACATATTCTGCAACTTTCAGGCATCGGCGATAAAAATGTTCTTGAAAAAGCAGGTATCGATGTTAAACACCATCTGCCGGGTGTGGGCCAAAACCTGCAAGATCACTTGGAGTTCTATTTCCAGTACAAGTGCAAGCAGCCAATTACGCTAAACCGCAAGCTCGGCTTAGTTTCGAAAGGGCTAATTGGCGCTCGCTGGTTACTAAACCGTTCAGGTTTAGGGGCTACGAATCACTTTGAGTCTTGCGCGTTCATTCGTTCTAAAGCGGATGTGGAATGGCCTGATATTCAGTACCACTTCTTGCCAGCAGCTATCCGTTACGATGGTAAATCAGCATTCGACGGCGACGGCTTCCAGGTACACGTAGGTCACAATAAACCCAAAAGTAGAGGTAGCGTTACCATTCAGTCGGCTGACCCGACAGTGCCGCCAAAAATCTTGTTTAACTACTTACAGCATCAAGATGATATTGAAGGATTTCGAGCTTGCGTAAGACTAACAAGAGAAATCATCGCACAATCTGCATTCGACGACTTCAGAGACGGCGAAATTCAGCCTGGCGAGCATATACAAACAGATGAAGAAATCGATGCCTTTGTGCGCGAAGCTGTTGAGAGTGCTTACCACCCGTCGTGCTCGTGCAAAATGGGCGAGGATGACATGGCAGTAGTAGATTCACAAACCAAAGTACATGGCATTAAAGGTCTGCGTGTGGTGGATTCATCCATCTTCCCTACCATTCCAAATGGAAACCTAAATGCACCTACCATAATGGTAGCTGAAAAAGCGGCAGACAAAATTTTGGGTAAACCTGCTTTACCACTACAGAATGTGGCGGTGGACATCCACCCTAATTGGCAAACCGAGCAACGCTAAACGTTAAAGCGATTTAGCACCAGTGTGCTTGTTTTTGCAACAAGCGCACCTTCCACAGTGCCTATATGCCACCGATTAAGGTGACGATGCGTGTAGCTGGGTGGACTGTTTAATAACGAAAAAAAGGAAAAAACATGTTTTATTTTTATCAATACTGGGAGGGTGATAATGACAGTATGGCTTAGTGCAGGCATTATTTTCACTCTACTTTCGGTGGCCTATATTTTGTTTAAATGGGGCAACATGAAAGTGGTCGGCGTAACGCCAGTTAGAACCTTTACCTTTATTGCTATTCTTTTTACCTCGGGTTTGGATGTGGGCCTTATTATGTTCCCACTCACTGAATTTGCTGGTTATGCTGACATAAGCGCAAGTCCTGAATACGCATTCACCAATCCGCTCGCCATTGAGTTTGGGTTTTGGGGTTTCTTAATTTGGGGATTCTACTTTCTTACTTGTTTTTATTTCTGCGTAATAGAACCCAAGGTTAAATTTTTCGAGCTTCCTATCGTTAAGTTCGTAAACAACGTGGTAATCATAGGTACTTGTGCTTTCACAGCTTTCTTACTGCTGTCTAACCTTCCATGGTACCTGCCGGCAGTGGGCGATGGAGAATCTATCGTCCCGACGTTTTACCTAATCGTGTTTGCAGCCATTGCCTTTGCTGTTTACTCAAGTACTAGTATTAAATACGTGCGTATTTTAAGCCTCACTACAACGTGGGTATTTATAGCGCTTATTATTGGCATGTGGGCGGCGGCATTTGTGTTTGGTGAAAGTGAGATATCAGCTTACTTTGTGAACCTCGGGCTTATTGGCGGCTATTTTGCGAATATTGATAACTTCGTTCTGCCCATAAATGAGTATCATGAGTTTTACCTGTTCTGGTGGTTCAGCTGGAGTATCATGATAGGTCAGTTTACCTCTCGCTTTGTAGGCGGTCTCAAAACCTATCAAGTTATGTTAGCTATGATGATTATCCCATCTATCCCTATCGCCGCGTGGTTTTCGGTACTGTACCACTATCACAGCGCTGGTATTCCAACAGAAGGAATAACCAATATGGCTATGGTATTTGTAGGTATCGTTTTTGTAATCAATTCACTTGATTCTCTAATAAGACTTTATACCGACAATCTTAATATGACCGTGGAACGCATTGGTAAAGGTAACTACATTGCTCTGAACATAGTCGCACTATCGTTACTTACACTGCTGTTCAAATTAGACTTCTTGCAAATTCAGTGGGTAGGTGCGTTAGTTATCGCTATCTTCTTTAGCTGCTTTGCTTTCATTCTAAGTCAGAAGTTTAAATCGGTGACGGCTATCAAAACCTCGCCGAAAGAAAACAAGATCGACTTTACTAAGATAGAAAATCTCAACTAACTAAATCATTTACTTCTTACCTTCTTAACATTGGCTCACTTTGAGCCAATGGGGGTAAGTATTGCCCGAAGCTCGCGTAAGAGCGCGCTTTATGAGAAATGGGCGAAATAAAACAACGATAAAAAACAGGTGTTTAACAATGAAAAAATTGAATTCTCTTTTTACATCAACTCACATATTCACAGCGGCTCTCGTAACAGCATTGTATTCTTCAGCCACATTCGCTGATTGGAGCGCCAATATCTCTGCGGTATCAGATTATACCTTTAACGGTCTAAGCCAAACACAAAACGACCCGGCTCTTCAGGGAGGTGTTGATAAAGCTTTTGATAACGGGACTTACGTTGGTACTTGGGCATCTAACGTTGATTTTGGTGGCGATACCAACCTTGAATGGGACGCCTACATTGGTCGTTACCAAATGCTCACTGAAGCTGTCAGCATTGACTATGGCATTGCCTACTACTCCTATCACGGCGGTGACGATTCAAGCGACGGTAACTATCCGGAAATTTATACTAAATTCGGCTATGCGAGCGACTATGGTAATACTGAGCTTAACCTGTGGTACACGTGGGATTACTTTGGCACAGGCTCGAGACACGCAGTTGCTATGATTGCTCACACCTTTGAACTTGCACCTAACCACAACCTTCGTGCAAGCTTTGACGTATCTAACTCATTAGACAGCGATACTTGGGTATGGCGTGACGAAAACACGTCATTCTATCACTACCGTTTGGCCTATCAGACAAGCTACAAAGGATTAGACTTTGAAATTGCTGCTGAAAACACAAACCTTGATATAGATACCGCCGACGAGCGTATTGTGTTTGGTGTATCTAAGACCTTTAGCTTCTAAATTTCGATCTCTGGCATAGTTTTTACGAAAAAACATGTACTAATTTGAATGCATGCGAGCACCACATATCCGGTGCTCGTTGTTTCAAATGCTTTTAACTAATCGCGTTCAGCTACTTGGCGATTAAAATGTCCATGCAATAAAGCGGCTTAGTTTGCTTCCCAGCCCCATATCAACCACTTTACACTGGGTTGCACCGTAATAGTTGATACTGGTTTTTATAGGTTTTAGGTGAGCACTTTTGGAGACTAAGCAGGTAAACCACTCTACGTTGTTTTTTACCGATACGCTTTCTTGCACCATGCGCTGAATAAAAGCCAGTTCGCCGCCTTCACACCACAATTCATTAGCTTGACCTGCAAAATTTAAGTTCGCATTCTGCCTTTGGTAAGAGGCATTTTTGCCGTACAGCTTAGTTGAACGCCCCCCTAAACCTTGAACTTGATTATCGGTAAACTTTCCACCACTTCGCTTCTGCTTATTGCGAGTTAAATTGCATGTTTTTCTTCGTGTGCCAGACAGCGCTTCTTGGGCAGACTTATGAAACGGAGGGTTGCACATAGTAAAGGTAAACCGTTCGTTTTCTTTAATGACGCCGTTAAAAATGTGCGCACTATTCCTTTGTTTACGAACTTGGAACTTATCGGCCAAGACACTATTTTTGCTAGCAATGACACTAGCATTTTTTACAGCAGCTTCATCAACATCACTACCTACGAACGACCAATCATAAGATGTAACGCCGATAATAGGATAGATAGCATTTGCGCCCACGCCTATATCAAGCCCACGAACGTTTTGTCCTTGCCCGCTTTGCGCACTGCCTCCTGTTGATTTTAATAAGTCAGCTATACCGTGGATATAATCGGCCCTACCAGGTACAGGTGGGCATAAGTAGCCGTCGGGTATATCCCAGTAATCAAGCCGATAATAGTGACGAAGCAAAGCTGCATTAAGTAGCTTTACAGCTTGTGAATTAGTGAAATCTATACTGATATTGCCACTTTTAGCTTTAACGAGAAAAGGCTTAAGCGCAGGGTATGACTGGCACAGCGCATTCATTGGATAGCCGTTCTTATGTAGATTTTTAGGATGCATGAAGCGCTACTTTTTGTGTGAAACTAAAAACTGAGATTGCACGTTTTCATCGAGCAACTGGGCGCCACTACCTTGGGCTGCCACCTTATCGTCAGTATTGTAAAGCCTACAGCGCTCTAATGACAAACACCCACAGCCAATACAGCCTTCCAACGAGCTTTTTAAACTGGTCAGCGCCGCAATTTTTGCCTCAATATGCTTATTGAATACTGTGCTCAGTTTAGCCCAATCGGCTTGGGTAGGTGTTCTGTTATCTGGCAGCGTAGACAATAAGTTCTTTATTTGCGCAAGGGTATAACCCATATTTTGCGCGATTAAAATAAAAGAAACTCTGCGAATAACAGAGCGAGGGAAAGCTCTATTACCTCCACTGGTGCGCACTGAAGGAATAAGCCCTTCGTTAGCATAATAGCGAATTAATGACACTGCATTACCTGTACGCTTTGCAATAAAGCCAATACTTACGAAGGGTTCCGGTGCCATAGCGCCTCTCTTCTCATCATTTTTTATAGTGCATAAAAGTACTTGATCTAAAGTTAGCTTTAGATATTAAGCTGTTTTGCGTTGATTATCTACACAAGGAAAAACACATGACAGTTGCATACTTAGAGCACACAAATATTACCGTTCAAGACCCAGATCAGTTAGCTAGCTTACTTTGCACGCTGTTTGGTTGGAAAGTAAGGTGGAGGGGCGGCGCTAAAAATGACGGCTACACCGTACACGTAGGAAACGATAGAGACTACCTTGCCCTTTACAGGCCCAAAACTATCAATGATATAGAAAGCGATTATAAAACCTTAGCCAACATCAATCATATTGGCATTGTTGTGCCAAATTTAGACGAAACCGAACAGCGGGTTCTTGCCTTAAATTTCAATACCTACAGCCACGGTGATTATGAACCAGGTAGACGCTTTTATTTTATGGCACAGCAAAACATAGAAATTGAAGTCGTTTCATATGTGTAATGCCATCAAGTGTTACACCTAGCTGAACTTTCAATTTTAGTGTTAGATTAACATTACCTCACTTTTGCGCGTTTTACTTAGCTTTTTGTTTGCTAAGTTTGTTTACTAAAAATGAACGCGCACTGTGATCATTTCAATAATAATAGACAGGAAACATGGATGAGAAAGGTACTAGCGATAAGTTTAGGTTTAGTAATGTTATCCCTATCGGCAAGCGCATGGGCAGATAACATACTTAGTATGAAACAGAGAAGCGAGCTGATCGACAAAATCACAGTTGAACGCTTCAATTCCGTGTTGCCCCCAATAATGGAGCGTGAAGGCATCGATATGTGGGTGTTAATGTCCCGGGAATACAATGAAGACCCTGTTTTAAAAACCATGCTGCCTTCAACCTGGATTTCCGCAAGACGCCATACCATGTTAGTCATTTATAACCCAGGTAATGATCAACCATTGGAACGTTTGGCCGTTGCAAGATATGCAGTAGGCTCGCTATTTAAAAAAGCGTGGGACAAGGAAGCACAACCTGATCAATGGAAAGCCTTGCAACACATTATAGAAGACCGTAATCCTTCGAAAATAGCCATTAATACGTCAAATGCATTTGCTCTTGCAGATGGCATGACTGCTACCGAACACGAAAAATTTATGGGTGTACTTTCTGAAGAACTAAAAAGCCGAGTAGTGAGTGGTGAAAGGCTGGCTATAGGTTGGTTAGAAACGCGAAGTGAACTGGAAATGCAGTATTATCCCGTACTCACTCAAATTGGTCACTCGCTGATAGCGACAGCATTTTCAAATGAAGTCATCACACCTAACGTAACCACTACAGACGATGTTGTCTGGTGGCTTCGGGATCAAACTCGTGCCTTAGGGCTCACCAATTGGTTTCATCCTACTGTTTCCATCCAAAGACAAGACGATGAAGTGTTCGATCAGATCAGTGCTTTCAGCAAACGTCCAGGCGAAAACATTATTCGGCCGGGCGACCTGATACACGTTGATTTTGGCATTACCTACTTGCGACTTAACACGGATCAACAGCAGCATGCTTACGTATTAAAACCAGGAGAAAAAGATGCGCCTGCGTCACTTAAAAATGCGCTTAAGGCGGGTAACCAGCTGCAAGACATACTGACTGGTAATTTTAAAGTAGGTAGAACAGGTAACGCTATTTTGAGTATGTCGCGACAGCAGGCTATCGAACAAGGTATTACGCCCGCTATTTATACTCACCCGCTGGGTTTCCATGGGCACGCAGCTGGCCCAACGATAGGAATGTGGGATGCACAAGAAGGTGTGCCGATTCAGGGTGACTACCCTATGTTTGCACAAACGGCTTACTCAATAGAACTCAATGCAGCGAGCTTTATTAAAGAGTGGAACAAAGAAATTAGAATTATGCTGGAAGAAGATGCATTTTTTGACGGGAAGTCAGTAACCTATTTAGATGGTAGGCAGACCGAGTTTCATTTGATTCATTCTGATGAAAAGCGATAAATACATGCGTGCATGCGTGATATCTTGCGCTAACTTCAAGAGTAATAGATGTCGATTGGCTAAAAAGCCAGAGTAGAAAAGGGATTTAGAAGTAAAATTCGTAAAGTGTCAGGCCTTTCGCCTTTTCAAGCGAAAGGCCATGAAACTGTACAAAATATTAGCAGTAGGTTGCTATCCTAAAACGCGGTCTTATTCAGCTGCTGTGCGAACTACTACGTTTTCTGCGCTGTATTCACGAACGAAGTCAGACATTTCTTTGTGGTTACAGATGATGTTTTCACCTTCCAAACCAAACTTCGCTAGTGCTGCATCTTTACCTACAGAAAGTGCTTCTAGACACGCTTGTGAAGCAACATCTTTATTCTTTGCAACAAGTGCTACTGTTTTTGCGTTTTCAGTTGCCTTGTTGTTTTTGTACATGTAAGCGAAAGTGCGAAGCGACTCACCGTTACAACGTACAGATGCACTGAACTCTTCAGCGTTAAAACCATTTGCGCGGATAAGGCGCAGAGCTGGGCCAAAACCTTCTTTAGCCGCAGTTAAACACGCTTGTGTTTCGATGTTGTCGTTAATTGGTTTTAGTACTACATCTTTTGCGAAAGATTGAGTAGCAGCAACAGTTAATGTTAAAGCAATAGCGAAAGTAGACAGTTTCATTTTTTGAATTCCTATTTTGTAACTAAATTAGATATCACCTAAGTGATGTGTACATTATGAACAAAACTTTCAAAAAATAAAGCATTTTTCGTAATTTAATTACAGAAAATGAGAATTAAACATACAGGTCACGACAAAAATGAAAGTAATTTACATAAAATAACAACATTTATATAAAAATTTACATATAAGTCTTTTTAGTTACAGGTTGCCCATTACGGGCGCACAAAAAAGCGCGCATGAAATTACTTTCAGCGCGCTTAATTCCAAAAATCACAGTGGGGGTAATAGTCGTTACCAACGTGACTCTAAAGTTTTTGGCCTACAAAATGAGATCGTGCATCCAATTAAGTGATGGCAACTGCTGTTCTGGTTGGTAAAAGAGACGATTAAGCCTACCCAATAAATTAACTGAACGACTTGGATCATGGGCTTTCACCCTGTGCTTACTTTCGGTAAGCATGAATTCCCAAGGCTGAAGATTGAGGTCGTCTACTTCTTCTTGCGTGACACCAAGTGACTTCAGTGTTGATAAAATGCGTTCTGTCTTACTTTCGATAATAGGGATAATCTCATTGCCATAGAGATCATCGAGCGGTTTATTGATAGCTTCCAAAGTATGATTTATTGCTGCCCATACCTCATCGTGATCGAACGCCCAGCCCCGCGGAGCATAGTAGCCTTCTATTTCCCATTCAAACTCAGCATTACTCACCGCAATAGAGCTTTCAGCTTCTGGAGAATAGGCTAAATCTGGCTTAGCGCCGATATTGTATGCATCAACACTCATGGCAATACAAATAATCAAATCACCGCAGTGTTGCTTATTTGTGTAAAGCGCTTCAAATGCCGCACGCTTAACGCCCATCCAACCGTGTACTTTTGATGGCTGCTCCACGAAGTGTCTTACATCATCCGGTAAGTCTTCACCATAGGCATCAATGAGCAATGGAAGCGGGTTCTGATCTGGGGCTTCATCGGGCATCCACACTTCGTATTCTTGTCGGTTATCAGCTTTCCCGCGACTTTTTATTCCATATGACAAATTCACGGGGCGGCAAATACTTCTATCTTCATCTACTTTATGAAAATACTCAGAACGCATGCGTTTTATAAATGGAGCATCTAACCCCGCTAACGCTGCTGTTGGATAGCGATAGCCTATTTCACTATGTTCAACCATGTGTAGCGTTGGAATAGCTTGCGTTAGCTTATTTTTAAGCCCTGCCAGTGCGTTCACTTTTGGAAGAACAATACTTCTTTCTGGCTCTATAGTAAGCCTGCTTCCATCTTCAGTGACGAATTTTGGTGTTTTGTGAAATTCATAACCTGAGAACCCTAATACATTCACTGCGGCATTTCTATATTGAGAAAGCTCGTTAAAAAGCGCAGTATGATTACGAATATGTTTAAATAACGGTCTTGATACGGTCATATTTACTTCCATTTCAGCTACTTCCGTTCTAATTCAGCGTTTACTCACCTAATTTTGGTCTAAAAAGCGAAGCCATATTTGTGCGCCCATATCATCGTATTTTTTTACAAGGTTACGGTAGCGCTCTCGCATCGCCACATCTACAAATGGTGAAGGCAGTAAAGGGTCAAACACCAAGTGGTATAACGCTCTGTCTCCTATCACATAAGACTCTTTAGTGGCTTCTTCAAGGGATAAAGTAGGCATTCGGGCAAGAGATTTCTCTATTTCACAGCACCCGTCTTTATAAAGCGTTTCTAGATTTAGGTGGTTCCATAGTTTCATAGCCTTAGCTTGCGTTTGATTATCAAAATCGTTGGCGCTAAACACAAGTGCTTTGCCTGATAGACCAAGAGTGTGAAGTTTGTCTCGCACCTCACTTATACCACCTGAAAAATTGTTCGGCCTAATATACATATCACTTGCAAGTTTCATCATACCCACAAGTTTAAGTGCACGTTCAGTAGTCCTCAGCTGCTTTTTATCACTTTTAGGAAGTAAACTGGTTTGAGCAATAATCCAGTCGTTCTGCCAAGGTACGAGCCCATTTTCATCCTCTCGCCACTGATGTATTTCCTTAGCAAACCTAACCCCCTTGTCAGCCAGTTTATAATCCCCCCTATCAATCAAGGTGATGAGCTGGGCTGACTGCAAACGGGTTAGCGTTACTCGAATGTTGTTTTCAGAAATACCAAACAGTGATCCCACTCGAACGGCTGCACTAGCATTCATTTTAATATTGTCACGGGAGCCCAAAAGCTTTAGCAGTAGCTTTCTTGCAACGGGCTTTTTCTCTTTTTCTAATTGCAAACTCTATTTACTTCTTTGTCTCAGATAATGGCTAAGCAGTGGCTAAGCAATAACTTCTGTTTCAACTTACCTAGTTGCTTACAAGGTATAAGCTCGGTCATGCATACTTCCATCATTATATAAACAAAGGCCTGGCACAAACATTACATAATTTATTAATTTTCAACTATTACTGTAATATTCTGATGCAATGATTTAATGTAAAGCTCAAGGACAACGATACGCTTTACATATTCATTGAGTGGAAATGCCATGACTTCATCTAATCGATTTGTTACGCACCTTGTAGAAAACCAACCCACCATTCCTGCCCCTTACAATTTGTGGCGTGATGATGCGTTGCTACGTGTGTTTGTAAACCAGCATTTGCCGCCATCCCACCAGCATGACGAAGGTTTGTTAGACAACTATGGTCAACTTGCAGGTGATGCACTTATGAACCATGGAGAACTTGCTCACAAAAATAAGCCAATTCTTCATACCTTTGATCGCTATGGCCGTCGTACAGACAATGTAGAGTTTCATCCTAGCTATCACGCGCTTATGGAAAGTGCAATGCAGCACAATGTGCACAACTATTCGTGGAAGCATGAAGGTATTGATGGGGCACATACCATCCGGGCAGCACTAATGTATATGCACTATCAAGCTGAGTCTGGTACGTCTTGCCCACTGACTATGACACACGCAGCGATCCCCGCCATGCGGTATGGTAAAAACTTACCGCCTTACTACTTGGAAAAAACCATTAATGGCGAGTACGACCCTCGCGCTTTACCGGCGTGTCAAAAACACGGGCTGACTATTGGTATGGGGATGACTGAAAAACAAGGGGGTTCAGATGTTAGGCGTAATACCACTTCAGCGTATAAACAAAGTGATGGCAGCTATAATATCGTTGGGCACAAGTTCTTCTTCTCTGCCCCCATGTGCGATGCGCATCTTATACTTGCACAAGCTGAAGGCGGTTTAAGCTGCTTTTTGCTGCCAAGGGTATTAGAGAACGGTGAACTGAATAACGTTCGAATTCAGCGTTTAAAAGACAAGTTAGGCGATTGGAGCAATGCCTCTTCTGAAGTTGAATTTCAGGACGCCACGGCATATTTAATTGGCGAAGAAGGTCGTGGCGTGCCGGTAATCATCGATATGGTGTCGCTAACCCGATTAGACTGCATGATTGGTTCATCCGCTCTTATGCGGCAATCACTGGTTCACGCTTTACACCACGTAAGTCACCGCGATGCCTTCGGCAAAACGCTAATCAAACAGCCTCTAATGCAAAACGTGTTGGCAGACCTAACGATAGAATGCGCAGCTGCTACCGCACTCACTATGCGCGTTGCAAAAGCGGTAGACAGTACACCGAATAATAGACATGAAGCAGCATTGGCGAGGCTGGCCACGGCAATTGGAAAATACTGGATTTGTAAGCGCACACCTATGTTTGTAAACGAAGCGCAAGAGTGTTTAGGTGGTATTGGCTACGTTGAAGAAAACCCCATGCCCCGTTACTACCGCCAAGCCCCACTTAATTCTATATGGGAAGGCAGTGGAAACGTTCAATGCTTGGATGTATTGCGAGCACTTGCTAAGGAGCCTAATGTGAAAGAAGCCTTATTTAATGAACTTAAAACACAGGCAGGCAAAAATAAGCACTATGATATCCACCTTAGTAAGCTGTTTGACGAGCTATCTAATACGCAGAACATGGAAACGCGTAGCCGATATTTAACTGAGCAAATGGCGCTAGCGCTACAAGCCTGCACATTACTTGCTTCGGTTCTCGATAACGATAATACCCAGAGCGATATTGCCCACACGTTCTGTGAATCTAGACTTGGCAACGCGAGTGGCTTTGCTTTTGGTACATTACCCGACACCACGACGTTTGAGAAGATTATTGCGTTTGGACGAGTTTAATCTCTCGAACATCATCGTAGGATTTCAGTTCAGATTTTAGTAGTTGAAATTGATTCTGTTCAATTTGAACTGAAGTCCTACGAGCATACTGGGTTTCAACTCCCGTTCTAAGCATAAGGCCTAACGTAAGCCCCTGCTCAGCCATAGGCGCAGCTCAGTCATAGTTGCAATGGTTTGCAAGATAAAAATCGTTCGTCATTGTCGTCCCCATTCTTTTCCTCCCATTTCTACCAACCGGGACGCAGCTCGTCTAAAGGAAAAGGCAAGATCATTGGCGGACGAAAATTGTGCCAATGACACGCCAACACGCCCTGTCGCAGACCACTCATAGTATTTCCCCTCTTTGGTGCGGATCATTGTCGTGGCAAAAGAACTCGAGTTTCCTCCTTTGTCATTGACAATTAATTCTCCATCGCCATCATTACTTTCGACGCGCGCTTCAAAATCGACAAACAACTCTTCGAGCGGGACACGTGCTGTCAGCACCAGACGGGTGCGAGATTCATAACACGCGTCAATGAGGGTCACAAACCTTCGCGCTTCGTTGAGGTGATTGGCGTCCAGTTGAGGGACGCGCTCCATAATGATGACCGGAAATCGGCAGCAGAGGGAAATATAATCGGCCGCACCGAGCGGTTGGTAGCATAACTCGGAAAAGTCAAACCAAGCGCAACGATCATTCATCCGAGCCACCTGAACTGTGCGACCAAAGTGGACGGGAATAACTTCGGCCTCAGTTCCAGATGCAGTGCCACCAAATATGTCCTCCAACTGCGCCTGTATGTTGTCATTAACCTTGCCATAATCATCTTCGTTCGACCAAAAATAAGATTGACCATCAGCTCGAGTTTCGAGTCGATAATCTACACAAGAATCATCCATAGAAATAATGTCGAATGTGTCTTTCAACATGTCGATGAATGGCAAAAAGAGAGAGCGGTTGATGCCGCCCTCGTACAGTTCCTCTGGGGCACGATTGGAAGTGGTCACCACCACGACATTCAAATCCAATAACAACAAAAACAGTCGTTTCAAAATCATGGCATCGGCAACGTCTGTCACTTGAAACTCATCGAAACAGAGGAGTTGGGCTTCTTCTGCTAATTGTTGCGCAATGATGGGGAGTGCATCATCTCTTGGGTACTTTTGTTTGTAGACAAAGATTCGATGATGGACTTCTAGCATGAATTCATGAAAGTGAACGCGGCGTTTGCTTATTTTTGCGTGTTTGTGGGTATTCTTGTTACAGCTATGATTTTCTTCAGGAGCATTAACCGACGCATAAAATAGATCCATTAGAAAACTCTTGCCCACCCCGACTGGGCCATGAATGTATATACCTCGAGGTGGTGACCCAAAAGACCACAAACCGAACCTCTTTCGAAAAAAGGACTGGGTAGATGCCAAGGTTCGCTTCAGTGACAGTAACAGCGGACTGCGACTTTTAGAGCTGCTCTTTTTGAGTTGATAAGTGCGTACTGGTGCTGCCGGGAGCGAGAAAAGAGACTCATGCAGAGCATCGAGTTTTCCCGCCAGAGCAAATTGCGCATCATCTCGTCGCACCTCCCCCGCGTCCACCTTGCGTTCATATGCCACTGTTATCGGACCTGTCGGGGAAGACCGCTGAACTACACTATGTTGTACCGCTTTATCATCCATCACCGTCTTCATTATGAACCTGATGAGTTTATCAACATAGTGCTTTGTTACGCTTGAATTCTGTATGGGTATCAATTGAATGTGTAGTAAAGACTCAACTTTCGGGTTTCAACTTGCAAAAGTAAAACATAACCACACGAATAATATTAATAAAATAGAATTTTTCATGGTGTCGTGTTTACACTCTAAACAAAATATGAAACTACTCAAACTAACATCACATTCCCATACGAATACAAAAAAAATCTAAAAAGGATTAACCGAATACCCCTGTTGCGCCAGGCGCGCGTGGGCCGTCATGGCTGATAGGTCCATCTTTATTCCGTCTATCAAAGCGTTTTTTTCAACGCCATGAGCCGCAGCTGACTGACCGCACACTATCACTTCAACGCCCTGTTTCATTAATGCAGTAAGCAACGCTTCGTTGCCGTTGGGTTGGCCTTTGCGCTGTTTGAAGAGCTCACTCTTTAGCATTTCTTCTGTGGCAGAGCCATGAACCACAAGTGCAAGGGAAAGGTTTTCCTGTTTCACGCCGTTAGCTACATGCATATTGATAAAACGTGCCAGCGACTCAAACTTACGGTTAACCTCTCCTGGTTTTGCCGATTTGGCTACATCAAATGCAACTTTGAATGCCTGATTTTCAGTAAAACTGATGCCTTCCACAGGCGCATGCTTTCCGAAAGAGTTAAACACTGGTCCATATTCAAAATCTGATTTAGCTGACACTTCCCCTGTCATAAAGAACGCTACAGCCAAAACAAGTGGCACTTTGCGGGTCACTTTTGTCATACTTATTTCCATGTTTCTCAAGCTTTAACGCGCAGGTAGCGCTGTTTTATATACTTCGAACGTCATGTCGCTTACATCGCTGCCAGCATCTTGGATTTTGCTATTGGTATAGTAAAGCGAACCGTTGTAAATACTAAAGGTATCAGCCCAGTTCACCACATCGCCTTTTACAAGTGTGCGAAGGTCGAGGCTCGGTGTAAGATACTGCACCTCTTGCTGTTCTAAGTCAGCTAAATAGACGTTGCCCTCATGATAAATCATGCCATCTGGCGCACCTGTTGTAGCGACTTTTCGCACCTTTTCAGCTAATACCTCGTTCGAGGCTTTCTTTATATCAGAGGTATTAATGGCATACAGTGAATAACCCGACAAAGCATGGAAATATAATGTGTCATTCAACGTATCTAAGGCGATGCCGTCTGATTGAACGGTCATGTTGAAGGGCTTCCCTTCAATACTCAAAGACTCTACCTCAGCTTTTGTGGTTTCATGATTATCTAAAATGCGATAGCTGGTATTGTCATCAAGGTCATAGACCACTAAGCCTGCATGTGCCGAATCCGTCATGTATATACGATTAGTATTCTCGTCTACGCGCAAATCGTTTATATAAGAATCAGAGTGATATGCATCGTCGCTAAGGATCAAGGTTCCTTCGATTTCGTTTGAGGCTAAGTCAACAACAAACAAACGAGGCGCATCAACTACCCCGTTAAACTTAGGGTTTCGAGTATCTAAAACATACAGCTTATCTTTGTGGGCAACCACTGACTGCACGGCCAAAAAGCAATTATTTCTCACCTCGCTTTGCGCTACGCACTCGTTTGTTTCATTATTAGGATATGCAACAAACTCTCCGTTATCGGCAACCTGAGCCACAGAAAAACTTACACCTTCTCGCCAATTCGGCGCGTTCACAAATACTCGCCCATCGTTACTTACCGTCACGCCAGTAATTTGTGTGCCTTTAATGTCGCCGACCAATTCAACTTGAGAATCCTGTGCTTCTCGTGCTACTGCGTTAACAGAAAAAACTGCCGCTATCGCAGTAACAATTAACTTGTGCTTAACTTGCTTAATATGCATATCCTTTACCCTTTAAGTCTTTTCTTGAAACATAGTCGCTCGCTTACCGTAGGCGTTTAAGCTTGCGCTTTGGCATGCATATCGGAAACGGAGTAAGCAGCATTTGATAACAAAGCATACGGTTTAAATACCTTAGCAGAGCACAACTCGACGACGAGTGACGACAATTCAGCGAATTACGCTCAGTGAGTAAAAGGTTGGCGCTTATCGCCCCAATTGTGTGTTAATTCAGATCTAAAACAGGGTATCCTCTCGTTAAAGTTAGAAATAGTTGAACCTATCTGCTGACTGAGTAACCTTTTTTACAGCAGTAATTTAGAGAGAGTTTATTATGCGAAGTAGCACTTCAATAGGATGTCACAAAGGGTTTTGGCAACAGAAGTATGGTGTTAAGTCAGCCTTATTGTTGTTGTTAAGTTTAGCGTTAGTTGTTGGGTGCGCCAGCAAACCTCAAGTCAGTGTAGATGACACGCAAAACTTTGCTGACATTAAAACTTTTTATATCCAAGCGCCACTAAACCCTATCAATGAAACTCTCGCTAACCATTTATCTTCAACCATAACCGAGCGCTTGATTACCAAAGGTTTAACACCAACAACAGAGAACGAGGCCGATGTGTCAGTAGGTTACCTTCCTTCCACCACAACTAAAGAAGATGGAACCACATTAAATTTAGGGTTGGGTACAGGCACCTTTGGGCGCTCTGGAGGCATTTCTCTCGGCAGTATATTTAGCATACCTGTGGGTGAGCAAACCTCTTTCCAACAAGGTCTTCAAATAGATATAGTAAAAGATGGGAAGTTTATTTATAGCGCATCGGGCAGCGTTGAACTCGAGTCTAAAGACAGTATTAGTATTCAAAATAAGCTCGATGAACTAGTAACAAGTTTGCTTGAACAATATCCAGCAAGAGTTAGTCAGAACTAGCGAAACACATTAATTAAAGTTGAGAACCACGCTGCTCTCTTAAAACAAATACTGACAACACTATAACGTTCGTAAAAAAAGCGCCATAAAGGCGCTTTTTACTGATTAAACATGGTCTAAATTAGCTGTGCTGGCGCTGCTTTTTGCCACGTTTCTTTTTCAACTTATCGAACTTTTCAAGCTGCTCATCGGTTAGAATGTCCGCCACTTTCATGCGAAGTTCAGCACGCTTAAGAAAACGCGCTTTTACTTTTTCAGCTTTTTGCTCTGCAATCGCATTTACCTTTTCTTGATAGTCAGCGTCGTCTGGGTTTAGGCCCGCTAGAGCATTCATTTTTCTGCGCTTACCTTCTTCACCCATTTCGGCTCTTTTAGCCTGACGCTCTGCTTTAAGCTCGTCTTTCAATGCTTCAAACTGCGCTATTTGCTCATCAGTTAGATCAAGTACTCTTTCCATTTTATGCAAAGGTAGGAAATCTCCACCTCTACGTTCATCTGAATTCTTACCACCTGCGTAAGCAGTGGTTGCGATACATGCACTTAATAAAACACCGGTAATTAATTTTTTCATCTTAATCTTCCTACTTGTTTTGCCATGTTTATGCATGACGTTAAAAAATAATGTTGTTTAATCAACGGAATTAAGTATGCGTGAATCAATCGATAAGTAGGGTTAAGCTAGTGTAAAGTTCGGTAAAGTTGAAAAACACTTTAATTAATAGAGGGTAATATTCGGGCATGGAAAATGACAAAATAAACGTTTTACTCGTCGACGATGACAAAGACTTATGTGCCCTACTCCAAGAGTTTTTAGAAGGGGACGGTTTTCGTGTTGACGCAATTCACAGCGGCGATGAAGCAATAGAAACACTACTCAACACCGATCAGTACGACACCGTAGTGCTAGATATTATGATGCCTGGGATGTCGGGCCTTGATGTGTTGAAATCAGTAAGAGCCGAAAAGCAAACCCCTATTCTTATGTTGACAGGTCGTGGTGATGATATTGACCGAATTGTAGGCCTTGAACTGGGTGCTGATGATTACCTTCCTAAGCCTTGTAACCCAAGAGAACTTGGCGCTCGTATCCGCGCTATTATCCGAAGAACCCAGTACTTAAAGACAACGCCTGCTGCTTCGCCAAGCGAGCTACATGGTATTCATTTAGATACCGGCGCACGCCAGGCCACCGTTAATGGGAAATCCGTGGCGTTAACGGGGGCTGAGTTCAACGCACTTAGCTACCTGATGGAGCGTGTAGGACAAACCATTTCCAAACAGGAGATGACGCAAGAAGTATTGAAACGTCCATTGGAAGCCTACGATAGAGCAATGGATGTTCACGTTAGCCGAATTCGCCAGAAGCTCTCAGCCGCTGGGGTTACTAACGTTATTCAATCTGTCCGCGGTGTTGGCTATCAAATGCTAACCGTACCTCAGCAAGCAGAATAGAAGGTTTGGGTAATGATAAGTAACATCAAATGGTCGGACATAAAAGCCAACTTAGGAATTAAGCGCTTGTTCTGGCGAATTTTTGTTGCTTTTTGGATTGCCAGCTTAGCGGTCATGGCGGCAACTGGCTACGTCTTAGTAAACGAATACACCTCAAGTAACTATACCAAACGTTTTTTTGACGATGCGACCAATCAGGCAGAAAGAATTGTATGGCGATACGAACATGAAACGTTTACTAAAGGCAGGGCTAGAAACGAGATTAAAGAGTGGATTAAACGTAGAAATGGTCGAGAAAACCAGCTAATCCCCATGCTAATATCCTCGGTAAATGGCGATACCATTTATCACTACCGCATGAATAAAACGCCTGAGGACCAACGGGTAACACGTGAAATCTATGGCCCTTCAAACACGCAGTACATCGTTCAATTAAGACAACCGCAAACGCCGCGAATTTATAAACATGTATTAAGTCGCTTTCAGTCAGTGCAGTTTGTATTTATTTTTTTAGCCTCGGCATTAGTAAGTGCCCTACTTAGCTGGAGCATTGTAAAGCCGATTAAGTATTTAGGCGCCTTTAGTCGAAAATACGCCAACGACCAAACAGCGTCGCAGGTTCCCTCTCAGCTGCTTTCTCGCGGAGACGAATTCAGTGACTTGGCAGCCGATATAAATTTTATGGTTCGTAAAACCGCTGATGCTATAGAGTCCCAGAAAAGGTTATTGCACGACGTGTCCCATGAATTGCGCGCACCACTAGCTCGGCTTCAAACGTCAGCAGCAATAATCGAACAGCATCAACCAGATAACAAACACGTTTTGCAGATACACAATGACTGCCATCGAATGGACCAACTCATTCAGCAAATTCTGAACTTTTCAACACTAGAACATACTTCACAGACAGCTGAACCTTGCGATGTGATTGCGTTAAGCAATCGTGTTTTGGACGATATGGCTATTAACTATCCAGGCATCCCAACTTCACTAGACTTTAGCGAGTCTCGTGAAAACGATGCAATAATAAACGGGTTTCCAGAAGCGCTACACCAGGCGTTAGACAACATCGTAGGTAATGCGTGTAAGTATTCCGACAAAGGGCAGCCGGTATCTGTAAACGTTTCAGCAGATACTGAAAATGTTGTCATTGTTGTTGAAGACAATGGCGTAGGCGTAGATAACAATGAAATTGAAAAGTTGATGCAGCCGTTTTACCGAGCTGGAAATCAGATGCATACCGAAGGCTTTGGACTGGGTTTAACCATTGCGCTAAAAGCAGTGGAAAAGCATGGCGGAACGCTTGTCATGCAAAGTCCAGAACAGGGCGGGCTTAGGGTTGAAATTACGTTACCTAAGAACACACCAAATTAATTGTGAAACATCTTTTTCTGGAAAGCAGCTTGGACTTATCGATGGCACAATGGGTTCACTTGGTAAATGATGGCTTACTGCACAAAATCGATTCCACTACCAAGTTTAACTAGTTACCAAAAATAGAGGAAGTCGACACGAATTAGCGTTATGCTTGGCGGCATGAAGAAGTGCAGATTAACATAATGGCAACGCAGCAGCCGCTTTCCGTTCAGCAAAACCTTACCATTAGGTTATTGCGTGTATTAAGGTATAACAAAGCCCGCATCGAACGTGCTCTTACCCTCATGCCTGAAAAGCACAAACCACTTTTTCATGTGCTTCCATTCCTCGTTCATGTAAATCACGAAGCGCTTCCTGGTTATATTGCCCCGCTTTCGTCCGGCGAAAGCGTACCTTTTGGCATTAATAACTATTCTTTTAGGCCTGATATAGAAAAAGCACTTTTAAGGTGTTTCCCTGCTGAGAATCACCTGTTCTCTGATATCAAGCAAATTTGGCCTAGACAGCGAGCCATTGAGTCACTCGTACTTATGGGTAGCGTGGGCACTATTGCGCAAACCGATGACTCGGACTTCGATTTTTGGGTGTGCATTGAAGGCCATCGCTTTTCAGAAACTGAACTTTCCTTACTACAACAAAAGCTAACTGCTATTGAAAAATGGGCGGAACACACCTTTGGCATTGAAGTTCACTTCTTTTTATCAGAGATTGATAAAGTAAAGGAAAATGACTTCGGTATTGCTGAAGGTGAAAGCGCCGGCTCTGCACAAGCACTGTTTCTAAAAGCAGAATTTTACAACACCAATATTGTAGTAGCTGGCAAGGCGCCCTTCTGGTGGCTTACTCCAGAAAAAACCAGCGAAAAGCAATATCAGGCTATTTATAACAGTCTGGAAAAAGGCGGCTCACCAGATTTAGACTGGTTTATGGATTTAGGTCATTTAGAAAAACTTGATGCCAGTGAGCTGTTTGGTGCAGCCATTTGGCAACTGGGTAAAGCAATGGACTCCCCGTTCAAGTCGGTTTTGAAAATGGCGAAGCTTGAAGTCTACTTGGCCAATATCACACATGGGCAGCCACTATGTAATCTGCTTAAAAAACATGTTCATCGTGGAGTTGAAGCGCCGGGCCGCGTCACAGACATTGACCCTTACGCATTGATGTTTGACGAACTTGTTACCCACTATAAAGCCAACGGACAGCCCGAGGACATTGAGATATTGCAGCAATGCTTGTACTTAAAATGTGCATGCCCATTAAGCCAACCGCCTTTTGAGGGAGAAAAAGCAAACTTCAAACGCCGAATTTTAGCGTCCTATGCTAGACAATGGGGATGGAGCCGAAAACAAATTCACCATTTAGACAACCAACAGGATTGGACGTTTAGTGAGCGTGTACAACTTAGTCGCCGTGTCCATAGTTTTCTTTTGAAGTGCTATCGACGTATTTCTAAAGAGCTTAGCGACCACCAGCAAGCTATGGACGAAAAGGACATGACAGTGTTGGGCAGGCGTTTAAGTACCTATTACGCAAAAAAAGAAGATAAAATAGAATTTCTTCGGCGTGCCTTCGACGAAAGCCTTTATTGCGAAAAAATCACTATCGCTATGCGCCAGCTCAAAAACGGTGATGAAGTATGGTCTGCCTATGCCGGTGATTTGTTGAGTAAATCCGGAATCATTGATGAAGCACAGAAAATATCCCAAGCGCCTAGTGCGATTGCGCTAATGGTATGGTTGGTTTCAAGTAAAATAATTGATACTCGCAGTAAAGTTTATCTAGATTATAACTATGGCGAAGTAAGTGAATTAGACCTCAACGACCTTCTCAAGCACTTGTGCAAGCATTTCCCGCCAGTCAGAGTGTCGTCCCTCCCCCGCAACGACCTACTTGCACCTGAGCGTATAACCGCATGCTTCTCTATTGTGAATTTCCCGACTTTACGTCAAAAAGCCACGGTTGAAGATGTAGCAGTAATTTATAAAACGTCTTGGGGAGAAACGTTTTTAAAATTCGGCAATGATGTATTGGATACCTTATGGTACGACCTTCAGGAAGTATCTCCTAAGCCATCATGTTACGTAATGGTTCCAAGAGGAAACCAACAATCGCGTATTTTAGGCGAATTTTTAGAGTCAAACGAACTCAACTTTAACGTGCTCTACTAAAAAGAACTACACGCTTTTTCTGAACACGTCGTCACGCCCATGCCGACGCCTTGGCTTATTTGTCTCACGTTTTCAGGCACTCCCCTGATCTAAAGTACGAAAGCACTGAACATATTTCTCTTCTCATACAAAACTGGTTTAAAAGACACACAAAAAAACCTTGCGCTTTAGAATTACAAGTGTAATCTAAATATATCGACTACAACTGTAATCAATAAATTAGATATGGGCACTATGAGTAAAATGTCAGACAAACCCGAAATTTCGAACGCCGAATTTGAAGTACTAGACGTACTGTGGGACGACCACCCCGCTACATCAAGTGAAGTGGTTTCACGGTTAAACGATAAGAAAGACTGGCATGAAAAAACCGTCAAAACACTATTGGGTCGCTTGATAAAAAAGGAAGTATTAGGCTTTGAAAAACAGCAGCGCCAGTACCTTTATTACCCACTGATTGCTCGCGAAGATTATACAAGAAAAGAAACGACAAATTTTGTAAGTCGGCTATTTAAAGGGAAAATCGCGCCTATGGTCGCCGGGTTTGCAAATCAAAACTCGCTGTCTAAGCAAGATGTGAACGAGCTTAAAGCGCTTATAAAAGAGTGGGAAGAAAATAATGATTGATTGGATTATCGCTCAACAAGGCATTTTGTCGCTCTCGCTCATTTTACTCATTGTTTCTGAGCACTTTTTCACATCTAGATTAGGTGCCTCGTTAACGTATAAGCTATGGGCGTTGATACCAGGCAGTTTGATAGTTAATAACCTTCCGCTGTCGATGGTTAGCATCCCATCAAATAGCTTTTCTCGCTATGTAGTGGGTGTTAAACCTACAGTGAATACTGTTGCGTTCGAAACTTGGTTTACTCTTTGGGCTATAGGCGCATGCATTATCACTGCCTATGTTTTAGTGCATCATATTTCAACATGGACATCGATAGGGAAGCGACGCGCAATCCACACCAATGCCTACTATTCAAGCAAAGCAGCCACCCCTATGCTGTTTGGATTCATCGCGCCAAAAGTGCTTATTCCCTTTTCATTTAAAAGCACGTTTTCAAAGCAGCAACAGACACTGATATTGGAACATGAAAACGTTCATCGCAAACATTATGACCACCTGTGGAATACGCTAGCACTCACTATCGCCATTCTATTTTGGTTTAATCCACTAGTTTGGCTTGCGCTTAAGTCTTTCAGAATAAATCAAGAGCTGGCTTGTGATGATGTAGTACTAAAAAACAAGACAGAGAAGGAAAAACTCACCTATGCAAAAGCACTTGTGCAGTGTGCCGAGCATTGTTCACGCACTATAACTTTGTACCCAACCTTTGGAGAAAAGACGACTATGATCAAACGTTTAAATGCTATAAAACAACCTATACGCAGCAATAAAGTACTGGCAGCGAGCGTACTTTCTGTTGCAGCTTTACTGACTATTAATACCGCATTGGCTAACGTGCCACTACCACCGCCAAAAGCTGAAGCCAACATGGATAAATCAAAAGTTAATGAAGCATCACCCGTTAAACGCGTTCCACCCATCTACCCAGAAAAGGCAGAACAAAATGAGCTCGAAGGCTTTGTCGTACTGTCTTTCGATATCACTGAAACAGGCGCAACAGATAATGTAAAAGTGGTTAAATCTCAGCCGGCGGGCGTGTTCGATAAAAGTGCTAAAGTGGCATTAAAACAGTGGGAATATAAACCACGCATTCAAGGTGGCAAAAGCGTCAGACAAACTGGGCTTCTCGTCCAATTAGACTATCAACTGGGCCCGAAACTCGATACAACGAATGCTGAAAAGAACGCTTCTCCAGATGTAGAGCGTATAATCATTCCGCCAGAAACAAAGTAAGCAAGGCCAACAATCAGTCAGAATATTAAAAGGAGCACACCGCTCCTTTTAGTGTTTTGTTTTAAGCTGAAGTTTTCAATCCATCGTTATAAAAATCTATACTTATTATTAGTTTAATACTGTTAGCCTAATTAGTATTATTTTGACACCGCAATATGATGAAGAGTATGGAAACTCTTAATGCAAACCTCTAGAGCAACAATTTATTTATTCACGGGCTTAAGTCTAACCCCCCTAGCAATATTTAGTTTATTTGACTTTTATTTAAACAGTGACATTTATTTTCAGATCGATACTCTGGCGCTCTGTTGCTTTGTATTTTGTCTCTTAGTACTTTTTAGTTATTGTAAGAGGTTTGTATTTACGGCTTTTGTAATCTGCGCACTTACAAGCTTAACGATTTTTGCTTCGGCATCCAGAGAGTATCTTGATTTTTATGGACTCTACATCAGTTACGAATCGCTTAAGCTTTATCGAGAGCTGTTTTTAGCGATCGAAAATTTCAACAGCACACCTGCTTTAATCTTCATACTGTTTATCAGTGCTATCAGCATAATCCTTCATAAAACACTATTTAAAAAGTTACATCGCCTTTCGTGGCAAAAGGGAATCTTATCCTTTTTGATACCTTTTATGACTGGGTTATTTTTAATCAGCATTCACACAACACGAAACGATACTAATGAACTACTTAACTTGACGAATGACGATAGAAAAAACGTTGAGCTTGAAAACCCACTAATGTACTTTTTTAGAAGTACACCCATAGTACTATGGCTTGTACCAGAGTCAGAGGATAGTGCCGCAGAAAACAAAGCGAAGGTAATTGCTAAAGCACTTAGAAAAAACACGCTTGTTGCACTTCCAGAAGAGTATAGTTCGCAAAACTTTGATCAACTTATATTAAATTATCCGGGGCTCGAGCATAAAAACAGTAATGTAAACCCCTTAGCCTTTTATCCAACAACTCCATTGACACTAAATTTACCTAACAAGAAAAATGTAATACTTGTTGTATTAGAGAGCTCTCGATTTAAAGAATTGTCGAAAGAAATAACACCCAATCTACTTGAGATTGCAAACGAGTCTTTTTGGTTCACGAACAATTATGCCACATCTAGAGCGACGATTAAGTCTGAGCAAGCTATTTTATGTAGCTCTATAGATGGCAACCTTCTTACACCTTTTGCACGCTCCGAAGGTGTTTATCGCGGAAAGTGTTTACCTCACATATTGAAAAAGCATGGTTACACAACATCTTGGTTCCATGGCAACACAAAAGAGTTTTACAACAGAGAAATTTTTCATCCATCTCTAGGCTTTGACAATATTTACTCAAAAGAGTCATTTGAACGTGATGGTTATAGTGACGCGCAAGATATTGGATGGGGTGTTCCTGATCCTATTCTTTATGATACTGCCTTAAATTATTTTGATCAGCAATCAAGTCCTTTTTTCACTGAAATATTAACCCTTTCTAACCATCAACCATTTAATTGGGATTATAAAGAGTTCAAGTTCCCACCTCATCTAAAAGAATCGGGCGACGATATCTACGGTAATTATCAACGTTCTCTTTATTACGCAGATGTTGCTCTTGGAGAGTTTTGGCGCAAGCTCAAACAAAAAGCATATTACCACCAATCGGTCATCGTAATAACAGGTGACCACGGGGTACCTTTTTACCCCAAAGATACCGTTTCACCTGTAGACAAATTCGAAGTTTTATTTAAAGTCCCTATGCTAATTCATGTCCCTGACTCATCGCCGCGCCAAATCGACACAACGAGAAGTCATTTAGATATCGCGCCAACTTTGCTTTCCCTTTTAAATATTAATGAGGAAAACTCTTTTCTTGGGCGCCCCCTAATTGGAAGCAAATCTAACGATGAAAAACGACCAATATTTCTGATGAACATGGATAGCTATGGTTTCATTTACGGAGGTACAAAGTGCTTTCCAAAAGCAGATATGTGTTCTAAGGGCGCGAACTGCCTTAATGAAAAACGCTTTTCATGTGCAATTGATTCTTCAGAGGATGTTAAAGCGATAGAACAATCTGCACACCTCATGAAGTATTTGAAACTCAAAACTCTAGCCGCTTTCATAGAGTAAAAGAATAACCAAATCCTTATATAGATAAAGTTAATCTGCCTTAATAATTTGTTAGATTTATTTATGCGAACTGGTAAATGCTCTTTACACTTTCTCTACAGTAATTGAAGCTTCGTTAGGATAGAATGTTAGTATTTATCAACTAACCCATGCTCGTTTTACAAAATTTAATTGGCAATATGTATATTACATAGACAATTTATCTTAGCGTTGAGGGAGCTAACAACAAGGAAACTTACTATGAACCGTTTCGCTTTAGCACCTGCTGTGCTTGCTCTTACCGTCTTTACAACAAACGCCAACGCCAATATAGACCAGCTTAAAGGCCTTTTAGGTGATAAGAAAGCTGACTCAACTGTTACTACTAGTAGCCTAACTGAAATGGCGACAAGTGCTGCGTCTGGTATCGACTTATCTAGCTTGGTAGGCACAGTTTCTGACAATCTCAATGTATCTGAAACCCAGTCAGAAGGCGGCATTGCCTCTATTATGAACTATGTTCAAGGTAACCTTTCTAGCGGTGACTACGCGCAGCTGGCAAACAGTATTCCTGGCATTGATGGCCTACTTGAAAATGTACCGTCACTTAGCGGTGATACGGCTGCAAGTTCTAGCTCGTCACTATCCGGCCTACTCAATAAAGCCTCTGAATATAGCTCTACACTTAAATCTGTAAATGATTTGAAGCAACAGTTTGAAGCGCTTGGCTTATCAACTGATATGATTGCCAGCTTTGCCACTCAAATTAGCTCGTACTTAAATGTAAATGCCGATGAAGAAACACAAGCACTCTTCAAATCTGGCCTAGATAATTTGCTAGCGGCTCTGTAATCTATCAAAGGTGTATTGATATATGCTGTCTCGCAGAAATTAATACGCTTTAAATCTTTTTTGCAAGGTTGTATTTCTAATAGCAACCTTGCTCATCTTTTCATACTCAATTACGCAGCCTAATCGCCTATGCAAAATGCAACATCTTGGTTTTCAGCGAAACCAAAGTGGTTTCGAGTTTCTACCTACCTCGTCCTTTTCTATCTTACTTATGCCCTTCTTTTAGGCGTAGTAACCCCTGCGGTGCTAGAGGCAAAATTACCTAACCTATTAAAAGAAAATACAGGTCGAAATGCCACGGTACAAGATATTGCGATAAACCCTTTTCTATTGAAGGTAGGCATTACTGATTTTGTCATCTATTCAGAATCTAGGCTATCAACCACCAGTGATAGTGACGAGCAGAGTAACAATAGCAGTGAAAGCGATACCAAGAATAAGGCGTCAAATAATCGTTTTTTTAGTGTGGGTAATGTTTCGCTAGACATTGGCTTTTGGCAAACGTTGCTTACTCTCACTCCTGCAATTGAGTCTTTAACTATCGATTCGCCATATGCAAAAGTGGCACGTTTAAATACTGATAACGACACAAAAACATTCAACTTTTCCGATATTCTCGCTCACCTTGAGAATCGCAGTACAAATGAGAAAGATGAAGAGGAAGACGTATCTGACGGGCAGATCCCTAGAATAACACTAGGTCAATTTATACTAAGTAACGGCCAACTAGTTTTAGAAGACGAAGTTACCGATACCTTGCTTGATTACCCGGAATTGGATGTAGCACTGCAAGACCTAGATACCCATGCTGTAATTAGTGTAAATGACAATAGCCAAGCCGCGTTTAATCAATATCAGTTTGATTTGCTTACCGCCGAAAAAGGCACAGTTTCAATTAAAGGTGAGTTCCAACTTTCTCCCTTTAAAGTGGCTACAGACGTTGCGATAAGTGATGTTGCTCTGGCACCGCTATGGTCGCTATCGAAAGATTTGGTAGAAGCGAAACTGGTAGGCGGCACGGTTAACTTAAGCCTTCAGGCGCAGGCTTTTGAAGAGGGAGAGGCACTTCAGTTTTTATTGGAAAACGGTGAGTTTGCCGTCAACAACTTGGTGTTTTATTCCGCTGTATTATCACCCACATCATCAGCCGCGTCATCAAGCTCGCCAAATAGCGTCAGTACCTCGAAAGAGATCCTCGCCATCCCTTCATTTGCCGTTCACGACATAAGCGTAAACGGCGCAAGGCAGCAAGTAAATATTGCTAAAGTTGCGCTAGACGATGTCAAAGTGTCGGGCTTGTTTGACGAGACGGGGCTAGATTTACAACGCCTGTTTACACCTAAAAGTCTGATCGACTCTGCTACTAAAACAAGCGCCAAAGCGAACACAAATTCGCATTCTGAGTCCGAAGAAAAGGACAAGAGCCTTCAGCTTAAGGAGCAAATAACACCCCAGCTAGCAGGTGAAATAACACCTGAAAGTGACAACAGCGTTGATGCAGAGACCGTTTCGCTTGAATCAAAGGGCGAAGAGATGCAAACAACAGCACAAACTAAAAATGGCTCACCCGAACTAGAGCAAGAGAAGACATGGAAGGTTGCGCTACAAAAGTTTGCATTCAATAACGGTACTATTGATATGCTAGAGCGCAGTGTAAGTGATGGCACCTACTATAGAATTAGCCGATTGGATATTGAAAGCGGTGAAATCACCACTGATTTCACTAAACCTATTTCTTATACCACAAGCCTGCAAGTCTCTGCCGATACCCAGGCCTTTAGTAATATATCAAAGGGTACCCTGACAAGTAGCGGAAGCCTAGTTATTGCAGAACAAACGGTTAAGGGCAAAGCAGCTATTGAGCAACTAGCACTTAATCAATTTCAGCAATATATTTCACCCTACGCCAATGTCACCCTTGAAGAGGGACTATTCAATCTAAATGTTGAATTTGACGCTGCAGTCGGTGATGAGGGAACCGAGACATTAAACGTTAAGGCAAATACAAAGGTCTTTGACTTAAGTGTTCTAGATGATGCCAAAGAGCCGTTGTTGCAATGGCAGTCATTAATAGTGGACGATATTGATTTTAACCATGCCTTAAACCAGCTAAGCGTAGATAATGTTCGGTTACAATCGCCCTTCGCTCGACTCATTATTGACGAAGCCAAGCAAACCAATGTGAGCAAGCTAGTTGTTGCTTCAAAAGAACACAACAAAGAAGAGCAGCCCGCTAAAAATAATATCGCTGGCGAACCTGACAGCATTAACGCAACAAATTCACCAGCATCTGCAACCAATGAAAAGGCGACTTCAAACGCTCAACAACTTGCTATTGCCGTGAACGCTATATCAATTGAGAACGGTAAAGCCTATTTTGCTGACCACTCATTAACACCAAAATTCGCGTCGGCCATTGAAAGCCTAAATGGCAAAGTAACAGGCATCGACTCGCGTTCAGATACGCCGGCCAATGTGGATATCAATGGAAAAATAGATAACTACGCACCGGTAAAACTAGCGGGCACCATTCACCCATTAAAAAGTGATCTAGACCTAGATTTAAACTTCTCTGTAAAAGGCGCTGAACTTACATCAGTTAACCCCTATTCTGGTACCTATATGGGCTATTACATTGACAAAGGTTTGTTGTCATTAGCGGTGCAATACAAACTGAATGGTAAAGCGCTGGAAGGTAAAAATCATGTGGTTATTGACCAGCTAACCTTAGGTAAAAAATCTAATTCTGACCAAGCGCTAAGTTTGCCGCTTGGGCTAGCTATCGCGCTGCTAGAAGATAGCAACGGCGTTATCGATTTAGGTTTAGATGTATCTGGAGATGTAGACAGCCCAGATTTTAGCTTTGGCTCTATAATCCTCAATGCTATTGGCAATATCATTACCAAGGCGGTAACCGCGCCGTTTTCGCTACTAGCAAATCTGGTTGGCAGTGACGATGAGCTCGACAGTGTTGCGTTTACGTTTGGAGAACACAAGCTAAATACTGAAGCTAAGGAAAAGCTAAACACCCTAGCTGAGGCCTTAAAAAAACGCCCAGGACTTAGAGTGAACATTGAAGGTACGGTTAATGCGGTATCAGATTCAAGCACGCTGGCCCAACGCCAGTTAAATGCCACTCTGTTCGCAAAAAGTGGACTTGTTAATCCCACTACTACCTCCGGCAGTTCAAGTACGAACGGAAATACTTCTGCAGGTGGTGACATTGAAAATCTCAGCTACAGTGGTAACCCGCAAGATGAGCCATTAACTGGCAGCCGTATACCACTAGAAGGCCCATTAGCCGACGCCCTTTTGTCACACTATGTAGAGATGTTTACGCCCGACCTTGATCAAGAATATAAGAATATGGTGGCTCAATTAAACCCTGAGTTAGCAAGTGAAGGTGAAGGCCAAAACGGTAATGATGACTTTATTGATGCGATTAACGAAGAGGATGTGCAAAGAGCGCTGACAATTGCCCGTTACAACAAGCTTCGTAATAGTATCGACATTCCTGAAAGTGAGTTAATTGAACTTGCAGACTTGCGCAGTAAAGCGGTAAAAAGCTATTTAGCCAACCAAGGGGAAGTTGAAGCAAACCGTTTATTTTTGCTTAATACCCAGCACGACTTACATACTGAAGTGAGCGGCGTTGAGTTAACCTTAGAAGCGAACTAACAAACAAAAAGGGTAGCCGATTTAGCTGGGCTACCCTCTTTCGCTAATACTTATTTGAAATGTCCAGCTAACTAAATGCTGCAAGCAACAGGCAAGAACCCTGAAAATCTCTACGCTACTTTTTCAAGTGTGGCGCACAGGTTTCAGCAACTTTTGACGCGTCAAAAATCTCAATCCAGTAGCCGTCTGGATCTTTAATAAAGGCGATACCTTTCATAGAACCATCATTGAGGCCCTTTTGAAAAGGAACGTCTAGTGATTCGAATCTGGCGCAGGCTGCCTCTGCATCAGGTACATGAAAACCAATATGACCAAAGCCCTTAGGTTCGGTATTGCCGTTGTGATAGCTAACGGTTTCTGGTGTATCGCCCCAATTATGGGTTAATTCAAGCATTGCTGGGCGACCAAAGGTTTGCTGAGTACGTTCGTCTACATCGTCAGAAATATCAGAGAAATCATCACCTGCCGCCAAAAAATAAAGGCTGAACTGCATTTCTTCAAAATCTAAACGCTTAATGAGCGTCATTCCCATAACTCGCGTATAGAAATCTAGCGAACGCTTGGGGTCGGCAATGCGCAGCATAGTTTGGTTAAACACAAAACCTTGTGTGGCGGCATCTTTCTCTTCATACAGGCCTTCGGCCTTTTCGAAATGTCGGCTCATAATTTTTCCCTTTTACTCTATTGAAATAAATTTAGTTATTTTCCTTTTTAACTTCTCTTACAAAGTTAACTACTTTCGAGACAAATTCGTCCGTATCAAATACCGGATCGCCATGGCGCTTACCTTTAGCAAGGAACAACTCATTTGGCACGTCAAACTGGTCAAGGCGGCGACTTAATAATTCGCTTTGCGTAGCGGGTACTACACCATCATCAAGTCCATGGAAAATAATAAAAGGCGGCGTTTCATTATCTATATAACTGGTTGGCGAAGCTTCTCGCGCTAGGGCTTCGTTAACCAGTGGAGATTCACCCAAAAATTGAGCTTCTGCGGCATCTGGCGCGTCGTGATCCACTTTGCCGCTGTTGCCTCGCAAAGCCACAAGATCAGAAGGTCCAAAAAAATCAACCATACCAATTACATGGTAGCGCGGCTTTACATTAAGAAACGGAACGTCGTCATTGTTTGATGTGGTCAAAAGCGAAGCCAGATGCCCACCCGCTGAGCGCCCCATCATGATCACGTGCTCAGCACTTAGTTTAAAATTATCGCTATTATCAACTAAAAAATTTAGCGCATCGTTTATGTCGTTGGGTGCTGCAGGATAAATAGCCTCACCGCTAAGACGATAATTTACTGCTGCAACCGCAACACCTTCATTGAGCAAAGAAGCGACTAAATTACCATTTTTAGACAGGGTTTCGTTTTTACTCCCTCTCATCCAAGCACCACCATGAACCCGTACGGCGAGTGTGGGGGCAGTTCCTAAGGAAGTTGGCATGTATAGATCCAGCGCTAAATCTTTGCCATTAACCGTCTTGTAAACTATCGACTGGGGTTTAATGTCGTCTAAATTAGCGTATGGCGTTTCGGTCTTTTCACTCTCTGTTTCCCTTTTATCGCTTTTCGTCGTGCCGCACCCTACTAGCAGCAATGCTATGCCAAGAAGTGTAGCAAGCCTAAAAGTAAACCGCATAAATGAAAGCTCCATTCTATATTGATTGAAGTCAGTAAGCCTAACAAGCTATCAAACACTGGCAAATGGAAGCCATCTAGCGGTGAACTTTATTCACCGCTTTTTAGCAGGTAGCTCGCCCCACACAGACGTATTAGTTTGCTTCTTGCCTTTCTGCGCTTCGTTGTTAGCACTTTGGCTAACTGGGCGCTTAGCCTTGTTAGTTGTCGAAGACGTAACTCTTAGCTCATTAGTATGAGAGTTATTCCCGTTCGGATTTCCTTTGATGCGTTTTCTATCGTTTGTCCGATTTTTTTCTGACTCATTAGCGGCTGGCTTGTTAAGACTTGTTTGCGCGCTGCGGCCGGTACCTGACGAATCTGGTCGATATTTTTTCACCATGCCTTGCAACAAATTACGGACCACTTGATCTCCCGCAGGTTTGTAATTGCGGTGATCTGGCTTTCTAAAAAGTGCAGAAAGTTCACTTTTGCTAATTCTAAAGCCAGCCAGTTGAAGCACTTCAATCATATCTTCATCTTTATAGCTCATTGCTATACGAATTTTGCGAAGTACTTCGTTATTACTTAATCGCTCTTTTGGCCCAAGCTCTTTGGGTGCTTGTCCTTCTTGTCGACCTCGGTTCTTAATAATCAATCCATCAAGAAAAAGCGCGATAATCTTATCTCGACATGGCAAATAGCCAGCTTCATCTTCTCGCTTCATTACGGCATGTAAATAGTCAATTTCCATGTCGTAGTTAACCAATTTGAAAATGCTAATAGCAGCGGTATCGTTTATAGCTAACGCATAACGAAGGCGACGTAGAACATCGTTGTGAATCATGTAAGTAGGCCTGAAAGGTGAGGTAGCCAATAAGCGGCATAGATTAAAGGTGTAGAGCCATCCGCTCTTTTTAACATTTTACACCACTTAAGCATTAGCATCTATCACAGGCTTGAAAGTAAGCGGCATCAATTGGCTAATGGTGAAACCAAATTAACTTTCATGGCGTAACGATACTGTATATCTCGTTACGCTCATTTCTCTGGAGTACCGAAATTGAGCTTATTGGTAAAAGGATCCTTCCATGGCAACGTTAAATCTCAATGGGAAAGACGTCAGTCTTCCTGATGACCCGCGAACTACACTGTTAGATTTTCTTCATCAACATTTATCACTTTTCGGCACTAAAAAAGGCTGCGACCACGGTCAGTGCGGTGCGTGTACTGTTATCGCCAACGGCGAGCGCATCAACGCGTGCTTAGTGTTTGCATTTCAGCTAGAAGGCGCTGAAGTCACAACTATTGAAGGTATAGGTAACAGTGCAAATGAAGACGAAGCGCTTCATCCCTTACAACAGGCTTTTATCGAACGCGATGCGTTTCAATGTGGGTACTGCACATCCGGTCAGATATGTTCAGGGGTATCTCTGCTTCGTGAGTTAAGTAATGAAGACCCTAGCGCTGTTACTTACAGCCGTTCTCGAAATAGTACAGCATCTCTTAAGGAAGACATCAGTGAACGCATGAGCGGTAATCTTTGTCGATGCGGTGCTTATCCAAATATAGTTGACGCAATTACAGATGTGATTGCTTTGGAGAAACAATAATGCAGCCATTTAATCTCCATCATTACAACGGCGAAAAGCCGCTAGATAATTTCCCTCTAGACAATACATCACGTTTTTTGGCCGGTGGTACCAATCTAATAGACTTAATGAAACTACAGGTAGAAACGCCTAAAACATTGGTAAGTCTTGCGAAATGGGAACACGCTAACGCTATTACCGAAGACGACAATCACTATTATATTGGCGCCATGGTGACTAATTCTGACTTAGCGAAGTTTGCACACACGCATTCCTCTCTGTCCTTACTTGCACAAGCTTTATTAAGCGGAGCAACGGTTCAACTTAGAAACCGTGCGACGACGGCCGGCAACTTATTACAGCGTACCCGTTGTTACTACTTCTACGATACAACGAAAGCCTGCAATAAAAGAGAGCCTGGTACTGGCTGCAGCGCTATTAACAGCATGAATAGAATTCACGCTATTTTTGGCACCAGTGAACATTGTATAGCCACCCACCCTTCCGACATGGCGGTGGCCATGATGGCCCTAAACGCACAGGTACATACCCAACAACCTAATGGCAACACTCGACAAATTTCGCTAAGGGATTTTTATCGTGAACCGGGCGACACTCCACACATAGAAAATCAATTAGGTGAAGATGAACTTATTACCCATGTCAGCATAGAGAAGAAATCCAACGGCACACAGTACTACCACAAAGTACGAGACCGTTCTTCGTATGCGTTTGCCCTTGTGTCTGTTGCTGCTGGCTTAAAAATTGACGATGGACGAGTTAAAGACCTTACGCTCGCCTTTGGTGGTGTAGGCACCAAGCCTTGGTACCCGCAAAAGGCAATACGCGTTCTTGAAGGCGCTGAGATAACACCTGAAGTTATATCGCAGGCGGCTGAGGCTGAATTATCCGGTGCAAAAACCTACGGCAGTAACGATTTCAAACCAGAACTATTGCGCAGGACGTTAGAAAAAGTGCTTTTAGAGATAGCAGAACATCAGGAAAAGCACCCCGAGCATGAAGGAGCTTTATATGACAACGCATAACGCTAAAACGGTTGGAACGTCAGTTAGCCGGGTTGATGGCGCTGCAAAAGTAACAGGCCAAGCAAGGTATGCTGCAGAGCATATGAACGAACGTACCCCTTTAATAGGCTGGGTTGTATCGAGTGACACTGCCGTAGGTGAAATCACTTCCCTCAATACAGAGCAAGCAGAACAGGCCGACGGCGTACATGCTGTGATTACGTATAAGAATGCGGGCCCCCTTAAGCCATTTAGTAAGCCTGCAGATGAAAGCAGGTTTACCCAAAGTCGCGCAGTCCTTAACGAACCTCACATTCGTCATTTCGGTGCGCCCGTGGCATTAGTTATTGCAGACACTTTGGAGCAAGCACGCTATGCTGCAAGTCTAGTCAGCTATACCATAAATGGTAGTACACCAGACTTACTCACAGAGTTTGATGATGCTACGCAAAAACCAGAGTCGTTGGATGGTGGATTCGAGGCAGACGCATCTAGCGGAAATAAACCACAGCAAAGCGATATTCGCGCAAGCGTCCACACAACCTATACCACGCCAAGCCAAATCTCGGCCGCTATGGAGCCTCACACCACGGTTGCCGATTTTAAAGATGGCAAGCTTGAGGTCTATTGTAGCGTGCAAATTATTGCAACGGCTGTAGAAGCGCTCGCGATTACCCTAGAAATGGATCCAGAAAACATTGTAGTACAAAGCCCCTTTGTAGGCGGTGGCTTTGGCTCTAAGCTAGGTCTTCACTACGATGCTACGCTTGCTTGTATAGGGGCTAGGCATTTAGAACGCGCGGTAAAGGTGGTGTTAAGTAGACGACAAGTCTTTTATAACACTCCTCACCGCGGGCACAGTACTCAGCAGATAAACCTTGCGTCTGGTGATGATCATGCACTGCTAAGCGTACAGCACAAAAGCGCTATGCCAAAAGCTAAAGGCTATGAATTTGCCGAAGCAACAGGGGCTGGCGCACGGGTAACCTATAAATCACAGTTTATTGAAAGCACGCATAGGGTTAAAGACGTAGACCTTCCGCTTATTGACTCTACCCGCTCTCCTGGAGATGCCATTGGCTCTCTTGCTTTTGAGTCGGCTATTGATGAACTTGCTCACGAAGCAGGTATCGACCCGCTTGCGTTTCGTATAAAAAACCTGCCTGTCGTACACCCTATGAAAGGCACGCGGTTTACCACCCACAACTTGGGTGAGTGCCTTCGCCAAGGCGCGCAAAACTTCAAGTGGCAGCATAAAGCGCAGCCCACACCGGGTAAACAAATTGGTCATGGGGTAGCGAGTGCTATGCGCATGAATGTACTGGTGGAAAGTTCAGCTGAAGTGGAATTGAGTGCTACCGGTGAGGTAACGGTTCGCACTGATATGACAGATATTGGTACAGGCACCTACACTATTCTTACACAAATTGCCGCCGATACTTTAAATACGTCGGTAGACAATGTCACAGTCAAACTGGGTGATAGCCGCTACCCCGCCTCATGCGGTTCAGGTGGTTCATTCGGAGCCGCTAGCTCTGGCTCAGCGGTTAAAAAGGCGTGCGAAGCGCTTATTGCGAATATTAAAAGCTCACTTCCCCCTGCCCTTAGCCAAGCGGAAGTGCACATTTCAGATGGTCAGATAAAGTTACAGCCTAGCGCACAAAGTAACATTGATACTACGACTGAGGCGCACTTGCTAGACGACTTTATCTCTCACAGCGACTTCCCGTTATCAGCAAGCGGCAAAGTATCCGAAGACGACACTAGTGATGATGAGCAGTACTCCTGCGGCGCGCATTTTGCGGAAGTTGAGGTAGATGAGTACACAGGTGAAGTTAGGCTTCTTCGTCAATACGGTATGTTCAGTGCGGGGCAGATCTTAAATATGAAAACAGCTGCCTCTCAAATAAAAGGGGGAATGGTATGGGGCGCAGGCTATGCGCTTACCGAAGGCATCCACCACCATACAGATACGGCAAGCTTCGTAAACCCAGACTTCGGTGAGTATCACGTTGCCGTAAATAGAGACATTAGCGAGGTAAGTTTAGATTTCTTACAAGAGCCTGATTATGCCGCATCGCCAGTAGGCGCCAAAGGCATTGGTGAGTTAGGCATTACTGGTGCTGGCGCCGCTATTGCTAACGCGATTTTTGACGCATGCAAAGTGCGGGTAAGAGACTTTCCCATTACTATGGATAAAATAATCGCTGGTAAAAACTAAATAATAAAGAAGCGGCCTAATTAGGCCGCTTCAATACACTTTACTTCAAATGGCTATCAAAAAAGTCTACTGTTCGACGCCACGCTAATTCAGCATCTTTGGGACTGTAACGACTTGTCGAATCGTTGTGAAAACCATGCTGCGCTTTGGCATAAGTAAAGGCTTCATACTCAGCGTCTTTTTCCTCTAATATGGCTTTATAGCTTTCCCATGTGGCATTCACTCGCTTATCGTTCTCGGCAAAGTGAATCAATAAGGGGCCTTTTACCTGGTCAACTAGCGGCTGCTTCGCGGGTGTCCCGTAGAAAGGAACGGCAGCGTCTAACTTGTCAGGTATGCTGGCCGCTAGAAAATTAGCAATATACCCACCAAAGCAAAAACCTACCACGCCAAGCTTACCTGTTGTCTTTTCATGATCTTTTAACCACAGCGCTGCCGCTACCATATCTTGCTCTATTTTGTCCTTATCAAGGCTCTTTTGCATAGCGCGGCCGTCATCATCATTTCCCGGATAACCACCTAGTGGAAACAGCGCATCTGGGGCAAAAGCCACATAACCTTGCATAGCAAGCCTTCTGGCTACATCTTTTATATAAGGGTTTAATCCACGATTTTCGTGCACCACCAAAACACATGGCGCCACACCGGATTCTAGTAAGCTAGTGGGCTGAACTAAATACCCACCGCCCTCACCGTGCCCTTTGGGCGATGAAAAAACTTCGTAGGTAGCTTTAATAGCCGGGTCGTTAAACGACACTTGCTCTGCTTTGGCGTAGTCAGGAATAAGTGCGCCACCAATAGCGCTCACGGTTAGACCAGCAACAGAAAGCGAAGCAAGACGAGTTAGAAACGTGCGACGGTCTATATCTCCGTGTGCGTATTCGTCATACCAATCAAATGCTTCTTGGGGGATGTTAAGTTCTTTTTGTTGCGATGCTTTTTGCGATACTACTTGCAATACTTTTTGTGGTTTTGGGGTGTTATTTTGCCTCATCTTTTGAAACCTTTAGTTTACACCTGTCAGCATAGATACTTACCTACTGTGTGGGCAGTTATATATACTGTCTGGTATCAAGTGGTAGCACAAACACCGTGCCCCGAAAAATGTCGATAATATCTACTTTACGTGGGATAGCCGAAGACGCAAGGTGCAATTTACTTTTTAGGCGATAATCCTTTACGTCACATAAGCTTATCAACTTATTGCCACCAAGACGCGGCGACTTGAATTGGAGAGGGCTCGTTAGCATAGGATACCCAAATAACTAGGGCGCGTTTTGTGGTTTCTACATCCGTATTGCTAGGCAAAGATAAGCTTGTCTCATATTGAAATGCGCGAGCATTGTCAGTTTCGCTACTTAACACCGCTTTTTCGTAATCTAGCACTACAAAATCATGAGTTAGCTTGCGCCCTGCGTTCTCACCTCGTTTTACCGATGTTTCTATGCCAAAACCCAGTAATGCCGCATGAACCATTAACAAAGAACTCCCATTGCTGGCGTTTATTTTATTGAACATCACCTTTATGTTGTCGTTTTCTACCGAAGCATGGAGTACGCCAGACAAAGGGGCGGTTTTGTTCGGTAACGGCTGCCCGCGAAACCAACCGTTCCATGCGCGGCCATTTAAGACAAAACCGGGCGTGGCGATAGTGTTGGCTTTACCTACACGCTTGTAGTTTCGTTGCCTTTTACTAAAAGCACTATCAGCAAACGGGTCTTTCCAACCAAGGTAGTCCCAGTAGTCCACATGAAAGTTAATGGGAACTAACTCAGTCCATAACTTCTCGCTATCTACAAAGCCTGAAATCCATTTTTCAGCCGGTGGGCAGCTGCTGCAACCTTGGGATGTATAAAGTTCCAAGACGGTTGTTTGATTAGGCGTGCTGGTAAGAATGAAAGGCGCGCCTGTTGATTCATTGGATGATAAGTTTGGTGTTAGCAACGGTGCTAATTCAGACGCTGGAGCATGCGCTAAACCTGCGGTTTTACTCTCATTAGAGTGCAGAGTAAGGGCAGCTTTAACTATGGGGTTCTTTGCAGCTTGGCTCGAAGCATTATCTACGTCTCTATTTATAGATGTTGAAACCATCGATTGTTCCGGCTGTGCATTAATACGCCAGTCGTAATCAATAAAGCGAAGCTTGTAATTGGAAGGTATTGGTTGCTCAATATATTGGTTGATATATTGAGGTAAGTCTCGGGCTTTGCCCGACGCAACAAAGTCTTCTGTATAGAAGTCTAATATTTCTGACACATACGCTCGTTTGCGTTTATCGTCCAAATAGAAGTGCTTTTTCTTGCTGAAAAATTCATAGGTAAGCTGTTCTAGCGTTTCATTTAATTGCTCCGGGTAAAATGGCGTTTTAGGTAGTCGTGGACAATCTTTCACCATACAGTTAAGTGCGAAGTGTGCCCTTGGTTCGTTTAGCGGCCTTATCACGTCATTTTCATAGTCGTATAAATTAGTGACTTTCCCGCCAATCACCACATTACGAAACTTAAAAAAAGCCGCGCGAGAGAAAAAGCTTGTAAAGCCATCTGGAATACCTTTTTCAACCACGCCATACATTGCCAATGCGTTGTAGCTATTAATGTGATAGCTCATTACGTCTTCTGGCGAAGTGAATAATTCAGGTGTTGCTGTTGGACTAGCAAAGCCAATAAAAGATACGACATTTTCTAGTGGCGCAATATCCTCAGACAAAGCCTTAAAATTAGTTCGCCCTTCTTCATCAACATAATTTGCTAATACATACTCCCAGTCTTGGGTCGCTTGTTTGTAAGCTTGCTTCAGCGTAACAAGCGCTTGGTTTTCAGCGTCAGCACTTATTGAATTTACTTTATTTGGTTTTTCGCTTGCATTTACACTCTGTACCAAAAACAACAAGAAAAGCGCTAAAGCCCATGAAACAAACACCCGCAAAGCGTCACCGTAAGCGCTGTTAAACTTGAGCGAATTAGAATACTGCATGGTTTCTTCCTTATCCTATTTCTAAAGTTTTTTGATTTGAGGGAACGCTACTTGGTCTAGCGCCAAGATCGTTATTTACACCGTGAACTGACTCATGACTTAGCTCTTGATTTAACTCTTGGCTTAACTCTTGGCTTACGTCTTGATTTGGCTCTTGATTTAACACCTTAGATGACTCACTGTTTGATTCGTTTGAGGCCTCAATGATGGGTTCGTGAACAGGCTTATCATCGGCAAGCAGTCGAATAGGGATCACGTTATCCTCTCGATAGCGCTCTCCTAATGGCTGGTATTGCTTTACCTGCCCGCGATGGTTGGTGTAAGAAAGTGGTTTCAATATATGCTCATCGCGTTCGGCGTTGTGTTTACACATGGAAACAGGGCCGTCTGCTGTCATTACCATGAATGAACACGCATCAATTCTGTCCTGCTGCAGCGCACTGGCATCCATAAAGTTTTGAACGAAAAACGACAGTTTATGCACACGCCCCCGACTTTTAACTAAACTACTGCGCATTTCTAACAACTTTGCCGATGTTACCTTTGCTAACCGCCAAATCCAGTGAGGGCGTAAAAGTAAAGCTTGAATGTAATCTCTTACTATTTTTGCCTTACCATGCTGGCGGGTAGTTTGAATATGTTTAAAATCTTCAATGAACTCGGCGAATAACGCGCTATCGTCAACTACCGAATAGACTTGGTTATCGGCAACTAAAGTGGGCATGTAGCTATGGCAATCACTATGGCCTATACGTACCTTTTCCCACGGCAAAGCTTTAGAAATTGTTTTCTCAATTGCCGCTTTGACTGTAAGCGGGTCGACTACATCCGTTCGCGCGCCCCACTCTCCTCGACCGGTTTCAGCTTGTAGCTGAAACGAAGCAAAACTTACCGCATCTGCGTTCTGTACAAAAAAATCCACCAGCATGGGCAGTTCTTCAAAATTGTCGGTATGTACCGTGGTGTTAAAGATAACCATAAGGCCCAGGCCTTTGGCTCGCTCTATGTACTCTTCACGAATAGCATTTAACGAATGCTCATCATCATAACCTTTGCGCTCTTGGGTGGTGTCTACGTGAAATGCAACGTCGTTAAGCCCAGCTTCGGCAAGCTCAGTGAGCAGGTCTCTGGTAGCAGCAATTCCATTTGTAAATAGCGCCGTATGTAAGCCAAGTTGATTTGCATAGGCAACAATATCGATAAGCTCGCTGCGTTTTCTTAACGTGGGGTCGCCCCCTGTAATTTGCACGCTGGTTCCAGGCCCGTAGTGTTTAAGCACATTGTCTAATCGCTTGAACACTTCTTGAATGGGAATATCACGAACTGCTTGCGAATGCTCTGACAAATAGCATAAGGTGCAATCAAGATTACATTTTTGCGTGATTTCAACAGCAACACAGCCAATGGTATGCGTTCGCCCCAAAAGTTGATTGGGAATAAAATGTTCGCCCATTCGCTTTCGTGTAGAGGCAAGTTGTTGATTTCTTGTGGTACCAGGGGAGCACGTCATTTCAATGTGTCTTTTTCAAACTACTCAGTATCAACAAAGACCTTTTACACTTAAAAATACTTTCAAGGCGTGCCGTTTTTTTGCACTAATCACTTTGTTTTATTGTGTAACAAGTCATGCAGAAGCTAGTGAAGCCAAGCTCGGTTTAGCTACGCAACTGGGTGCGTTCGAGGAAGTAAAAAGCCTTGTTTTTTCTGACCCTTATTCAAGCCTTCCGCAATATGAGGTGTCTCGCAAAAACTTTGATATCAACGGCGAGAATGTACTGTTGAAACATGCTCAAAGGACCCTTTCATCAAATGCAAATTTTATCGAATTAGACACCAAACATAAGCTACTTCAAGCCAACGGAATTTGCTTTGCTGGTACTTGGAAGATGAGTCAAAACAGCCCTTACACTGGCCTGTTTCAAGCGGGCACAGAGGTACCTATTATTGTTAGGGCATCCGTCAGTTTAAGCGGAACAAAACAGCGGGATAAACGTGCATTTGGTGTAGCGCTTAAGCTTTTTCCTTATGCCCATAGTGCACTTACTGAGAACATATTTCTTATGCACTCTCTTGGCGGTACAAAAACAAAGCATGTTGCAAATTTGCCTATGACTAACGAACCAGCGCTTGGTGAACTGCCTCCTTTTAGCCAATTGCTTACCGCTTATCGGTTGGAAAGCGATCTTGAGAAAGCCGATAAAGCGTTTAGCGGTAAAAAAGCCAATGCGCGGTTTAGACCAGTTTCTCATTTAGCCGCGGTAAAGGTTGGGGATGCAAACTCTAGATTGACGGGGCATACAGAAGAAAGTACGCCAAAGCTGAGCATTTCAGCGCCAACTGCATCGAAAGAAATCAAATTAGAGCGCGAACTTGAAGTAAAAAGCGAAGCTGATACAAAAACCGAAATACAAGGCCCTCACTGGTTAAGAGCTGCATTACGGCCAGATACACCGCTGGTAGACGAAGACGACTTTCGAGATGAATTGTCACTACAGCATTACCCCAATCAGACGCTGTCTTGGGTTTTATCTGCAGCCAATTTTAACGATGCAGGAATAGATAAAGCGCATTGGCAACAAATTGGCGAAATTATATTAACCGAGTCGGTTGTTTCGCTTACCTGCGATACAAAGCTTCACTTTAATCACCCCGCAATCAAATGACACTGGATAATTCCGTTTAAACGGATAAACCTCGCGCTAGACGGTTTTTACTGCCTATCGAGATTACCGTATAGTATGCGGTGTATTTTTCGTTTTGTTTTAAGTGTTGTTTCATGTCCGCTTCCTTTCGCAAAAACAGTCGCAGTATTCACTTGTGGCTGTCGCTGGTTATTTTTATCCCTGTGATCATTGTTATCGCTAGCGGCTTGTTATTGCAGGTTAAAAAAGAATTCGACTGGATCCAACCGCCTACGCAAAAAGTGCAAAAAGGCCAAAACAACGCGCCTACGCTGCCCTTTGATGAAGTGCTTGATGCTGTAAAACAGGTGCCTCATGTTAACTTAAATAGGTGGGACGATATCGACCGTTTAGATGTTCGCCCCGGAAAAGGCATCATAAAAGTACGCGGCAAGAACCATTGGGAAGTGCAGCTTGATGCCCAAAGCGGCGATGTGCTTCAGGTTGCCTACCGACGCACAGACACCATCGAAGCCATTCATGACGGCAGCTGGTTCTTTGAAGGCGCCAAGCTATGGCTGTTTCTACCTGCTGCTCTGTTACTTTTTGTGCTGTGGGTTACCGGCCTTTTCATGTTGTACACCACCCTGAAAAGCAAATACCGAAAAAAGAAATACCGCCAGCCACTTAACAACTCATAGTTGGTAAGTGATGGCTAGCTGTACACTTTCCCCTTGAGCAAACGCGGCCTTGTCATCTGCACTGGTGTAGTAGACTTGGTTAGTGAGGTTACTCCAGCTTGCTTGAAGTTGCATATCCTCACTTAACTGCCAGTTTGCGCCAATATCTAGGGTAAAAACATCGCTAAGGGCTCGTTCGCCGTCTGCAATGTTTGTCTTACTGGCCCGATAGCTTAGTACCGTAAAAAAGCGCGTGGCTTGCCAATTAACACCTACATCTAGGCGCTGATTGTTTGCCGGTATATCTGCAATGGTGTTTCCCAAGTTATCTTCACCGCTAATCCACATGCCACTAAGTCGAGCATCTAAGATGCTATCTTGTGATTGCCAGCTAACCTGATAGCTTGCGCCTTCTATGGATGCACTATCTAAATTAGCATATTGAAGTACATCTTCAGTAACTGTAATACGTTCAATATAGTTATCAATTTGCTGATGAAACACTTCAATCGAGCCCTGAATGTGTTTTGCCCTATAGGCCACGGTTAGCTGTTTATTAAGGGCTTGTTCGGTTTCAAGCTGTGTACTACCCAGCACTGTACCTCGAGGCGTTTCCCCAGCAAAGAAACGCTCAGTTAACGATGGGTTTCGAAATGCACTAGAAACATACAGGCTAGCCGCCCAACGGGGAGAAAGCTGATAGTTTGCGCCCAAATAGCCACTAAAATTTGTAGTTGATTGCGACCTACTAGGCTGGACATTATTAAGCTGGACATCATTAGGCTGGGCATTATTAGGCTGAGTTGCGCTGGCACCTGAATCATCAGACTGTCGCTGCCAATCAACCCTTGTACCGATAGCAACTGAAAAGCTTTGCCACTGGCGTGAAGCATCAACGACGGCTGCAGTATTAATTTCACTGGCATCAAGCGTACGCACTTCATAGGCAAACTGTGGTTCAACTGTACTTGTAGATATACCAAGTGGCGTTGCATTAGCTGGTAGGCTTTCTGCTGGCGTTAACGTAAACTCTCTTTCATCAGCCACCACGCCTTCCCGGCCGGATAGCTGAAACTGCCAGTTCAAATCCCAGCCTTTTAATTGCGAATCTGTATTGATATTGAAGCCATAATCAAACGCCTTGTTTTCGCTGTCATTTATACGACTCTCTGGTCGCAACACCGAGGTATCTAAGGTTGATTTATGCCACCAGATATTCCCAGCATATAAATTATCTTCAAACGCTATCTTACCAAGCCAATGGGTATTATTTGGGTAGGTTGTTCTTCTGCTTTCAGGGTAGTCACTACTGGATTTACCAATATCTTTGCTATTTGAATATAGTGTCCAGACCTCTTTTATAATGCTATTTTCAGGTCTATGCTTAAGGAACAACCCTGTTTGCTCAAATTGATCAAACAGCGGATTGCCATTCGCATCCTCGCCGTTATTCGCGCTTCTGTATGAGATATTCCAATCTGTAACCCCAGGCTTTTCTGTGCCGTTTGCGCCATTTTTGCTGCTATCTGCAGCACTGCTACCGGCATAACTCACAGCTTTCACCTGCTGATTACTGCTGTAACCTACTCTTAAATAGGGCTCTTGCAGTGATTCAAGCTGTAAGTTCACCGCGCCGCCAATAGCGCCTGAGCCTAGATAAGTGGAAGCTGCCCCCGGTAATACGGTGGCTGACGAAATAAAATCGGGCGGAATAAAGCCTACACTAGAACCTGCGCGCCTATCGCTGACGATAGGTACACCATCCAGCAAGGTTTGAATTCGCCACCGCGAATACCCTCGCACACCAATACTTTGTATCTGTCCCCCTTGCCCATTTAGCGATACTGACGGCGATTGAAGCAGCACATCATTGGTGTGCAAAGGCGAAACAAGACTACTTTTATCAAATTCATATTGTGGAAATATGCGTAACAGCGTTTCGTCATAATAGGGGCGCGTAGCTGTTACCGTATAGCGTTCGACACTATTGGACGGTTCGCTTTGAGCAAAGCTCGGTGTCGTTAAAAGTGATAATAAAAACGCTGCAAAAAACCGTGACGGGCATATAGATGGCGAAGATGTACAAGGCGAAGTAATAGACGTAGGTAAATCTGATAAAATTTCAATAAACATTGAAGAACGTTGAGCAGGCAAAAAAGAAAACAATAAAGGTCTCACTAACCGATACGTACGAATAATAGAAGTACGTATCGAAAAATTTGGTTAAAAAATGAAAAGAAAAACGCGGCAGTAATGCTACTGCCGCGTGTTAAGCCCAACTAGACTAAAAATCAGGCTAGTCGGCCGCTATTTAGCGATTACAGGAAGACCTGTTGTCCACGGTCCCCCAGCATCAACCACAGCTTGTTGCAGCTTAGGTACAGCAGTATTTTGTAGAGTACTGATGCGCGTAACTACGCTATCTAAGCTATCTTGAGCATAGCTAAGCTGATCTTTGTGCTGCTGTGTAGGACCATAAGATGAACCTAACGCAGAACGTGCATAGCGCAGGCGACTCATGATATTCGCCGGCTTGATGCCCATTTTATCGCGAGATTTAAGACCGTAAAACGCTCTGCTCACTTCGTTTATCTCGTCTTGAATCGCAGCAAATTGAGCTTCAAGTTTAGCCACATCATTTGGCGTGCGGTCGATAGCTGTGCGCAACAGGGCCATTGTATCTTTAATCTGCGTCAGCACTGTCGTTGAAGAAAGCGCACGTTTTTGCGCATCGCTTACCTTGTCTGAATAAGAAGCAATTTCTTCATAAGTGGCACCTTCAAGTGCACCTTGAACAATAGGCTTAAGTTCAAACGAAACAGGTTCAGAAAGTGGTGTTACCTCGGCATTAACGCGCTTGAACAAGGTAGCGGTATAGGTACCGGGCAGCGCCATCAAACCTCTATCTTTACTTTCTTTATCCGTTAGCGGACTCGTCGATGTATGCTTCATATCCCAGGTGATGCGATGTAAGCCTTTATTAACTTTACCCTCGACGCGCTTAATAACGTCTCCGTCGCTGTCGCGTACCTCAACATAGACTGCTGGCGCCGCTTCTTGATTTTCAGCTTCCACAGCCTCCCAGCTTGGGTATTTAGGGTACTTCTTATCTTCTATTAACTTCTTCTCAGCTTCTTGGCGTTTTTCTTTTGCCGTAAGCAAGCTGTCTTTCAGATAATAGGTGAAAGTTGCACCGTGCTCAGGATTTTCGGCAACAAAGCGGTCGTCGCCGTCAGAGTCAGTGTGATTGTCATCTAGCTGGAACCATTTCACTGGGCGGCTCGGGCCAAACAAAATAGCGTCTTGCTGCATAGACTTTTCAGTTAATGAACGCAGCGGCGCGTAGTCATCAAGAATATAAATACCCCGACCAAAAGTACCAGCCACAAGGTCATTCTCACGACGCTGTATTTTCACGTCGCGGGTTGAAATGGTCGGCATGCCACCGTCTAACTCAACCCAATCTTTACCACCATCTACCGAGAAAAACACACCAAACTCGGTACCGATAAAGAGCAAGTCTTTGTTCACATGGTCTTGCACAATACGCCAAACTAGGTGCTTCTCAGGCAGGTCTTCAGCAAGTGATGTCCAGCTTTTACCCAAGTTAGTCGATTTAATAAGATAGGGCTTGTAGTCGCCATATTTGTGATTATCCAGCGCCACATATACGGTATTAGGGTCGAACAAGTCAGCGCGAATATCATTCACATAGGAATTGGCAGGAATGCCTCTAATATCGTCTAACTCAATCTTTTTCCACGATTTGCCGCCGTTGGTTGTAACTTGAATAATCCCGTCGTCAGTGCCTGCCCACAGAATATTTTCATCCACTGGGCTTTCAGCGAAATTGGCAATGGTGTGGAATTCGGTCATGGCATATAAGTCCCAACCGGCCTCTACCGACCAAGTGCGCCCCATTAATGGCGAGTGCATACGATTGCCGTTTTTCGTTAAATCGCCTGATACCGGCGTCCAGCTGTCACCGCGATCATCGCTACGCCACACCCGCTGCGATGCAAAGTAAATACGCGCTGGGTCATGAGCTGAAACATTTATCGGCGCGTCCCAGTTGTATCGTTCTGCCGGGTCGCCAGGAAGTGGCTGAGGCTTAATGTATACGCCTTCACGGGTTTTCATATCAACACGGGTCAAGTTACCCTGCTGCCATTGTGAATACATAATATCAGGGTTGCCAGGCTCTACTGCTGGGCCGTGTCCGTCACCACCTAACGTTAAGAACCAATCTTTGTTCTTTATTCCTTCTTCTCGCATAGTGCGTGAAGGGCCGCCTTGGGTAGAGTTATCCTGCGCCCCTGCGTAAATCTTGTAAAAAGGCTTTGAATCGTCTGGCGCAACTTTATAGAACTGGGTCAACGGCAAATTAGCCATAAAGCGCCAGTTCGCCATTCTATCGTGAGACATATAAATACCGCCATCAGACCCCATTAAAACAAAATCCGGGTCAGTGGGGTGAAAGGCCATCGCGTGATCGTCTACGTGCTTGCGCTTAGTATTGATAGGCGTCCATGTTTTACCGCCGTCGTCTGATACTTTACTGTAGTTGCTGGCGATATAAACACGGTCAAACTGATGCTGGTCCGCGAAAATTTCTTGATAATAGTGAGGGCCAGTACCGCCGCCTACTTCATCAGACATTTTAGTCCAGCTAGCGCCCTGATCAGCTGAGCGATAAAAGCCACCGCCGCGATTATCAGTTTCAATGGTGGCATAGATAACGTCAGGGTTCATAGGCGATATAGCCATACCAATTTTACCCATATTTCCTTTCGGCAACCCTGTTTTAAGCTCCGTCCAGGTTTCGCCACCATCGCTAGAAGTATGAATACCAGCACCTTCGTTTGTGCCTACGTAAGCGCCGATTGAGCGCTGGCGAGCCCATGTTGCTGCATAAAGTTTATCTGGGTTGCGCGGGTCGATAAGTAAAGAGGTTACGCCCGTCCATTTATCAGCAGGCTTAAGCACTTGCTTCCAGGTTTCTCCCCCGTCGGTAGTCTTATATAAGCCGCGCTCGCCGCCGCCACTCCAAAGTGGTCCTTGAGCTGATACCCACACGATATCTGGGTTGGTAGGATGGATAATAATGTCTGAAACGTGCTCTGACTTCGACAGCCCCATGTTTTTCCAGGTTTGTCCGCCATCTAATGATTTGTAAACACCGTCGCCGAAGCTGATGTGTCGACCGCCATTGTTTTCGCCCGTTCCCACCCAAATGATATTTGAGTTACTTGGTGCAATGGTTACATCGCCAATAGAATAAACAGGCTGGTCATCGAAAATGGGCTCCCACGTAGTGCCAGCGTTGGTGGTTTTCCACACACCGCCAGAGCCAACAGCGGTGTACCAAGTAGACGGGTTGTTTTGGTCAATTGCAATATCGGCTATTCGGCCCGACATATAAGCAGGGCCAATGTTTCTAAGCTCCATGGCTTTAAAGGTTGCGCTGTTGAATATGCCGTCTTTATCGTCTTTGTCTGCGTAGGTGGGTGAGCATGAAAGTGCAATTGACACCGCAACTGCCGCTTTAAGAAGCTTTTTCATTATTATTATCCGTTGTGTGTTGGTAGAGCATAGCGCTCTGTTTAAATTGTAATATTACCAGTTATAGCATTACTAATAATTGCTTAAAGTTACAATGTAACATACGACCAACAGCACAATAGTAGAGTTAAATACATTCAGCACTCACTATACTTTCTTTAATATTTCAATTAATCAACAACAAAACCAGTAAGATATGCTCAATAACGTCGAACCGCTACCAGCGCTTTGAATCTGCATATTTAAAGCGCCTAATTCATCACGCAATTATAAATAATCCGAAGTATGTAAAACTAAACATATCAAAATATGCACAAGATGGGCGGTGTTAATATTCTTTTGCTGATACACTGAATGCTTTAATTGCATTATCCTGTAGTTAGTGCCCGTTATTTCTATTTAGTAAATGGTAGTGACATCGTTTTCGTGAAATTAGTTTCAAGCAGCTTTTGTTTCCTTATTTTGATGCTATTACTCTGTGTACCCGTGGAGGTACGCGGGTCTTTGCCGGCTCCACAGAAACAAGACCGTTCCGTTCCAGCAACCTCTGTCAGCATTGATAAAATGAAAGAACGTGCACTGTCTTTATATAAGGCAGGGAATTATGAGCAGGCCATTTCAATATTTTCAACGATTGCTAAAGCATTAGAAAACCGAACTCGCGAAAACGACGTGTCTGCGTTGGGCAGAGCCTACACCTATATTGCACAATCATATAAAAGACTTAAGCTACGCAAGGAAACTGCGGCTTTCTACAGGAAAGCGTTAGCCACTTACAAACGCATTGATAGTAAACGCAATATCGCGCGCACTTTAAATACCTTGGCGGAAGCCGAACGCTATCTTGGTAATTTAGATACTGCGCTGAATTTGGTCATGGAAAGCTTACGCATACACGGGACGATTGACGACCCGGAAGGGAAAGCCAAAGCGCATATGGGCGCGTCGATTATTTTGCGTTACATAGAAAATTACGAACTATCTCTTGAGCATTTAAAGCTAGCTTATGCTTATTTCAAACGTGAAAACGATGCCGTAGGAACGGCCAAAACAGCGAACGAAATAGCCCATCTTTATGTGCGCCTGGCTTCTTTTGAGGAAGCCCGGTCGTTTTATGAGGTCGCCTTAGAGTACCCAGCTGATCAACTTCCCCCTGCCACAGTAGCTACCGCTTTGCGAGAACTGGCTGGGATCGAGGCGATAGCAGCAAACTACCAAGAAGCGCGTAACTATGCTAACCGTGCTATGGCTATCTACAACACACAAAATGCACCTGAAAAGAAAACCGCTGTATTTCGAATTATTGGTGACGCGTATAAAGGCGAAGATAACCTTACCAAGGCCATTTACAACTATCAGGCGAGCTTGAATATCGCTAACGAACTGGATAACAACTTATTTAAAGTGAAAGCGCTTTTGCCACTGGGCGAAACATACTTTCAGCAACAAGACTTAACAGAAAGTAAACGTGCTTTTGAAACAGCGCTAACCTTTTCTGAAGACTTGCGAAACAAGACATACCGTTTGGCGGCACTCAAGGGGCTGCGAGAGGTAAGTTCTGCGTCTGGCCAGTTTCAAGCTGCCCTCGAATTTGCTGAGAAAGAATTGGCGCTAAGTGAACAGATACAGCTTGAAAACAGTGAAAAAGATTTGGAGATAGCCAAAGCCAAATTGCTGTCGTTTAAATTAGAAAACGAGGTGGAAGCACTTAAAGAACAGACTCGTTTAGATGAGCTAGAAATAGCTAGACAGAATAGTGAAATTGAAATTTCGCGAAAAGAGCAGCAAATAGCCAATCTTCAATTATCGAAAGAGCGATACGTAAAGTTAATGTTATCGCTAGTGGTTATCGTATTAGTGAGCATCGCTTTAATTTTATATCGAAGCTACAGTATGTCGCGGCGTAAAAATGCAGAGCTTCACTATCTTGCTACTCACGATTCGCTAACCGAATGCTTTAACCGGCGCTATCTGTTTGATTCATTGAGAAGTCTTTTTTCAGAATCACACGCTACAAGCTCTGCCTGTCTTGTGATGATAGATATTGATCACTTTAAAAAAATAAATGACGACTTTGGTCATAATGCAGGGGATGATGCGCTCAGAGGCGTAGCCCACGTACTGCGCCAAAACATTTCAGACGATGACGTGTTAGCGCGTTTCGGCGGAGAAGAGTTCTGTATGGTGTTGTACAACATTTCTCTAAAAGATGCCTTGACCGTCAGTGAACAAGCTCGTTCACAAGTGGAAAGTTACGGCTTTGGCGAAATAAAACTAACTTGCAGTATTGGTGTTACCTCAATTGAACTTGGCGCTTCATCACCTACAGAGCTTATAGAGCAGGCTGATAAAGCGCTTTTCTTTTCAAAGGCTAACGGACGTAACCAAGTCAACGCTTATACCGCTACCTAGTTAGCGATTGCTTGTATTACTCGATTCCCAGTTACCCGATTTCCCAAGTCGAAAAGTTAAAACGAAAAATAAGCTGCCTTTAAAACGTAACAATTTCATCGTCTTTTAGATGTCCCACGGCTGGGCTTAATTCTGCATCTTCAAAAGCCGCATCAATGGCTTTGAATCTACCTGTGGTAACTTTTCGATAGTTAGGATGGGTATAGATATAAGTTTGTTTCGATTGAAGGGCTTCTATTACACGCTCTGCGAGCACGGAGGCTGCTATACCGGACTCAACCGCCTTAGTTGCCGCTTGAGCGCCTGCTTTGAGCTTATCTTTATCAATGCGCTTTTCAGCTGCCACTGCATACTTTTCCTGTCTGTTTCTGTAAGACTCATGGATGCGAGTTTTTACAAATGCCGGGCACAATACCGAGGTATGAATACCAAAGGGTTTCAATTCTGGCACCCAACTTTCTGTCATAGATACCACCGCCGCTTTTGAAGCGCAATAAGCACCCGCATATGGCATTCCCATCATTCCCGCCATTGACGCTACGTTTAATACCCAGCCTCCTTCGCCGTGTTCTTTGATGGCTGGTACGCATGCTTGTGCGCCGTAAAGCACGCCCATTACGTTAACATCCATAACCCAGCGCCAGGTTTCATGCTCTGAACCTTCTACTTTACCCGGCGTGCCGCCCACACCAGCATTGTTAATAACCATGTGAACCTTGCCAAATTTCTCTTTGGCATTGGCAACTATATCTTCCCACTGAGAGTAGTCGGTTACATCTAGGGCGCAAGTCAGCACATCAAAACCTTGTTCGCGTAATCCTTTGCTTGATTCGGCTAACGCCACGTTATCAATATCGCCCATAACGATATTCATGCCCTGCTGTGCCAACGCTTCTGCTAACGCTAGCCCTATACCACCAGCGGCACCAGAAATTATGGCAGTTTTACCCGCAAATTCATTAGACATCCGACTCTCCTATTATTTTTGTAGTGCTGTAGGCTTATTGCGTAGACCTTCTCAACAATCACGAAAGAAAGGTTTTTTCATTTAATTAACTAACTCTCAGGTTAGCCATTCAGCGCTTATAGAAACAAATAGATTAGGGATAAACCAACGGGGAACATACTTTATTTAGCTAATTTGGAATGCTTCATGAAATTGATAGGGCGCGTAATGTTAGATAGGCTGCGCAGGGCTAGATAGGCAGCGTAATGTTAGATAGGCTGCGTAACGTAAAAGGGTAACTATCAACAAAAGATATATAGAGTACACAAAGGCTGAGCTTTAAGAAGCAGTGGGGATAAGTTGGCAAAGAAAAAGGCAGCGTAATTACTGCCTTTCTTTCAAACCTTTTAGGTGATGCTGGCCTTCTTATTTTGCAGGCATCACATAAACTTCTCGAACACAGGCCGAATCATTTGCACTTAGCGCAAACAATACCGACTTCGCTATATCTGCTGGCTGAAGTTTATCTTCCTTAGGCTCGTCAAAAAATGGCGTATTGACCATGCCGGGGCAGATGGTGGTGCATCGTCCACCCCATTCACGCATTTCCTCGGCAAGATTTTGGCCGAAGCCATAGGCGAACCACTTACTAGCACCGTAAACAGACCCCTTAAGGGCTACTCTTCCGGCTACAGAACTAGTAATAATAAAATGCCCCTTCGTTTTTCGAAGAAAAGGTAAGCTTGCTTTAGCGGTATAGAGTAAACCGTTGACGTTAGCCCCTAACATGCCATCCCAGTCTTCTACATCGCCTTTTTCGATGCCGGCAGCTTTTGCGCCCCGCCCAGCGTTGGCAAATACGCCATCTAAACGACCAAAATGTTCATGCAATTGCTCGAAAGCGCGGTTCACTTCATCAATGTTACTCACATCAACTTTGACAGCGCGGGCATTGTCTTCGCCCAATTCGTTAACTAACTCGGTTAACTTATCTTCACTTCGCGCTAAAAGCGCAACTTTGTAACCTTCATCAACAAGTTGCTTTGCCGTTTCTTTGCCTATACCGCTAGAGGCACCAGTAATCGCAATAACCTTGTCGCTCGGTGTAGAATCTGTCATATCATCTCCCATTTTTAACTTATAGAAATTAGCGTAAGGCTACTTCTCTCACAGCTTCACACTGTGAAGAGCAGCTAAAGTCAGGAAAGACACTATGCAATCATCTTACTAATTTGGTCGACAAAGGCTGGGATATCATTAGGATTTCGGCTTGTAACTAACTTATCGTCAGTCACTACTTCTCTATCTACCCAATTCGCACCTGCGTTTTTCAAATCCGTTTGAATGCTAGGGAATGAGGTGAGGGTTGCGCCTTTCGCTAAACCCGATTCCACTAACAGCCAAGGGCCATGGCAAATTGCACCTACGGCTTTGATGCTATCAGTATTGTTTGCTTCTTTAATAAAGTTTACCGCGTCTTCATTGGTACGAAGTACGTCTGGATTTATCTGACCGCCCGGAAGCACAAGGGCATCGTAATCATCAAGCTTGGCCGATGTAACCTGCAAGTCAACATTTACGTCTTTACCCCAGTCGTCTTCATCCCACGCTTTGATAGAGGTTTGATCTTCAATAGCCAAAATATCAACTTGTGCGCCACGTTCTGTGAACATCTCTTTAGGTTGAACCAATTCACTTTGCTCAAAACCATTGGTTGCTAAAATAGCAATTTTTTTACCCTGAAGGTTTTGCGTGTTGCTCATACTTGTTACTCCTTTTGAACGTTCTATCGAATTCCCGAAGCCCTCCTAACGCCGAAACGATTAAACAGAGCTCCGCATATCAATTTAGTAAAAAGTAAACTGCAAATTACAAACCACCATCTTAAAAAGCCAGTAAACTGTTATTTTATATAAATTTATTCATTAAAAGTTAAATTAAAACTTATTAAAGGCTTCACCAATTATTTGCACACCCCATGAATGATTTACAAAGAAGATTAAGCCGTCTTCTTCTTTTTGATGTATGAAAGAACACAAACGCGTACTTATCGAAAAAGATTTGAGGAACTATGAGCAAGGGACGATTCAGCCACGCAAAATCTGCATTCGAGCTTTCACTGAAAAGCTGGTGGAGCATAATAAAACGTATATTCACTAGCCTGCAAAAAGACAATATTCCCCTTATTTCGGCAGGTGTCGCTTTCTACTGTTTACTAGCGATATTCCCATTACTCGGTGCAACTATCGCCCTTTACGGTCTTATGGTTTCGCCACAAGAATTACAAAACCATATGTCGTTACTTGTTAACGTAGTGCCGGCTGATAGCCGATATATTATTGAAGAGCAGCTTACCAATTTAACCGAAAAATCGAGCACTGCTTTAGGTTGGGGCTTTCTATTTACCCTTTTGCTCTCACTTTGGAGTAGTAGCAAAGGCGCTAATGCACTTATTAAAGCCTGTAATATTACGTACAGTGAATCGGAAGGGCGAGGCTTTTTAAAAGGGATACTCGCTCGTGTGACCTGCACGATATTCATGATTTTAACTGTAATAGTCGCCCTAGCCTGCATTACCATTTTACCAGAAGCGATAGTCTGGATAACGGCAAAAGCTATTAGCGCAGAGCAAGCTACATGGATAACCTGGCCCATCATGCTTGGCTTGTTCAATCTAGCCTTATCAGCGTTGTACCGCTATGCACCACACCGCCGTGAAGCCCAATGGCGTTGGGTAACACCGGGGTCGCTATTTGCCACCATCTTGTGGCTAGTTGCATCCTATGGTTTCTCTTTCTACCTGAATGAGTTTGCAAGTTATAACAAAACCTATGGCTCTGTGGGCGGCATTATCATCTTACTCATGTGGCTATACATTAGCGCTTATATCATTCTTATTGGCGCAGAGGTAAATTCGGCAATAGAGCTTCAAACAACGGCAGATAGTACCAAAGGCGAAGACAAGCCTATGGGCGAACGAAATGCTTTTGTGGCTGACCATACTCCAGATGACGTGAAACGTTAGCATGTTTAGTACCGGTGTATTTGCGCTTTGCGAATGCTCTGAACAGTAAGCGGAAAACACACTTTCGCCATTTTTCTTCATCACCTCGCCACAATAACTGTTCATAATTCACCCTAATCGGGGCGTTTAATAATAAGTATCGTCACTTAAAACGAGCTTATTCCATGCTATTTACCAAACCACCCAAGCGTGACTACTTCAACCCTGATCATATACATAAGCCCTTGTTTCGCGAGCGGCCACATTCGTCAAGGTCTCGCAGCCATACCTTGTTAATACTTGTATCACTCCTGTGTTTCTTACTTGGCGTAGTGGTAAGCCCGTTAAGTCGCGCAGAGTCTGGTGAACTCATGATGCAGAGCGAAGATAGAGAGTCGACGCCAGCCTTATTACATTCAACTGACGTTGAGCTACAAGTTAATGGCATGATTGCCCATGTCACCTACTCTCAAACGTTTACCAATGATAGCGATGAATGGAAAAATGGTGTGTATACCTTTCCGCTCAATGAAAACGCGGCGATAAATAGCATGGAAATGCTTATTGGCGATAGGGTTATCCTGGGGAAAATAAAGCCAAAAGCACAAGCCCAAGAAGCGTTTGATGCAGCCAAAAAAGCAGGAAAGAAAGCCAGCTTAACGCAACAACAACGCCCAAACTTGTTCACTCAACATCTGGCAAACATCGCTCCGGGTGAAAAAATCACGGTTAAGCTACAGTACATACAGCAAGTTAACTATGACAATGGAGAATTTAGTTTTCACCTCCCCACAACCCTCACCCCACGCTACATACCGGGTATTCCCATCAAAGATTTAAGCGATACGGTTCTTTCTACACAGGCTTTCGCTAACAGTGATAAAACTGAAATCGAAAGTAATCAAGCCCCGCAAAGTTCAGGTAACAACAGCAGCCGTTTAACTAGCAACAACACATTTATTGCAGGCTGGGCACTACCTACAAATGAAGTCAGTGACGCCGATAAAATAACACCATTTATGGCGACAGCTCAGCCTGATAGTAATACGAATCAGCTTTCTTTCAATGCAACTATAAACGCAGGAGTGCCTCTTGATTCCATCAATAGCGCAGGTCACAGACTTAACTGGCACTCTATAGAAAATGCTAGAAATCAATACCGCGTTTGGCTTGGTGATAAACAAGTAACCATGAATAAAGATGTGTGGTTGCGGTGGCGTCCATCGAAGGATTCTACTCCACAAGCAGCCTATTTCGCTGAAAATATAGATTCAGACCACTACGCGTTAGTCATGTTAACACCGCCTCAAGTTAACCCTGACGATCTTCAAGACTTTCCGCGGGACGTTACTTTTATCATAGATACCTCGGGTTCGATGGGCGGACGACCCATTCAAGATGCCAAAGCCGCGTTGAAACTAGCTATTGAAAGACTAGAGACACAAGACAGGTTCAATATTGTGGCATTCAATACAAGCTACACAAAATTATTTAGCCAACCCGCGAATACCAAACCGCATAATATAAAAACTGCCCTGGCTTTTATCTCTGAACTGAACGCTAATGGTGGCACTGAAATGGCGGGCGCCCTTTATGAAGCCCTAAACGCACAGTCAAAAGAAAACCACATTAAACAGATTGTATTTATCACTGATGGTGCCGTAGGCAATGAAGCTGCACTCTTTTCACTAATTCAACAACAGCTAGGTAGTGCAAGGCTTTTTACGGTAGGAATTGGTAGCGCACCTAACAGCTATTTTATGACCCGCGCAGCTCAATTCGGGCGAGGTAGTTACGTATTTATCGACAACCAAAATAACATTCAAAAAGAAATGCAGCGCTTGTTTAGCAAGCTAGAGAGCCCAGTGTTAAGCAATCTTTCTTTAACTCTACCTAAGAATATGTGGCATAGAGATGACATTGAAGTTTATCCAAAACGACTGCCTGATTTGTACGCTGGCGAGCCACTGCTCATTAATTTAAAGGTGCCCGACCTTGCCCCCGAAGACCACGAACATGGCAAAGATTTGGTTGAAAACACCGAAGACAACAGCCTGGTACTTGAAGGTACATTAACCGACAAAGACGGTAATACCCATAGATGGCAACGCAGTATAAAAGCTCGTTATTTAGCAGCTGAGCGCAATAATAATGTAAGCGACAATTCGGCTAATACTAAACCACCACGCTCAAATCAAAACAAAGGTATCGCTACCGCATGGGCACGTAAAAAAATAGCAGCGCTAATGGATGAAAAGGCTCTTGGTAGAGAAGAAAACGAGGTTAAAAACGACATTATTAACGTTGCCCTAACGCACAGCCTCATTACGGCATATACCAGCTTTGTTGCTATTGAAGAGGTCGTATCAAGACCTGAATCGGTAAACGTTTCATCGCAGAATATAAAAAACCTAATGCCGCAGGGTACACAAATGCGCGCCGTTAGCTACCCGCAAACTTCTGCTAATATTAACTTTTACCTCGCTATTGGTGCTCTTTCATCCCTCTTTTGGGTACTGCTTTACTCAAGTGCAATTCAGCGTTTTCTTTTAAGGCAATGCCGTATTTTCAAAAAAGACGAAAGAGTAACGCACAATGGTTAAGCCCAAAGTACTCATAAGTGTATTGCTTGTTGCGGCTGTAACCTTTGGGTTTGGTAAAGCTGCGTGGATAACGATAAAAGCAGAGTTAGCCCAAGTGCTGATTGAAAAAGCGTGGACAAAAACCTTACAAACGGGCGCTGAAGTTAAGCCTTGGCAATGGGCAGACACGTGGCCCGTCGGGCGATTAGTGCACCCAAAAAGCGATACTGACTTGTATATACTTGAAGGTGCTCAGGGTAATGCGTTGGCCTTTGGCCCAGGAAGACATATCAATGCAGGAGAATTGGCCAGTGAAACCAGCGTTATTGGAGGCCACAAAGACACCCATTTCGCTTTTCTTGAAAAGGTAAATATTAATGATGCGCTACAACTTCAAACGTCTGATGGGATATGGCACCCCTATCGAATTTCAGCCAAGCGCATTGTTGATATAAAAAAACAAACGCTGAATGTTCAGCTTAATCAAAAAAGGCTGTATTTAGTCACCTGTTACCCATTTCATACCATCGCCCAAGACAATAATTTAAGGTTAGTTGTCGAGCTTAAGCCTTCATAGAATCGAAGCTATGGGGTCAGTGTAGTTACTCTGACCCCACTTTCTTGATAAGCGCGGCTTTCTCGCTTTCGCTTAAAAACGCTATTGCTAAGGCGTTTTCTTGCGCTTGCTTAATATGAGAAGAAGTCAGGCCTGCTTGCTTGGCCGCTACATTAAATTCGTGATCTAGCTCTATACCTTGAACGGCGGGATCGTCGGTATTTAGGCAGGCTAATATGCCGTGATCTAAAAAGGTTTTTAGCGGGTGTTCTGGTAATGAAGTTACCGTATTGGTGAGTATGTTACTGGTTAAACAACTTTCTATGCCAATGCGCTTATCGCGCAAATAGTCCATTAGCTTACTATCATAAATAGCATTAACACCGTGACCTATTCGCGTAGCACCTAAATCATCTATAGCTTGCCAAATACTCTGAGGGCCCACCGCCTCGCCCGCGTGCACTGTGATAGCTAACCCTTTATGCCGCACCTGTTTAAAGTGCTCTACGAATAAGTTACCAGGAAAGCCTTTTTCATCGCCCGCTAAATCGATAGCAGTAATGTGCGTTTTGCACGCCAGTATTGCATCTAACTCCTGCTGACATGCTTTTGCGCCATAAGAACGCGACAATATCCCTATCAGGTTAACCTTAACATCGTGCTCTTGGGCTGCGCTTTTTACACCGTCTATAACCGCTTCAACCACACCTTGTGTAGGCAAACCGTGGCTTTCAGCCATAAAGTAAGGGCTAAAGCGCAGCTCTGCGTAATCAATGCCCTGTCTTGCCGCATCCTCAACGTTTTCAATAGCTACACGTCTACAAGCATCGAGATTGCCTAAAACTTTAACGCCCCACGTTAGCTTATTTAGAAACGATACCAAATCCGGCGCGATTTTCATTACTTGCACGTGCGGTCGCAACCCCTCTATCGAGTTAGCGGGCAGATCAATATTAAACTGCTGCCCAAGCTCAAGAATGGTTTGCGGACGCACATTACCATCTAAGTGGCGGTGTAAATCTAGAAGCGGAAGTGTGTTATTAATCATGGGAATACGATTTAAATAAGAGCATTCTCAAGTATAACACCTGCCGCATTAAACCTCGCTTTCTACCCGAAAATAACTTTTTTATAGCGGGACAAAACTGTGCTTTTTTTGAAACGAAATTTGTTTTAAGTTTCATTCATCGTATCGACGCAATATTTGTCGATGCTTTTCGCAGTTTTTCAAAGCTACATTCTCTCAATTTCTGATGTGGCTTTGTACATAAGCTGTTTCAACCTAAGACTAACCAGTCATCTCCCCTTACAACGTAAATAACAGGAGCACAGATATGTGCGGAAAGTGTATAGAAGGCTGCTATTTAGCAGGCTGGCGTAATGGTGCGTATTCATTCGAACACATGCAAGAAGACCCCGAATTTATGGGACTAGATGTGATGGCCGCCCATGGGTTTGTCGAAATAGTTTGTTCGCCAGGTACGTCAATTGAAGATATAAAAGCGCTCGGCCTAAATTCATCGCCAATGATGGCGTGGGCCGGGTATGTTTATTCGACAAGTTCGCCCCACGCTTCTATCGATTTGGCCTGCTACGACTGTTACCTAGAAAGCCAAAAAGCGAACCGTTATTCAACGGACAGCGAATGGGTAGAGCTTAATGCTCGCTACCCAATAGTTGCGCTATTTTTGGATAACTTAACGTTGCAAAACATCGGTAACCATTCGGACGCAGCTCTTCTAAATGAGATAGAGTCGTTCCTGCTTGCCATTCATGGTAATGGCTATTACACCTTTGAATTTGTGACATCGATGTTTGCTGATGAAGGTGTGTTCCCAATTGTTGAACTAAGTAGACACGCTAAACCTTCTTTATTTGTTGATCACGCACTTGAGATCTTTTTGCTTACTGAACACCTATTGCACTATCGGTATTTAAGTTGGGCACTTAAAGCTGCGCTCAGTGTTGACCTAACGTGCGATTTCGACAGCTATCACATGTCATGGCGCCGCTATACGGCAAATCGCGTTTTGCAAAATTTGAATATTGACGATATGAAAACGTTGGGAGGTACACTAGCGCTCAATACTATTCACGCGGTCTGTCAGCGCAATGTAGAAAATAAACCACTGCTTAAAGCACTATTGAACGTAGTAAAAGACTGTAAGGGCGATACCTACATTGAACCTAAAAAACTAGCTTCGCAAATCGCAACGCTACTTTCCGTTTAAGTGCTGGCGGCTTTTTAAGTGGTGGTGGCGATAGCTTATCAAGGCTCAAGGACTGCGCCTTGATAAGGCTTGCACGTGTCATTACATCTCTTTTTTAAAGGCTTTCGCTACCGATAATACCAGTTCTGCCGAGGGGCGAACTTTGTAATCTGGGTTCACATAACTAAATAAAACCTTCCCTTTTTTATCTAGCATAAAAATAGCAGGCGCTGGCAACACGCTTTTTCCGCTTTCATCTTTGGTTAAATCAATACCGTAGGTTTTGTACTTTAATTCAGTCATGGTATCCACGTAGAACCCAACGCCGAATTCGCGGATCGTATCTAACTTATCGTCAGATAGCAGTGTAACCAAAAACTTAGTTTCAAGTTTTTGCTCTTGTAAACGCGCTGGTGATTCAGGCGAAATTGCCAATATCTGATACCCCATGTCCACTAAGTCTTTTTCTATATCTTTTAGCTGGGCAAGCTGTTCGTTGCAGTATGGGCACCACCCGCCACGATAAAAAAGTACAATACTGGGCTTTTGCATAGTCAGCGCTTGTAAGCTTACCGGTGATCCGTCAGCCATTTTAAGCGTTGTTTTAGGCGCAACTTGGCCATTGAGTAATGGCGTCACCGAATTAGCATCTTCAGCAATGGTTCCGCGCTCTAAAGCATGTACATTTGATGTACCCGCAATACAGGCGAATACCATAGCTGCCATAGCGACGAGTCTTTTCATTAATCCTTCTCCAAATTTATATTCTTATTGTGGCTTGTTTACTGTTTTAGTTATTCGCGCTTCGCGCGATGCCCAGGAACATGACCGAGAAGGTTTGTTTAAAATTTCATTACCCATGAAAATAAACATGTACTTACCTGTGATATAGGCCTCATAGCTACAGCAGGCAACGCATTTTACTGGTAATATAGCGTCAAAATTTGCTGTAGCGTTTGTTCGCATGGCACTCGAGGTTTTTCGAAAGCCTTAATAAAAACAAAGCAGGATCACCATGGCTCTTAAAGCGACCATTTTTAAAGCTGACATATCAATAACGGATATGGATCGTAACTACTACAACGATCACAACCTTACTATTGCCCGGCATCCATCTGAAAATGACGAGCGAATGATGCTGCGTATTATCGCCTTTATTGTTAATGCGCATGAGCGCTTACAGTTCACCAAAGGGCTGTCTGACGATGAAGTGCCTGATTTGTGGCAGAAGAGCTTTAGCGATGAAGTCGAATTGTGGATTGAGTTAGGTCAACCGTCAGAACAGCGTATCAAAAAGGGCTGTAATCAAAGTCAACAGATGATGATTTATTCATACGCTGACAATAGCTTTGATGCCTGGTGGAAGAAAGAGCAAAACAAGTTACAGACAAGGAAGAACCTATCAATTTTTACTTTGCCAGAGCCGCTAGCTGCTACGTTGGCGAAAGCAGTTCATCGCTCTATGCAAATACAGGTTACCATTCAAGACGGGCAAGTTTGGTTAACCATTGAAGGTGCCGATGTCACCGAAAGCGTTGAAGTAGCTATCGAGAAACACCTGTAATGAAAAAGCTCTCTGCAGTTCAGCTTAAACAACAAGCACTGGTTTTCAGTATAGCCGATAGCTTAGAAGCACAAGGAATTGAAGAACTTGAAGGTATGCAACAGTGTTGGTTCGACGTTCAATATCATCAATTCCCAGGTTCTTTACTGCTAAGATTTCAGTTCGAAAATGAAGAGACACTGTCACGGGCCGAGCCTGAATTAAAAAAATGGCAGCGACGATTAAGCGCAGCGCTACTTAAAAAAGGTGTAGTTTTGAAAGACATGCGTCGACATCTTGTGTTTACTACGCAAGGTCCAGAAGAATAACCCGCGTTGTACATCACAAAACAGCATCTTGCGACGCACTTATTTTCTATAGATTGCACTTTTTTTGTTATAAACCTTTCATTTTTCCACATAAAGTCTACTTACACTTTACTAGATAAGTAGGCTAGACTGAGTTGGTTGAATATCCAGCTTGCCAAACATTAATATTAAATGGCTAGTAACCCTTAGCCTTATGCTGCATGTTCGAACACCATGTTGACCGGTTATAAAAATAGCCACTATCCCAGTAAAAGGAGCTTCATAATGAAAACTAAAGCAATGGCGTTAGCACTACTACTGTCTTTAATGGGCTGTACAGAGTCTAGCGAAGAAACAAAAAGCGAAGTAAGCAAAGAGATGGAAAAAGCAGGCGAGACTACTTCTGAAGCCTATGAAGAGGCTAAAGAAGGTGCGGCAGATTCTTGGGATGAAACCAAAGGCGCGACATCTGATGCCTACGAAGACGGTAAAAAAATGGCTTCTGATGCCTATGAAGATGGCAAAGAGATGGCTTCAGACGCATACGAAGACGGCAAAGATATGGCCTCTGACGCGTATGACGCAACTGCTGAAAAAGCAGGTGAGTATAAAGATGCAGCAGCGAAGAAAGCACATGAAGCTTGCGTGAAAATGAAAGAGCAAATGGGCGGCGACGTTAGCGAATGTGACGATTAAGTTAATCGCACTATAAAAAATAGAGAGCGAGCCTTCGGGTTCGCTTTTTTGTTGGCATTTAATTTAGCTAAAAATAAAGATGCTGTTTGTAGCTAAGGCTAATCGCAACCCGCTAAAATCACAGAATCGGACGTTATTGTTAAGGGGGCAACCCTTAGTAACGTGTTGATGCCTAAAATGTTATTTCCTTTCGGAAGCACAGCGACCTCCACCGGCCCGACTTCACAAGTGTTACCAATTCGAACAGAATTTAACTGATACTGTGATATCTTGACGATCTTTCCGTTCGCCATTCTTGCTGCCGAGGTTCGAGTGGCAAGCAGCTTTTGGTTGCGTGTCAAAGCATCGAAGGTGGCTTGATTTAGGGTCAGCAGACTTGAACCCGTATCCAATAAAAATGAGGCATTTACATTCGATTCCAAGGTTGCCTCTAAATAAAGCGTGCCGCCTTTGCTTTGTGAAAGTGGAATACTTTGTTCTATCGCCGACACTGTCGATGCAAAAGCGAACAATAAAGTTGATAGCGCCAGTGACGGCACCTTGAATTTTAACTTCATCGCAAGTGTACCTTGTGCCGATTCTAAATAGGTATTAGGTGACAGCAAGATAAAGACCAAAAGCTAAGTGATTGATTTAGCCTGCAGTCTTTAAAACTACGCAGTTCCATAGCACCAGAACGGTGCAGCCACTCATTTTCCCTGCACTATGGTTAACCATCTAATTTCTATCATGGCCCGTCGTCACTAAACTCGTTCGCGGTCTTCTTGATTGTTAAAACTTCTTGTAAGCCGCCAGGTGATAGTAAATGACTATCACCAATCGCCATTGTTTAGAACTTTTTTGGTCATACAATATACTAAAGTAGCAATTCAATAAGAGGACACAACATGAAATTACGCTATGTATTGGGTTCATTAATTACCGCGGTTTCACTTGGCGTTTCTGCAAATGCAGCACAGGCAATGTCTGCATCAAGCGATGAAACTGTAGATGTGCAAGTTGTCGATTACTCTGGCAAGCCACCGTTCAAACGCAAAATCGTAAGCTTGTCGGTAAACGATGTTGCACAATTAGAATCGGTAGGGCAAGACGCCATTGAGTATGTAGAAGTGAAAGACGTCATTATGCGTGGTAAGCCACCATATCGTAGAGTGACGAAAATGATGCCAGTTTACGACGTAGCTCAACTTGAAATACTCGAAGAACAAGCTGACACACAAAAACGAGGCACGCGCCCGCCGTTCAAACGTCACTAATAGACATTTGCAGTACCCAACCTATTGCACCAAAGCGATTCACTTTTGCCTGAGTGAATCGCTTTTTTATTGTGCATACGTAATCACGTGACCTGTTATTTTGCTCTGTACTACAACATTCGTTTTGCCCGTTTTGTTTTTAATAACGCTTCAGAAGCGATAAAGTAATAGAAAACAAATAAGAGACAGTAAATGCAGCCTCACGACCATTCACCACTCAATGATTTTATTGAATACCCTGAAGAGCAAATGCTAGCTCGCAGCAAAGAATTTTTGAAAACCATGCAGCGTCGCCACAGCATTCGACACTTTAGCGACCGCCCCGTTGAAAAAACAGTAATTGAAAACTGTATTTTGACCGCTGGCACTGCACCTAGTGGAGCGAATCATCAGCCTTGGCATTTTGCCGCAATACAGTCGCCCGAAGTAAAACAACAAATACGCGAACAGGCTGAAGCCCATGAGCGCGGTTTTTATAATGGGCGTGCTGGGCAACAGTGGCTAGATGACCTCAAGCCGTTAGGCACTGATGCAAGTAAACCTTATCTGGAAACAGCGCCTTGGCTTATAGCCGTATTCAGTCAAAAATTTGGTGAAACAGAAACTGGTGAAAAAAGCCAAAACTACTATGTGCACGAATCAGTGGGTATCGCCGTGGGCATGCTTATTACCTCACTTCACAACGCAGGTTTAGCAACCTTGACCCATACGCCAAAACCTATGAACTTTCTAACCGACGTGTGCCAACGACCAGACAACGAGCGCGCTTACATGCTCATTATTGCGGGCTACCCAGCAGATAATGCCACCATTCCGGCTCACGCCAAGAGTAAGAAGTCGCTTAGCGAGATTGCGAGTTTTCTATAGAACAAGCGCACACATTTGGCTTGTGCGCACACACTAATAAAAGTGTTTAAGCAGCACAGCTTTAGCGAACAATATATTTGTAAAGCTTTGCTGTGCCGTTCCCCCCTTTTTCATCTTATCCATTAGAAAGCACGTGATAACAAACCATGTGGGCCGAATACTATTAACGACATAGACATGAGAAATGCAGCACTTATAATGCGTTCTCGTTATTAAGGGCTGCGACCTTTTCTTTACGAATTTCGGTCAACCATATTTAACAGCCCTCGGAGCTTGTACCCTCATGTCATCGCGTCACGCATTTTCACCGCAACTTCCTTTTCTACTGTTAAGTCTATTAACAGGGTTAACCTCGTCTTTTGTTACGCCACTGATGAGCTATTTTCTGATTGACGAGATAAATGTTGAGCCTATATATATCAGTATTTATATGGTTTCCGTGACGTTATCAGGCTTGGTGATAAGTCAATATTTAGGTCACTTGGCTGACAAAGGTTTTAACGCGAATCGCCTTTACGGACTAACCATGGTTTGCGTTGGCATTGCCATGGTCGCGTTTATATTCAGCGAACAATTTTGGCACGTGTTTTTAGCAGGCGTTTTGTTTATGTCGGTAGGTGCCGGGGCTGTATCTCAAATGTTGACTGTGTCGGGGCTATGGGCAAAAAACCAAGACATCGATTTAGCCGCATTTAATTCGAAGGTGCGAGCGGCCATCTCTCTTGCTTGGGTGGTAGGCCCACCACTGGCATTTACCCTGGTAGCCAACTTTGGCTTCGCAGCCTCTTTTTCAGTTGCTATCGTTTGCGTAATTGTTGCCACGCTATTTGTCGTTAACGTAGTACCACCTCAAAAAGCCACTCAACAGTCACTTAACACTTCGCTTAAAGGCTCGCTATCGTTGCCCTTCTGGCTGGTTGGTTTGGCCATACTTGCCGGAATGGCAGGTAACGTTATGTATTTATCTTCAATGCCTTTGTACGTTATGAATGAGCTAGGGCTAGCGGAAAATTTGCCAGGGCTAATGATGGGCGTGGTAGCCGCGCTTGAAATACCTACTATGCTGCTAGCGGCAAAGTTAGCGCGACGCATTCCTCCTGCTGGGATTATGGCGGTGGCATTTATTTTTGGTTGTTGCTTTTACGTCGGCGTATATTTCTCTCAATCGAGTTGGGAGCTGTTAACACTTCAAATATTGAATGCCCTATTCTACGGTTTATATGCTGGCATTGGGTTGACCTTACTGCAACAACAAGCGCCTGATTTAACCGGTTTCACTTCAGCGTTTTATTCGAATGCCACCCGAGTAGGTATGATGCTAGGCACCATTGGCGCGGGCACCGTGGCACAATTTTTTAGCTTCAGAGATGCCACTATCGGTTCGCTCTGTATCGCCATATTTGGCCTAAGCGTGATGCTGGTATTTATGTTTGTAAAGCGTCGAGTACATCGCTGAAGGCTACCTAGCCTCGTTAATTGGGTTTACGTAAAACTCAATCAAAGTGCGATACCGCTCAATACGCAATGTAGCTTCAGTCGATAGCACCTTATCTGTAGGAAAAAAGTGACCGTTCGAGATCACTTTGCCTGACACTGGCTACACCAATAGAGACGTCGCCCATTATACGTCTGTCGCTTTATTGGAGTGGCGCAGACTCTACATGGCTGCTCTTCCCTGTCGAACACCATAAACCGCGTGCCTTCGAAGTTGACGCCTTTTGCTTCAAGCACTTCGCGTAGTTCTGTGTACACGGTATAACCACCAGTTTCATAGCTGCGTTTGCATATGGCTAAGGTGTGATGCGATAAGCTGCGCAGCTGCTCATCATCTAATTGAGAGGGTTTGAGGGATGGGTGAACGCCTGCTGCAAATAGGATTTCGCTGCGAAGGTAATTCCCCAGTCCTGCCATAAAGCGCTGTTCTAGGTATAAACCGCTAAGTGCCCGGTTATAGAATGCTTTTGAACGTAGTCGTTCCAACACCAGCTCTTCTGTTACCGAATCGTTGAGTACATCAGGCCCAACCCGCTGCAAAAAAGGATGTTCATGAATAGTTTGTGTTGGCCAAATACTAATGTCGGACGCGCTATACAAAATAGCACTATGTGTTTCGGTATGAAGCCCTACTCTTAACTGACGTTTAGTATCAGGCATTTCATTGCGTTTGCAGGTATGCCACACACCATAAAGCTGATTGTGTGAATACATAGAAAGCCCATTGCTAAAATGGGTGATTAGCGCCTTACCACGGGTTTCCATACGCAAGACTTTTTCGCCTTCCAGCTGCTTAGCATAGGGTTTAAGCTGCGCTAACCCAAACTCTACTTTTTCTAAGGGTGTATCTTTAATTACTGCTTCGACTTTGTCTGCAGCACGACGAATTTCAGGACCTTCAGGCATGTTGCTTTTTTAATACCTTTTACTAGTTTTTACATCACATTAGGCAGGCTTTTATTATCCTTTCATACAGTAAGTACTGAATACAAAAAGGGCCCGGTGACCTTTAATGTACCTTTAAACCGTGGTTTATACATCAAAGATCAACGAGCCCTTCTACTTTAATCTATTAAATTAAAGCATGGCGCTTTAAAGCTTAGGCACTAGTCGCCTTTATTAGGCACAATCAGATATTTCGTACCTGTCTTTTTCGCATTGTACAAAGCCACATTCTCTGGTTGTAGGGCTTCTTCAAGGCTTAACTCTTTGCTGTACGATGAAGCAAAAGTAGTGTTAATTTCCGTAGCTACTTTTTGATATAGCTCGCCTACGCGTTTCTTATCAAGCTTGCCTAAGAAGCGCATTAATAACCAACCACCAATACTCCACGTCATACCGTAAGCGCGGTTTAAGATTGTCGGAGAGAAATCTAAACCGCCGTAGATATACACTTGCTTATTGCTGTCAGAGCCATAAGTGTTGAAGCCTTTTGCATCTTTACTACCCGACGCTTCCATCATGGTAAGGATATCGCTAACTAGCTCACCGCCGCCAATGGCGTCGAACGCAAGTGTAGCGCCAGTTCTGTCGATAGCCTGGTAAAGTTCAGCTTTGAAATTCTCACTGCTGGAATCAAGCACAATTTTCGCGCCAATACCTTTAAGTAGGTCTACCTGCTCTTGGCTACGAACGATATTGACTAGCTCTACGCCTTCCTCTAAACAAATTTTATTTAGCATTTGCCCAAGGTTAGACGCCGCTGCAGTGTGAACCAAGGCTTTGTGCCCTTCCATACGCATGGTTTCAACCATACCAAGTGCAGTAAGCGGGTTAACAAATGAAGACGCAGCTTGTTGCGGCGTAGTGCTATCCATGTGAGGTAAACATGCCTGTACGGGTACACACGCATACTCTGTATAAGCTGCGCCGGTAAGAATAGATACTGTTTTGCCCATTAATGCCTGCGCTTCTGGGCTATCACCCGCGGCAACTACTGTACCTGCGCCTTCGTTCCCAATAGGTAAAGTTTGGTCAAGACGTGACTTAATACGGCTTAGCAAAGGCTTGTGTACCGGCGCAACCAATGCGTTCTTATCAGCATCGAAAGTGGCTTTATCAAGGCTTGCTGGACCGAACATAGGCCACATATCTGACGGGTTTATTGGAGAGGCTTCCATGCGCACAATAACTTCGTGCGGCTTCGGCTCGGGAACATCTACCTCTTTTAGCGATACCTGAAGCTCACCTTCTGATGTAATTAGCGTAAATAGTTGTTTAGATTTATTCATATTGACTCTCGTGCCCTAAAAATTAAACGCTCTATGTACTGTTAAGCTAACACGCCACCACTATCAGCAGTATTTATATTTCGAATACATATGCGTTTCGATGGTTTATACACCCGATTACCTAGATGAGTTACACTGCAAAGCGAATATCGACTTGTAATAGCGAATAAAAAATGAAAAGACACTATATATGCCTCTTTCTAGGACTCATCGGCATAAGCAATGTGGCGTTTGGTAAAGCTGCACCTTTGGTCTCAATTCCTACCCAGGACGCGTTTTTTAACTCAATAAAAGCGCACTGCGGAAAAGCGTTTCAAGGAAAAGTGAGTAAAGATAATGTAGGTAATACCTTCGGTGATGCAGAACTTGTTATGCACATACGAAAGTGTACAGACTCAGAAATTCAGATACCTTTTCATGTGGGTGAAGACGCGTCCCGCACCTGGATATTAACAAAGACTGGCGCTGGTCTTATGTTAAAACACGACCACAGAAATAAAGACGGCAGTTTCCATTCTTCAACCATGTATGGCGGGCATACTGTAGATGAAGGGTACGTGCAAGTTCAATCATTTCCCGCAGACGCCTACTCAAAAGCATTATTTATAGAATCTGGGATAGCTGCATCCACCGATAACGTGTGGCAAATGATGATTTATCCCACCCGCTTTAGCTACCGATTGATTCGCCCAGCGCGCGAAGTCCAGGTTGATTTCGAACTAGATAACACGGTCCCCGTTCCCAGTACGCCCTGGGGCTACAAAGATTGACTGAGGCTGAAACTGGACTCGGGTATCGTTGCGTTTATTACCACAACACCATATAACAAGTTTTAGATTTTTTCTTTATCTTGTCCCAACATACGACTAGATAGAAATAGTTAGACCTAAATCATCAACTACTTGGATAAAAAGAATGTCTTCTGACCCCAATGTTTTACAACAGCTTTTTGGCTTTCCGACGTTTCGCGAGGGGCAAAAAGAGGCGGTGGATTCTTTACTTAGTGGGCATTCAACGCTAGCGATTTTTCCGACGGGTTCGGGTAAATCTTTGTGTTACCAGTTCGTCGCTACGCAGCTGCCACATTTAACTCTGGTGGTTTCTCCATTACTGGCGCTAATGAAAGATCAGCTGGAATTTTTGCATAGCAAAGGCATTGCAGCAGCTAGCATCGATTCCACGCTAACACCTGAGCAAAACAAACATGTGATGAACGACGTGCGTTCAGGGCAGTGTAAAATTTTAATGGTGTCAGTGGAGCGTTTTAAGAACGAGCGCTTTAGGCAGTTTATTGAATCCGTTCAGGTCAGTATGCTTGTAGTTGATGAAGCGCACTGTATTTCTGAGTGGGGCCATAACTTTCGCCCAGATTACCTTAAGCTCCCCGCCTACCAAAAAGAGCTTAACATCCCACTGGTATTGCTACTTACAGCAACGGCCACTAAAAAAGTAAAAGAAGATATGTCGGCCCGCTTTGATATCGCGCCCAGCAATATTATCCAAACGGGGTTTTATAGACCTAACTTAAATTTATATGTCCGGCCTGTTCTCGAAGCCCACAAAAACCAAGCGCTGGTTGCAGAGATTCAAAAACAACAAGGTGCTGGCATTGTTTACGTTACATTACAAAATAGCGCAGAGGACGTAGCGCGCTTTTTGCAGCAGCAAGGGTTTGCTGCGAAGGCCTATCACGCTGGCCTCGACAGTGAAATACGGCAAGGTATCCAACAAGACTTCATGAGCAACAAGATTCAAGTTGTTGTAGCTACTATTGCCTTTGGTATGGGCATAGATAAATCGGATATTCGTTTTGTGATTCATTACGACCTGCCCAAATCTATCGAAAACTACAGCCAAGAAATTGGCAGGGGCGGACGGGATGGAAAAGCAGCAAACTGTACCGTACTCGCGAACCTAGATGGGCTTGTCACCATAGAAAACTTTGTTTACGGCGACACGCCAGATAAAAGCGCTATTGAACGCGTGCTTAACGACATTAAGTCGAAAGCCCCTGCAACGGAAAAAAGAGTAGCGCAAGATAGAGAAAAGAAAGATGCTGCTAACCCAATTAGCCCTTCAATTAGCAACGAAGCTAGCGTTTACCAATGGGAAACACAAATAAATAGTTTGTCGAGTGCGAGTAATATCCGTCAGCTTCCCCTTAAAACGCTGTTAGTACAACTTGAACTGGCTAACGTTATTCGCCCTTTGTATGCCTATTTTGCAGAATACAAATTCCGCTTCATTACAGATAAAGCCACTATATTAAGCCTATTTTCAGAAGAGCGAGCGCGTTTTTTAGATGCTGTATTTACGCATTCAAATATGAAGAAAGTCTGGGGTGTCGTCGATTTTGACAGTATTTATCAGCACTACGGTGCAGAGCGTTCTAGAGTTGTGGCGGCCTTAGAATACTTGCACGAGCACAATCATATAGAACTCGCATCGCGCTTAATCACAGATGTGTACCGTGTTAACAACGAACTACTCCAAGCCGGCGATTTAGCAACCCAACTAGCCCACTATTTTGCGGAGAACGAGCGTAAAGAGGTCGAGCGCATCGCCGCACTTGTAAGCTTTTTCGAACAAGACACCTGCTTGAGCCACAACTTGTCAGCATATTTTGATGATACTCAAGCGCCGAAGACGTGTGGACATTGCAGTGTATGTAAAGGCGATGTGGCAAAGCTTAGCTATTCATCACCAATTTCAACACCAGATAGTGAACAAGTATCTGAAGCTATGACAGCGCTGAAAACGCATTTAAGCGGTAAGTTTGAAGGCACTATTACCCCTTCTATTTATTGTCGCTTTCTAACTGGCATGACAATGCCTTTATTTAGCCGCTTAAAAATAAGACAAGTGAAAGGCTTTGGCAGTTTTGAACACTGCCGATACGCAGACGTTCTAGAAAAAGTGAACGCAGCTTTATGCCAGTGACTGGCAGGGCTGGCTGTTAAAGGCCAATAACGGGCCAGCCTTAAAATAAACCTGTGCCAGTTACTAAAAACGGGCAAATCCCGCTAACTATATGCTGCTTACTTTATGCCGCTTACTTTATGCCGCTTACTATACGCCGGTTAATAAGCCATCTTTACTACCGGATTAGCGAAACTTTAACGCTAATGACTGATTACGCTTTATAACGGCGAATCACGCCATATTATCAATTTGCTTTAAGATACTGCCGAAAGCACGGCTTCCAACATTTTGAATCTGTTTATCAAAGTAAAAACTTCCTAAAAGAAAAATAGTAATGTGCCCTTTCGAGCGCCAAGTAACATGCGTTTTTCCACCTTCTTCTTTCAGTGTTATTTCACCTAACTGATGATCGTATGGCAAAGGCTTCGACTTCACCACTTTGTAGCCTAATTTATGAGGCGGCTCGTAAGCCACTATCTCTTCGTGAAGGTTCGAGCCCCCAGAAATAATCTCACGTACGGCACCCAGCCCATTTGTCTCATGTTTACCTTTAACCAGTAAATTAGACTGCTCAATAGCTTTGAACTGCGCATAGTTAGCATGGTCACTTAATACGGAAAAAACCTCTTCAATAGGTTTATTTATGGTTCGCTCTACATGAATTGAGAACACGCTTTAATCCTTTTTATACATTCTTATTAGCGATATTTTTCGATAATAGCCTAAACGCAATCAAACGTTTACTTAATATAATTTATTGGTCTTGGGCTAACTTGTGAATATAGCAAAAACCTTAATTCTATTTTATAGTGGGAAAAACAACAGTGTCGTAGACGGTATAGGAAGTATGGACACCAATAAAAAGGGATCACTTGTTGTGGTCGGCACAGGCATTAGCGTTGCAGGCCAAATGACCCTTGCCGCTAGAAGTCATATTGAAAATGCCGACATCGTCTTCATGGGTATCATGAACAAAGTTGGCGAGTACGTGGTAACTACGCTTAACCCAAATAGTGTATCGCTAGACGACCTTTATGAAGAAGGAAAATCCCGCGCCCTCACCTATTCTCAAATGGCCGATAGAATTGTAGAGTCTGTAATAGAAGGCAATAAAGTTTGCGTTGCTTTTTATGGTCATCCCGGTGTTTTTGTTACTCCCTCTCATGAAGCTGTCCGCCGTGTTCAGGATATGAACTTAGAGGCAAAAATGTTGCCGGGTGTATCGGCAGAAGACTGCTTAATTGCCGATTTAGGCATAGACCCCTCACGCTTTGGCTGCCAGTCTTACGAAGCCACCCAATTTCTGTTTCGCGATTACCGCATCGACCCACATATGACTCAAATAATCTGGCAAATTGGTTTAGCCGGAGAAGCCACATTAAGCGTATTAGATGCAAGTCATAGCCAATCAGGACTAGCCATGTTGGCAGATATATTGGCGGAGCATTATCCAGAGGATCACGAACTTATCATTTATGAAGCGGCGACCCTGCCACTTTGCGAACCTAAAATAGAGAGAGTACTGCTTCGTGAACTCGAATTCGCAACACCCACTTTAATCTCTACTCTCGTTGTTCCTTCAAAAGGAATGCCAGCGTATAGACAGGACCGATTAGCAAAGCTAGGCCTAACAGAAAAACAAGTGACTAACTATAGAAACCCAACTGTAAATTAAAAAGGATAATAAAAATGGCAAAATCTATTCAAGATTTCATGGTTGAACTAGACACTAACAGCAAGCTAATGGACGCCTACAAGAGCGACCCTGTTGCAACAGCAAAGAAATACGGCTTGTCTGCCGATGAAGTAAAAATTATTGCAGATCAAAATTGGGACGAGCTATCTAAGCGCTTTGACGATACCAGTAAGACGATTCGTGTTGTTAGCTACTAACGACCTATAAACGAATTATGAAGCGTTATGCCTTGTATATTGTTAGTGTCATTACCTTGATGACACTACCTGCGCGCGCTCCCGCTGCGCCGCAAGACAAGGCATCCTCTGCCGTACACCAGCTTTCTGAGCTTAAAGCGCGAATTCAAGAGAACGACCCGAATGTTCAAAATACGTTTACAGAATTACATGCTTTTTTTGCAGCTCAGCCTGATGCTTTTGAACATGCCCGCTTTTTAAATATAAAATCATACTTTTATGTTTTAAAACAAGATTATACGTCGGCCTACGAAGCATTACTTGAAGCCCGAAAGTACGCAAATTCATCAGAAAATCTTCGGGCTCTTGCGGAGTCTTATCGGCTAGAGGGCTTAATTCTAGATTTTTCAGGCGAGCATGCCAATGCACTAGAAGCCATGCACCAAGCGCTAGATTTTTACAATGAAGTAGGAAGCGACCGCGTTCTTTTGGTGTATAGCGCCATGGGCAACGTTTACATGTCGCTAAAAAATTATGAACTGATGCTGACATTTGCGCATCAGTATTTGGCCGCAGCACAACGTTTTAATAATAAAGAGGGAGAAGGAACCGCGTACTTTTTCCAAGGATATGCACAGCGTGCGCTAGGCGAATATCAAAATGCGAAAGTAAGCCTACTATTAGCCGAAAATTTGCTTCGCGAAGCTAACTACCCTTTCATTGGCATTGTACACAGCGCCATGGTAGAGCTTCACATTGCACAAGGGAATTTGAGCGAAGCGTTAAAGAAACTGAATCAAGCGTCAGAAGCCGACCGTCAGGTTGGGTTTCGCTATAACGAAGGCTCTCACCTTCTTCACCTTGTAGACATCTATAAGCAACAGGGTGATATAGAGCTTGCTATCAGCGAACTTGAAGCAGGGCTTGAAAAAGACGTCATTAAAAATGACAAAGTATTGGTTACTGACCTTTTAAACCAACTTATCGAGCTTCACGAAAAAAACGGAAACTTAGAAGCCGCACTTAGCTATTCAAAGCAACATCAACAAGCATTCAAGAAAAGCTTTAATGAGCAACAGTCAAGGCTAATGGCGCTACACCGCGTGCGATTAGCCGTGTCTGAAAAAGAAGAAACAATAAAGCTTCTGGAAAAAGATAATCAGCTAAAAGAACAGCGAAACCTGATCCAACAGAAAAAGAACACTCAGCAACTTTATTTTATTGGCTTTGTAATCCTTTCATTAGGTTTAGTAGTCGGGCTGTGGCTTAGAACCCGACTACAGCGAAAAGCCCTTAATACTCTGACGCAGGACTTACGTAAAGCGACTAAAGCTAAGTCAGATTTTCTAGCCCGTATGAGCCATGAAATTCGCACACCGCTAAACGCGATTATTGGCCTTACCAAGCTTTCTCAACGCGCCGCAGAAGACAAAGACCAGCAAACAAACTTAATACAAATAGAGGGCGCATCACAAACGCTGCTTAGTATAATTAATGACATTCTCGATTTCTCTAAAATTGAGGCTGGCAAGCTAGATATAGAATCGACGCAATTCAATTTAGATGCCCTAGTAAACCAAACTATTAGGTTGCATCTAACCCGCGCGCAAGAAAAGCACATAGAGCTTATTCAGCATATTTCACGAGACGTACCGCTAAACCTAATTGGCGACCCGTTGCGCATACAGCAGGTGCTAAACAACCTATTAAGTAACGCGCTTAAATTCACCGAAGATGGACTTATTTCCGTTAGCGTTAGGTGCACACAAACCACAGACGGTATTCAACTTGAGTTTGAAGTGAAAGATTCAGGCGTTGGCTTAAGTAGCGCCCATCAAGCCCAGCTTTTCCAACCGTTTAATCAAGGTGACGAATCCATTTCAAGACGCTACGGTGGCACAGGTTTAGGCCTAGCAATTTGTAAACAGCTCACGGCTTTAATGAGCGGCGAAATCTGGGTAGAAAGCCAGCTAGGAAAAGGCTCTATTTTCCACTTTACCGTAAAAGTTCAGCAGGACACCTCTCAACAAATTATTTCGCCGTCTAAGCAGCTTTCTGCGTTAAAAGTGCTTATAGCCGACGATATTGAAGCATCGCGAGACGCAATTTCTGAAGCCCTTTCAATGGCCAATATTCAAGCTGATATCGCTTCTGGCGGAAAAGACGCAATTGTAAAGATGCGCGCAGCATTAGCCGCCTCATCCCCCTACGATGTACTCATTTTAGATTGGAATATGCCAGATATAGATGGCCTGGAAGTAGCGGCGATAATGAGCCAAGAGTTTTCTATTAAGCAGCCAAAAGTGATCATGCTTTATGCGTTTGAGTCGCCACGTATGAGAGAACAAGCGAACCAACTTGGCATACGTAACTTTATAAAGAAACCATTCAGCACAAGTGAGCTGGTAGATGAGCTGCAAGAGCTATGTCTTAACGTAAAAACTAAAGCCTTACCTAAAGACAAACCAACAGTGCCTAATTTAAAAGGTACACGTATTCTTTTTGCTGAAGACAACGCACTAAACCAAAAAGTAACTATTGGCCTTTTAGCTGAAACCAAAGCCTCGATTGAAATTGCCAATAATGGTTTAGAAGCAATAAGCATACTGCGTAAAGACAGCGCATTCGACGTAGTATTGATGGATATCCAAATGCCAGTAATGGATGGTTTAACGGCTGCCAAACACATTAGAGAAGAGCTGAAGTTAACTCTACCTATCATCGCCACAACCGCTCATGCGATGCAGCAAGACATCGATAAAAGCCTAGCGGCTGGAATGGATGGTCATATTAATAAACCTGTCGACCCTAATCGCTTTTTTGATGTACTTGTTGAGGTATTGGATAAAAGGCAGTCTTCGGCCACCTCAGCAGTAAATAACCACAAGCTTGTATCGAATGGTTCACTTACGTTAATAGATAAATCAAAAGCCCTAGAAACCTTGCTTGGTGATGAAACGCTTTACAACGACTTGCTTAACGACTTTGTGGCTTTAGAAGGTGAGCTTAGTGCGCTCAAACAAGCTATTGATAGCCATGACTACCCTTCCATCGCAAAGATAGCGCATATCTTCACGACGGCGCTTCGATATATCGGCGCATTTCCACTTGCAGAATTAGCAAGCACGATAGAGCTAACCATAAAGCGCAACGAGTACGAAACAGTCGATGATTTCAATAGAGAACTACAGTCTCTGTATAATGCATTAAGCGAATTGAAAGAGATTGTGAGAGGAAATGAGTAATACCCAGTGGTGATAGTATCAATTAGGGTGTACTTAAAAGATAGAGCTTTTATTATTAATCAAAGCGACTCTACATTTTCAAGGGAGGAGTTATGCAGAGTAAACAAGAATTTTTTTCTGTGTGTAAAGATAAACTAGAGCCCAAAGGGGCTAAAAATAGGTTATCTGTGCAAGAAATAAATTTATTATCTAGTTTATACGACACACTTTTTTTAATGGGCCTTGATTGGAGATTTAAGGGCGTCATATATAGCGGTAATCGACATATGTTGACAATTACCCCCGCCCAAAAGGATAAAAAACCACTTTTTGGTTTGATTAGAAAAAGTTCGGCAAAAGTAAATGATAGGATATTTTGGTGCTACCCATCGAAAGATGAGACCATTACTACCGTGTTACAACGTTTTCCAACGTCAAAAGTTAAATCAGAGCTTATCGATAACCAAGCTGACTTTTTAGAAACCGCTGTAAAAATAGTACAAGACCCATCTATAGTCCACCTCTATGATTTAAAACAAAATTCGGACCAGAATTTTTCTCAGGTGTTGGTAACATCGAGAGGAGCAAAACAACAAAAATTCAAGGCTAATTTGCTAACTGAATTTTCGGGAGAATGCGCTGTGACTGGATGTAATATCGAATGCCTTTTAGATGCGGCTCATATAATCGGGTTTGCATATTGTATCTATGAAAATAGAGACGACACATTTTCAACAACCAATGGATTATTATTAAGAAATGATATCCACAGGCTTTTCGACTCTGGGTACATCGACTTCATTCAAAAGGGTACTGACATTATTGTGAAAATCGCCCCAAAACTCTTCAACTTCGATGAATATAAAGCGCTTGATAATAAGAAGTTGCAGCTTCCCCGAGAACGGCGCGAATTATGGCTTAAAACACTACAAGAAAGAAGAGCAATAATTTAATGCTGATTTCGATGGTGGTAAGAAAGCCTACAGACAATAAAGTGATTTAAACTTCCACTACTTAAGCCGATTTAATATTTAAACAGTTAATAAGCTTACAAGATTAAGGCAAGCTTATTATCAATGATTATAAAATACTACATACAATTATACGGACTCTTGCGACGCATACTCATTTTTCATAAGCCATGCATATGCTGTAGTAAACGCGGTCTCTTGGAACTGTTTTAGACCGGTTTCAGAGAATGGAACTGCTAGCGGGTTTCTGCGAAGCGACTCTTTAATATCCGTAGGGCTAAATACAATAACTTCTAACCCATCAATTAACTCAATTGCTGCCTCTAACTTAAAGCCAATTGCACTTCCCGCAAATTTACCTTTGCTTTGACGTTGGCGAACGATCACTGCATCAATTTTATAGTCTTCGACAAGCTTCGCGAAGGTGCTTTGAAAGCTTTTTAGCCCCTTGGCGCTAGTATCGGCTAGGGTTAAGCGGCGCGTACGGCAGTCGGGCAGATGAAACAAACCGTCAGCTAGCGACACCAAACTAATAATTGCTTCGTTACCTTTTAAATCTATACCACAGACTTTCATATTTATTCCTAATTACGTTTGCCTGCTATTATAACCCATTTCGCGACTCTTATTCACTTGCGAGCGCTTTTCTTTACTTACCATCCATCATTCGTTACCGCACCTGCGGTGCCCTGCAAGGCTAACTTAGTACTGACCTGATAGTATCTTTAGACAAAGGCTTCACAAAATGCTCGTCGAACCCGGCAGTTTTAGAGTCTTCCACGTATTTGTCTGACCCCCACCCGCTTTGAGAGTAAAACTTAACGTTATCAGCTTCAGGTAAAACTTTAAGCATTTTAACTAGCTCATAGCCGTCTATGTCTGGCATGCCGATATCAAGGAATACACAGTTTGGCTTAAAGGCTTTAAATTCCTCTACCGCTTCTGTAGGAGAGGTAATGCCCAAAGCAGTAACTCCCATCGACTCAGCTAGCAAGCAATAAGCATCGATAAGATCTGCGTTGTCATCCACGAACATCACTTTACTTTTGCTTTGAATAACCGAATCAACTTCTTTACTATCTGACTGCTCGTACGCGGTTTTTGAAATAGGTAGCCTTACTTCAAAGGTGCTTCCTTGGTCAACGCCGTCACTTTTTACAGATACTTCACCGTGGTGTAAAGCCACCAGCTTACTTACCAAGGTTAGTCCGATACCAAGCCCGCCTTTGGTATGCGTAGAATGAGCTTCAATTTGAGTGAACATGTTAAACACGTCTTTTAGTCTGTCTTCAGGAATGCCCATACCGTTGTCTTTAACAGAAACGACTATCATCACGCCTTCTTTTCTGATATCTACAACAATCTTTCCAGACTCTTTTGTATACTTGGTCGCGTTATGAATAATGTTTGAGAATATCTGGCTTAAGCGCGCTTTATCTCCATAAACGGTTACATCTTCGGCAAGAAAATTTACGGATATATCGTGCTTCTTCGCTTTTACCTGCTGTTCGACAATTTCAAGAGAATCAGAAAGCACGTCTTGAATACTTAACCGCTCAAATTCAAGCTTGACCTTGCCCCGGGTTATACGAGATACATCCATTAAATCGTTAATCAGTTTAGACATGTATTCGGCTTGACGATTAATAATAGCCGTTACTCTTTTGCGGGTTTTGTCATCATCAACCGATTCTAAAATGCTCGCGCCTGACATAATTGGCCCCAGCGGGTTTCGCAGCTCATGCGCCAATGTAGCAAGGAATTCGTTTCTGTAATTATCCTGTTTTTCAAGCTCTTGGATACTAATATGCATACGCTCTTGCACGTCAAGTGCGTATACCAAAAACATCCTGTTTAACCGGTTGGCAGTATCAACGTCTGTTTTATCGAAAGATATTGAACGCCCTTTAATGGTTCGAGTATGGATAGTAAACGCTGAACGAGGTTTAAGGCGTTCCGCTTTTGGCGCATCTTCTGATTTTTCATCTTCTGCGCCAATCCACTTTTGAACGCGATGGGTTTCTTTTCTAAACCAGGCGGTAAAGTACTGCTTTTTTTCAAACAGCGGGATGATCATAATACCCGCTATCCCATATTCTCGCGCTTCAGGGTAATCATCATAAAGTGAATCGTTAGTGTAAGGAAAACCACCTTCTTCACTCGCTTTTGAAAAGATGTCTTTTATAAGCTCTATCGGTAAAGTCGCACCGAGCGTAATGGTTTCGTACTGTGAATAGTAAACAAACCCTGAACTATTAAGCGCGTCTAAAAAAGCACGTTCTCCGCTTTTCACAACACGACTAATGGGGTTTGCCGGGCCGATTCTGTCCAACATGGCATCTACTGCTTTATCAGTAATGTGCTTTTTGCGTTTCGCGATTTCTTCTTCTTTTGCCAATAAATGCCAGCTAAACAGTTGGCTTAAATTTTCGCACTGCAACCTTACATTTTGCGGTATATAACAGGGTTCGCGATGATGGCAGGAAATCAGCCCGTATAACTCTCCATCCGTCACTAAAGATATAGAGAACGAAGCGCGTAACCCTTGGTTTCTAATGTATTGAAGATGAATAGGCGAAAAGGTGCGTAGCAGAGAACGTGTAAGGTCTAAGCGATCTCTTCCCGTCTCCTCGGCAGAAGGTACTAACCTGGCTGGGGGCAGTTCTGTATCAGGCGTCAGCCTAACCCAGTTCGTTTTGTAAAGCTCTCTGGCCTGCTTAGGTATGTCTGATGCAGGAAAGTACAAGTCTTTATAAGACTCCATGTCTTCAGCTTTAGCTTCCGCTATAACCTTACCTGAGTAATCATCATTGAATTTGTAAAGCACCACTCTATCAATGTTAGTGAGGTATTTAATGGTCGAAACCATCTCTTGCGCCATTTCACCTAGTGATGTCATTTCTTTGAAGCGTGGCGCGATAGACATGGAATAAAGCTTAATAAACTGCTCGGCGCTGTAAGCGTCTCTAAACTCTGTAGCAGGCTCTAGCTCTACCACATAGTGATGACCTGAGTCGTAAACAACCGCTAAATAATCTTTGGCTTCGCCTTCCTTTAAAAGTGCTTTATTTAGAATCAACTTAATAGGCAGGCGTATTTTGCTTTTTGATACTCTATCGAAGGTTTCTTCAAGAAAAGCGCGCTCGTTAGTATCAGAGGAAAGAATATCCAAGAAGTTTTTTCCAACGATCCCCTCTGCAAATATCGTTTCGCAGTTTTCACTGATAATTGAGATATTCAGGTCGTCGTAGCTAAACGCAATAAGAAAACCGTAACTTTGTACACTTTCGGGAATGTGTATCGGCTCGTCTTCACAACGTTCAAAGTTAAAGTTTTGAGGAGATTGATTCATAGAGTTCCTAAAGTTTGTATCCGTCCGTCATACACGCGCATGAATCGAAAACTATCACATCGACAAGCCAAATTATAATACGCTTACGTTTTACTGGCTTAATTTAATTAAACGCCCGCCTTCCTTATCTTCAAGCATGTAGATGTTGCCCATGCTGTCTTGTTCGACTTCACGCACTCGCTTACCCCACTCGTAACGCTCAGCTTCTTCAACTTTCCACTTACCTTTAACATTTTTATTGAAGGCAACACGAATCAGCGCTTTTGAAGACAAACCACCGATGAAACCGTTACCTTTCCAGTCGCTAAACTTATTGCCTTTGTAAATGATAAAACCGGCTGGGCTGATAGCAGGAACCCACGCTAATTCAGGTGACTTAAAAATAGGGATGTCTTCGTGATTAGGTATTTTTACGCCTGAATAATGGTCGCCTTGCGACACAGTGGGATAACCGTAATTGCGAGCTTTTTCGATAAGGTTGAGTTCATCACCATGGCGCGGCCCCATTTCGTGAACCCATAAATTACCTTCCTCATCAAAGTCGATACCTAAAGGGTTGCGGTGACCTAATGTCCAAATTTGTTCGGTTACGCTGCCCTGGCCATAAAACGGATTATCTTCTGGCACACTTCCATCTTCGTTCAAGCGCACAATCTTGCCCAAATTCATTGCCATGTTTTGAGCTGGCGTAAATTTCTGGCGTTCACCAGAGGTAATAAACAAATAGCCATCAGGGGAAAACGCCATGCGATGTGAATAATGACCGTTACCCGTCACTTTGGGTGACTGACGCCAAATTATCGTTTTACCAGATAGCTTCGCGCCACTATCGCTAACACTAAGCGTGGCTCGCTCAATTACTGCACCGCTAAACGCATCGTCTTTTTCATCCCGTTCAATATAGGAAATATAAATAGTGTTGTTCGACGCAAAGTCAGGATGAATAATGACATCACCTAAACCGCCCTGCCCGCGTGCAGTAACGTTTGGCACGTTGCTAACAGCAAAACGCTTCTGCTGGTTTTTATCGAGCAACCACAGAGTTCCCGCTTTTTCAGTTACCAAGCTGTGCCCATCTGGCAAAAACGTCATGGCCCACGGGCTGTCAAAGGTAGCTTGAACACTACCTTTAACGGTCGAGCCATTGCTGCCTTTCATATCAATTTGCATTGCTGAGCCAGATTCTGCACAGCCAGTAAATGAGGTTACCAATGCTGCAGCAATAACCAATTTTTTAAGCGTTACAATTTTACCTACTGTAAGATTTGTTGTTTGATCAGTTTGCATAATGGTGATTAACCTTATTCAAGGTTCGCGTACAGCTAAACACAAAAATGTGCCAAGCAAACCGTTATGGCTAAGTGTGTTACGTCTATCGAGTTAAATGGGTTTAACTTTTTTCTTTTACTGCTTTTCCTATTTCCTTATTGTGCTGATAAGCACGGGTGAACCTAGCCCCCCTTTAACAATATGTACCGGATTTTGATATTCACTTGTGATTATCATCATACGCATCATCAAGGCGGTGTCATAATTGGAAATAAGGTTGAGTGCAATAGCGGTGAACGTTTTGGCAATAAGAAGATGTGATTCACATAATGACATGAACCTCTTTGTTTTTTTAGAAGCTCGATAACTATATCAAAAAGTTTTAACTGTGGCGCTGATGGGTGTACCCGTGGTATCACAAACCTTCCACCGGAAGCGAAGAAGACTATGAGTTTGAAGTTGAGGTAATAGCATCGCATTTAGATGCAGACATCAATGCTTATTAATTGGCTCCCCATAATAGAAGCGATGATAAATCTATGTTTATGAAGATAAAATAGATAATTTGGAACCCTATGCAGGGTACTTGTAGGCGAAGACTATAACGTTTATATCCAATTTTTTGGGGTGGTCTCAACAAACACTAAGAAAAACTAGCCATTTAGACATTCGATAGATAATAATCCATTATCTCCAATGGGCACAAGCGCCGATTGTACCTATGCATGTTGTTAAGGTCTGTTGTGGAAAAGAAAGCGGTTTCGCTTATTAGCTGAACTCTCTTATTCTATACGCTTGAATTTCACTGACATTCTCGAGCCGCGTTTCTTCAAAAAGTAAGAAGTTAAAGCACCAGATGATATTTCAACGACGTCGTTTTGTTGTAGTGATAATGTCCTGGATACGCCCATCTGTTTCCAACGTTGATTGTTACCCAAAGTGATTATATACATGCCATTTATCTTTTTAGCATCGGATATTACAAACGTTTTCTGAGTATCAACGTCTTTATATTTAGTTGCACCAAATTTATCTTCTTGCGCGGCAAGATGCTGCTTAGCATATCGATCGAAACATGAAAGTCGCTTACTATCGCTTTGAATAGATATACAAGTTTCTAGTTCATCAATGCTAATACTTGCACTAACGGTAGTGCTAATAAAAACAACAAGTAGAGATATCGAGTGCCTTAGCCCCATAATATTTCCTAAAAAAAGAGGGCGCCAAGAGCGCTCCCTTTTAATGGTTAGATTAAATAAATCTGCTTTTAAAATGACACAGAAACACTTGAGAAGAGTCTCCGACCAATAACGTCGTAAGTTCCAGGCTCAGTGTTGGCATTAAATGCACTGTGGAAATACGGTGGAGCTTCGTCAGCTATATTGTTTATACCTGCCGAAACGGTAACATTTTCCCATTGATATGTCGCTGCAATATCGTGGTAAATCGTCTGTTCAGCAGTTACGTCAGCAGCCGAACTCGCTGACGCAAAGCGGTCTGTAGCTTCACCGATAAAGCGTACTTTATAATCTAGCGTCCAGCCGTCACCGTATATACCGATGTTTGACTGCCAGCGCCACTCAGGGAAAACTTCAAAACCGTTTGCAGTACCTGCTAGCTCAATAGTTCCAGTTAAAGGATAGTCACGCTCGTAACTGTCTAAATAAGTCGCGCTCCAACTTACGCTTACGCCTTGAACAGCGCCTAAATCTAAAGGAGAATCATACGCTACGTCAAAATCCCAACCTGAGGTTGTTAGCGTACCTTGGTTTGCCAACGTAGTTTTCGCATCGGTTGGGAAATTTCCAAATTCAGCTGTATTGTGAGGACCGCCTGAGGTATCAAACGGATCACATGCGACAGATTCGAAATTCACAGAGTTCATACACTGTCTGTAAAGATCATTCATGTCGGGGCTGCCAATCACTTTGTCTATTTCAATTTTCCAATAGTCAATGTTAAACGCAAAGCCTTCAAGCCATTGTGGTTGATAAACCAAGCCTATGTTTTGCGATTTTGATTCTTCAGGCTCTAAAGGGTCACTCGGCGCTGCGACTGTGTAAGTAGATTGCCAAGCAAAGCCATATTCACCCGCATCTGTTGTATCTACACCAGATTGAATACAGTTGTCGTACATGGTTTGTGTGATATCGCCTGCCGCCAGTTTTCTATCCCCGAATTCACACACAGACAGTATTATTGGAAAGTCTGTTTGGTCGCCTTGGTTCAACTCAGCGATATTTGGCGCGCGGAAACCAGTTGCATAAGAAGCTCTAAAACGCAATTCTTCTGTGGCGGCGTAATCAGCACCAATTTTATACGTTGTACTATCACCAGCGGAAGTATTGTAATCAGAGTAACGTGCTGAAGCATTTACTGTTAAGTTTTCAAGTACAGGAAGATAAAGCTCACCATACACTTCGTCTACTGAAAAAGAACCAGAAAGCGGATCGCTCGCGCCACCAGTTGTTAAACCATTTGCAATAAATTCATCAGGTGAAAAGCTACCTTCTTCGTTTCGGTGCTCGTAGCCAACAGCCCAGCCTGTATAACCACCAGGAAGTTCGAACATCTCGCCAGAAAGGTTAAATGTGAATAGCTCCATCTGACCACGGTATATATCTTTTAGAGAGCCAGTAGTGAGGTAATCCATTTGCTCTTGCGAGATATTTCCGTAATCCGAAAACGGGTCAAGAACCCCCGGACACGCTGAATCTGAGGCGCAGGCGTCAGGATCAACAGCAATTGCCCAGCGATCGAATCGACCATAGTTAAGAGTTTCGTCACTGGTTTCTGTTTCTGAATGACTATACGAAGCGTCCCAGAAAAGCGTGTCATTTAATAACGAACCGTTTAGCCCAGCGACCATGCGATAAGTATCGGTAGACTGTCTAAATAGTCGACCACCCGATTCAACGAAACGTCGGTTTATGCGAACAGAAGTTGGACCATCAGCACCGATTAATGACCAGTTATCAGCACCGTTAACACCAAAAGGGTTGAATGGGTTATTTGCAGGCACATAATCATTCCATTGTACACCATTATTTGGTGTTTCTACTGTTGGCGATACAGCAAATGAAGCGTCTGGAGCAAGACGTTGTTGCGAAGTACGTCGAGTGTAAGTCCCCTCAAAATAACCCGTTACATTGCTCGTCAATTCAAGCTTGCCAAGCATCGCCATCTGCCAACGCTCATTGGGTGTAATTAACGCATTTACGGGAGAGTAATCATAAATATCACCTGATTCAAACGGGCGAACTTGACCTGATGATGCATCGACAATGTAATTGCCCGCACTTGTTCTAATACGACGACTGTTAGATGAGCCTGAAGGCTCGAGCGCGAATGAGCCATCGCTTTGAAGCAGCGGGAAAAGAGTTTGGTTCGCAAAATCTTTTTCTTCCTGCTTCATTTCTTCTTGGTTCATGTATGCGAGAGAAAGGACAATATTTCCTTTATCACCCGCCACACCTGCTTTTACGTACATGCCATCATCGCGTGCCTGTCGATCTTCTGTGCCAAAGCCTAAATTAGCACCGTATTCAACCCCTTCGAACGTATCATCTAGAACGAAGTTTACTACACCAGAAAGCGCATCTGATCCATAAATAGTTGAAGCACCGTCTTTTAGCACATCCACTCTTTTGATTAACGCTTGCGGTACAACGTTAAGATCTACAGCACCATCCCCTGAGGCATCACCAATCATTCTGCGACCGTTAATAAGAACTAGTGTTCTATTAAAACCCAAGCCTCGTAAATCGATCTTCTTTTGCCCTTGGTCTGAGCCATTATTGGTCGATGTTCCCATTTGATATCCAGTAAATGCTGGGACATCTTTTAAGAACTCATCAATACTAGCGACACCTGCCTGCATAAGGTCACCGCTGTCAAATGATGAAATTGGACTTGATGAGCTAAATTCTGACCTCGCAATACGGGAACCTGTTACTGAGATTTTTTCAACATTCTCCTCTGACTGAAGATCTTGAGCATTAATTACTGTCGGTGTTAAGGCACCTGCGGTTCCAAAAACTAAAGCAGTCCGTACCGCACTATATATTCTTTTTTTTGTGTGCATTTTGAGTTTCCCATTTGTTAGGTTGATATTTTTCCTTACAACAAATCCGATTTAATAACGTAAGTTAGTTAAATCGTTACTTTCTAATGTACCACTCAATAAGTAAAATTAAATACTTTTGGCGCAAATAATTTATTTATGTATTGACATCTCGTCCCGTCAAAGCACTCTTTCTAGGCCAACTATCTGACCAATTTAAAGTTTATTTCTTTCAACACTCACCTAAAAGTAGCAATTTTTTACAAATATTGACAATTTTATAGTCGCTTTAGAGTAAGCTTATCCAGCATATAGGAATTGTTTAAAAAGCCAGAGCGACTATGACTGCGCAGGAAAAGCAAACTATAAAAAGCTCGCGCCTGATAGCGAGGAAAAGAGCTTCAGTTGTATCAAAAGCCTGCCTGTGTTTTTATTGGCGCATTACTCACTCTTAGCATAAGCTTCCATGCAAATGCTAAAGTGCGTTACGAGACTCACGTTACTCTGCATTACCAAATAGCAGCGAATAATAAGGGTTGACCTTTGTTACCAAACTAGACACGTTTAAAAGCCACAATACGACTGCTTTTGTAGCTATAAAGCTAACGGTGAATTAGCCATGGCGCTAGCAATGAGCTATGAAAAAAGTGTCCTGAACCGTTTACCATAATGTAAACTGTCATTTATCAAATCAACGCCAATTTATGGTTTAGCTGCTCCAGTATTTTTAATGCTTGGGCTATTTGTCTTTTGGCCGATACTCGTTAAATTTTGCGCTTCAGGTTCAGCCCCATTTGGCAGAAGATGCGATAGACTCGCTTATTTTTGAAGGGTAAAGCGTTTGAATCACATTCGACCCAAACACTTTAAAAACCTGCTCATGCCGACTTTTCCAAGACCGAATTGATAGCATCAATGATAGCAGCATCCACTCTGCGCCAGTCTCTCCCTGAAGTATAATTAATCCACTCGGTTAATACCAACTAACACAAAGGCCTTATTGATACTTAGTCCATCATCAACAAGGACACTAACGCACTCTTGTTTCTCTGCTGTCATCAACCCTTTTTTGCAGCAAGCTACTCAATGGCATTATTTTCGAAGCCGACATCTGCAAACACCTCTTTGAATTCGGCATTTTCTTCTTCAGCTCTTTCAACCATCTGACGTCAGATTCTTCAATGCCGTCGCACTTGGACTTCCAACTGTAATAGGTTGTTCTGCTGATACCGTTTTTCCTGCAGGCTTCCTCGTCCTTCGTACCTAGATCAACTTCTTTTAACATTTTAATGATATGAGATTCTGTGAAGCGTGACTTTTATAGTTGTCTCCTGCATTCATCATTGCAAAAAACGTCAGTTAAATCTGCGTCAGTTTAGGGGAAGTGGACGACTACTTTGCAGCAGATGTACCGATGACGAAATTAAACTAAAGCATGCTGTAAAAGATACCAGTAAAGTGTGTCAGGGCGCCGGCAATTACGGACATTTGACTACGACAGACAACTTAGCAGATAAAGAAGTTTTCTTCGCTGACATACATAGCTTAAATTCTAAACGAGTAAAGATGGAGAACTTTTGCATTATATGCGCTGGGGTATAAAAAAGCCGCCTTAGATTAGAAGGCGGCATCGTCTACATTTTGTACTCCGCAATATTTCTATTGAAGAATACTAAGCTTTCTATTTAAAACTTATGGTTTACACGCAGGCTGAATCGACGGCCCAAACGTTCATCTAAACCGAACTGATTGAATCCGAACGACGTTGCACTCAGATCATCAGCAGTTCTGTCTAAGAGATTCTGTATGTTTAACTGAATCGTAGTAGAGGTACCTGCTGTATAACCGATGCTCAAGTCGTGTAGGAAGCGTGACGAGTTTTCGTTAGTGAAGTTACCAGTAAGTGAACCATCTTCTTGACGCTCATAGTCGTATGAATACAACTGTTGCTCTAGCGCGTCAATATGCGTTTCATTCTGCCAGCGAACACGGTGACTAACGAACCAATCTTCGTAAAACCAGTTGATATCGAACGTACCAGTCCACTTAGGATCTGCGAAATCACCTACATCTTCTTGAATTTCAGCAGTTGGGGTCGCTTGGTTCTCATTAGTAATATTGTGTTGAGTCGCAGACTGGAATCTTAACTGACCGTACTCACCCAAATCATAGCTATAGAAAATCGACAATGATACAGCTTCAAATGTTGCCAAAGCAACGTTTGCTGGGCGGTTACCAGCACGAATTACTTGGAAGTCATCCCCGCGAGTGAAGGTGTCACATGCTGTTTCATTAGGGAAGTCTGGAGAATCGTAACAGTTAGCTGCTAGCTGCTCAAATGTCACATCGTTGATCGCGCCTTCGATTTCAAGGTTGTAATAATCTAAACCAATTTGAAAATTCTCAACATACTCAGGCGTCCAAGCCAAACCGTAAGTGTAAGACTTACTTGTTTCAGCGCCAAGCTCCGGGTTACCAGAAACGTAGCCAGTTGAAATAGTTCCATCTGAAATACTCGACGTGAATGTGTCAGTATCAATACCTATTGATTCACAGTTTGCTTTTCGAGCAGAAGGGTTTGGACCTAAACCAACATAACGCGCATCACAAGGGTCGTCACCAGAGATGAAAGATTGTTGTAACGGCTGGAATAACTCATTGATTGAAGGATTACGGAATGCAGTTGCATAAGTAGCTCGTAATGATAATTCATCATTAACCAACCACTTCAAGCTTGCTTGTACTACGTCTTCTTCAGTTGTACGATCTTCAAAACCAGCTGGAGCGCTTGTATTAAACTCCTGATTACGATAGGCACCGCTTACTTCCAAGTATTTAACAAAAGGAATATCCATATCTGAGGAGATTACTGGCGCAACGAATTCCACGTACCACTCGTTTGTGTCGTAGCCACCGTTAACAGGACGGTCAATCGAACTACGAGTAATTGGTACTCTGCCACCTACCGCTGGCTCGTATTCACTTTTTTCAATACGGCGTTCTATACCAACAACAAAGTCTAGAGGACCAGCAGGCAATTCAAAAGCAGTACCACCTAAGTTAGCAGTATATACAGTTTGCATGTTGCTCGCTTGAGACATTTGCGAACCGCCAGTAATAAAGTCTAGTGACTCTGGAGACGCTTGTGACCCGAACAGGTTTAAGGGTTGACAACCATCTAGGAATGGTAAATCTTCATCTGTTAGACCAGAACCAGAAGCTTGTGAATTGAACCCTTCGAGCGTTCCTGCTGCTAGGTCTGCATAAGCTCCACAAATGATATCGCCGCGCTGGAATCCACCTGTAAACGCAGAACGAGCACCTTGTAATGCAGCTAACGCTTCATCAAGTGTGTCTAAGCCACGTTCTTCTCGGATAGTCTCTAGCATTTCGTCATTGACTCTTCGTGCATCAACAGCGTTTAAGAAACGTCCGTCCACGATGCCGGTTGTTCTGATATTAACGTCAGAACGACCGTGTACAACAGACACATCCCAATAAAAGTCTCTGTCTAAGGCTTCAAATTCACCTTCAAAGATATTACTTATACGCCATGTATGCGTTTCATTAGAGTTACCACCTAATGAAACTAAGTCATTGTTGAAACGGTGTACAGAGAACTGATCGCCTTCAAGACCTGCATCTTGCATTGCAGTTAATGCCTGTGATGACAAGAATGGGTTTGATGTTGGCAATGTAATAGCAGCAGAAGTACCGCCAAAGAAACCTGTTTGGAAACCACCTTGGTTTACTAGCTCTGTACCACTTGTGTTTGCGTAAACCACATCACTTTTGAAGCGCAAGTTATCGAACAAATCATAGTTAAATGACGCATATAGATTGTGACGACTGGTAGGCGAGCGAATTTGGCTTACGCTGTCAAAGAAATCGATACTACAGATATTTCCGCGTCCATCGTCATAGGTTTCAAGCAACGCACGGCCCGATGGAAGACGAGGTCCGGCGTTACACTGCTGAATTTGTCCGTCTTGAGTAAACTCATAGAAATTTCCATCAGGCCAAACCCCACTTCCAACACTCGGCGCAAAACCAGCAAAAGCCGGTGTTACAGCACCGAAATCAGTGAATAACTGAAGATTTACTTCATCGTAGAACAAAGAAACAGACTGTAGATCGGCGTCATCAATTACACCGTCACCATTAACGTCGTCAATTGCACCGTCTCCGTTACGGTCTAGAAATTCATTTGTAGTACCGCCAGAACCTGGGTTGTTGTTACAAAGGAAGTCTTGTTCGCACTCTAAAAGGCCATCGGTGCGCGTATATTCGGCGCCAAACGTGATGTTACCACGTCCATCGTCGAAATTTCCGCCTCCAACCATACTAAACTGGAACTCTCTTGCGTTACCCGCGTCGTTATCACCATATTGAGCGGTGACTTCAAAACCTTCGTAGTCGTCTTTAAGAATTACGTTAACTGTACCACCGATTGCATCGGCTCCGTAAGTTGCCGCACCCGTCAACGGAACTACTTCGATACGATCGATAAGTGCAACTGGGATAGTGTTGATATCTACCTGACCACCACCGATTGAAGCAGACTGAGAGCTTACCATGCGTCGACCATTCACAAGCGTTAGTGTCCGCTGTGTGCCTAAGTCGAAGATGTTAGCCTGGTTTTGACCAGCATTTTCCGCATCTTGGTCACCTTCAGGTGTCAGTGAACCACCAAAGAGTGGAGATTGGTTCAAAAGGTCTGCGGCATTTGTAAAGCCTCGAACCTGAATGTCTTCATTACCAAAAGAAAAAATTGGGGTGCTTTCACTTACTTCCACACGGCGAAGACGAGAACCTGTAACAGATATTTTCTCAACCGCTTCTTCGGCAGTTGCCTCGTCATTTGTTGTTTCCTGTGCCAGCGCAAGGTTACTCGCAGAAACCGCAAGTGCAGAACCGAATACGCAAGCTAACTTGACCGATGTAGCCAACTTAGAACTTTTAAACATGTAAGTCTCCCTAGACCTAGTATTTTTATTTGTGTGTTTTTTCCGCTTTTGCGGATATTTTTGTTAAGGTTTTAACCTTACTACTAATAAATACGAAAAACGGCAAAGGGTCAATACGCAGCGGTGTGAGAGTTTGTTGAAAAGTTCAATTTTTTTTAAAAAATTTACGAATTGTAAAGACTTGCTTACAATACAAACTTTTATTTTGTTTTTTGATGAACGACTACTTTCTGGGTTATTTCCCGTACGAACGCCTTTAATCAGTTGTTTTTAAAGAAGAGTGCATCGTCAATTACTATTGACTTTGTATCCAGTTTTACAGAAACATAGGTACTTAACTGAAAGAAATAAAGCATGTTGTTTGTGTTCTTAACTTCCTTATCTGATGTTGTGTGGTCAATTCTTTTAACCTTATCCCTAACGCTTTGTTAACATCAAGCGACTTTTTTGTATCTTAGTTACCAAAAGATTCTGTCAAATTCATTAATCATCAAGGGATTATTACGGTTATATTTTAATAGTGTTTCGTCTTTTTTTGCATGACAGAGGTGCTAAGGATGTTCACGCTAAGTTCCGAAGCTCAACTCACCGTTGATGCCATTGCTGAGGTCTCTTAAAACAAAATAACCATTTCCAATACGACCGAGTTCCTAAGTAAATCTAGGCGTTTCACTGAGCGCGATCGAAAGCAAAACAAACGTAGACGTGGGCGCGTTCACAAGCGCAGAAAGCGCATGGAAGTGACAGGGTTAATGTTGCAACTGGACGGCGTACGCATCTTTGGTTGGCGATAAAAAGTCCTGTCTGATTGCGATGATTAACGATGCCAACAGCCAGTCGTTTGCTAATTTCTTTCCTATTGAAACGAACGCTTGCTGCTAGCAATTATTACGTACAGTGGCGGAATTCACTGGCGTCTTTAAAACACTCTATGTTGATTTTACAGGTATTTTAGACGGCCCCAAGCGTTGTACCTTCTCTAAAGTGCAGCGAGCATTTGAAGAGCTAGGTATCGAAACCATCTTCGCCAATTCACCACAAGGTAAAGGACGAATAGAGCGCGCCTTCGATACACTTCAGAATAAGCGGGTTCCGAATTTTTATTTGTGTAAAACCACAGATATTACATCGGCTGACGCGTATCCCCAGCATGTTTTATCCTAAGTGTCTGGCATTAAAAAAAGATCGTAAAACCGTCTACAGCTGATTCTGTATACCGACCAATACGCACCACGTCAACTTGACGACATGTGCATTATGGAGAAGCACTGGGAAGATCTGCAATGACCACGCCTTCACATTTAAGGGACAGTTTTACTTCATAGAGTCACCTATCAAACATTCGATTGCTTATCAAAAAATCGAAGTCAGAAACTTACAAGAAAAGATTGCGGAAGGTACAGGCGACTAGCTATTGAGCGTCTGATTTAGCATATTGCTAGCATTGACCGAATAATAGTAGGGACGTACTCTGGGCGTTCATACGTAATGGAATACACATAATGAAAACAAACAAGCTCTTCGCCTCTTTAACACTTTCGCTTTGTTTAGCTTCGTTATTGGGCTGTACAGAACCTGAAACCCTGCCCACCTCTGCCTCTGCTGCCGCAGAATCAAAAGAAGCCAACCTTTTAAAAACTGGGCTTACTCAACGCATTCGAATTGAAGGGCAAGAGGTTGATTACCAATCTTTGGAGCAAAGACAAGCGCATTATGATGTACCTGGTGTGTCTGTTGCGTTTATGAGAAATGGGCAAATAGCTTGGACCATGCAAAGCGGCGTTAAAGATTTAGCCACTGAATTGGCTATTGATGAAAACACGGTGTTCCAAGCAGGAAGTATTTCCAAACCCGCATTTGCAGCAGTATTGATGAAATATCGCGAAGATAACCCGATAGATTTAGATGCAGATGTTAATACCTTACTCACCAGCTGGCAGTTGCCTGAACATGAATGGACTGGGCAAGACGTTGTTTCTTTACGCAGATTATTAAGCCACACAGCTGGCACTACAGTACATGGCTTTCCTGGTTACGCGGCGGGCGAACCAGTACCTACTTTGCAGCAGGTGCTAGAAGGTGCATTTCCCGCCAATACCGATGCTGTTGTTGTTGATATTCAACCTGGCACGCAAATGCGTTATTCCGGTGGCGGTACTACGCTTGCTCAGCTTACCTTGCAAGACGTAGCTAACGAGCCCCTGCCAACTATGTCACAACGGCTTTTGTTTAAACCTTTAGGCATGACGCGTTCTGGCTTCGAACAACCCATATCTACCAACTTATCAAATAATATGGCTACGCCGTATGACGGCGACGGAGCGCCAATTAAGGGTGGCGCCCATACCTACGCCACATTAGCAGCAGCAGGCATGTGGAGTACACCATCAGACATGTTGAAACTGGCAAGCGGCGTGCGCAGCGTATATTTAGGGCAGAAAACCGACTGGATATCGCAAGCCACGGCACAGGAAATGTTAACCAACAATACGCCAACCAACGAAGCACCTAATGTAGGAATAGGCTTTTTTATCAACATGAGTGACGATGGAAAAATTCTGGGTTTTGGCCACGGTGGCGCAGATGCAGGGTTTATGTCGCAGTTATACCTTGAACTAGATACCGGCAACGGCTACGCCATTATGACAAACGGCAACAATGGTAGGCAGTTAATAACTGAACTAGAAATACGCTTAAAAGAAGCGTTAGACGTAGGCTACTCGGAAGCAGAGGTTAAAAATTTAGTACCCATAAGCCAAAAGGAATTAAGTAAATACATTGGAACCTACGTGGTAACTAACCCAGTTAACGTTGATGTGGTGCTAGAAAAAACAGCCAATGGTTTTGTGCTTAACGCATTACCTTATGTTGAGAATGAAGAATATTTTCATGAGGGTGGCGAACGATTCTTTGCTAAGAACGGGAGTAGTGTTCGTTTTGAGATGGATGAAGAAAATGGGTTGGTTGAGGCGCTTGTTATGGATGGGGGTATTCGGGGTGAACGGAGATAATGGTTGGCATAGTCTAATTATTAGTCTATTTTAATTTAAAGCCGCAATTCAACGTAAAAGAATTGCAATTGCTTTGGGAAACGCATTTTGTAAAAGGACTTAAAAACCATGAGTACTGAGTTCATTAAAGCAAAAATCACCAACACCTTTCACTATGTTTCTCTCGCCCATCTCGCTAACTGGAGAACAGCATGAAAAACAGTATTAAAAATTTTGCCTTAACCTGCGCAGTTTGCATGTGCATGGCCACTAGCGCCTTTGCTACACCCATTTTTTCTGGCACTGAACTTGTAGACCCCGACCTTGTTCGCAAAAATGTTACTCTGACCAAATTCGGAGATCTGACCCTAAGAAACACTTCGTGGGGCTTTTGGGATGGTACTTCACAGGACTTTTTGGAAAGTTACAATATAATTATTTTTGATATCCCAATTACCGAATTTCCATTCTTAACAGCTTTACTCAGCTACCAAAACAACCCAAGTGTTGCCAATCCATATTTAACGATGGACAAGCCTTTTAACTTAAACAACTTTGAAGCTGCGGCGTTTTTTGAAGACGGTTTTAACCGCTTCAGAATGCAATTAGTCGGCGGTGCAAATGGCGCACCTTACAATGGGCAAGATTTCTATCTAGAAAATATCTATCTAGGGAATTACACCTATGTAGCTCCGCCTGCCACCAACATCAGCGAACCAAGTAGCATAAGCATTTTAGCTTGTCTAGTCGCATTAATCGCCTTTGGCAGAAAGGCAAAGGCGAGCTAAGCTACACATAAGCTCTAAAAAGCCCCCGAACAAAAAAATCTTCCTAGGTAGTGCCGCTCAAACAGTTATATATTTATGTATTATCTAAGCGGCACTCTTCTTTTTGTCTTGGTTTTCGTTTAAGAAACGAACAAATCGTTGCTTACGCAGCCAAAATAATCAAATCGCAGTATTTGTGCCGTTTTCAGCTTCTTAATAAGTCGGTTTTTCCTAGAGGCGGATGGGATGTTAAAAAAGTGGTACTGAGTGAGCCTAAAAAACAGCATGACACCCAAGCTGAAGCGCTCCAATGGACTAAAGATGTCGCCAAAAATCAAAAATCCGAATTATATGTTCACGGTAAAGATGGAAAATTTCGAGAAAAAATAGCTATGGGAACGAACCCCATCCTCCGAAAGGTTAACGAACGGCTTCAATGAATAACTTTGACAAGAAGGCTTTTGTAAATTGCTCATTTGATGATTATAGGCAATTGCTGTTGTCAGTCATTTTTACTATAAAGTATTTAGGGTATGTTCCTCGCTTATCATGAGAGTGAGCTGATTCGGCTGAATCTAGAACTAAAAAATTGTTGGACTTATACATGAGTCAAAATTTGTAATTCATGGTTTATCGAGGATTATATCATCCGATAAAGACGAGCATTTTCGGATGAATATGCCTTTTGAACTTGGTATAGATTGTGGCGCGAGAGCTCTGAAAGATGGAAAGAGGGCAAATAAGCAATCACTAGTTTTAGAAAAAGGGCGATATCGTTATCAAAAAGCTCTATCAGATTTGTGAGGCTCCGATATAAAAAACCATGATGAGGAGCCATCTAAAATAGTTGAGGTAGTTAGAGATTGGTTTGTAGCAACAGAAAATATTCGTGCTGATAGCGGTAATAAAATTTGGTCCAAGTCTAATGAGTTTAACTCATATCTGTACAATCAGGCAGGTGAAATAGAAAGCCATGGGAGTGTAGACTAACTGTAAGTAATAGAGGTCATAGACATATGAACGATTGGTTGGCTAAAAAACAACAAATTATTCAACTACACACAGCCTCCCGCAAGCAAGCTTACTCCGGCTTGTTAATGAGGAGTTGATGTCCGCTTTAGCAAACATTTTGCTTTCTGAGTGAGTTTGGTGGACTCTAAGGGAATTACGGCTTTTGACCAAAGTAGGATGTAGGAAATCACGATGCCGAACGTCCGCTTCTTGTTTGAAACGTGCTACCGAAATTTAACAGAAAAAGCCCCCCTTTACTGTAACAGCAACTGTTAAAGACTAGACCTCAAAAAATCACAAAAAAGGCGAACCACTCAGTTCGCCTTTCGAATCAATCAAGCTCTAGCAGCAAGCCCGCTAAACCACCCTACTCCTCAACATAGCTCTCTATGCTAGGGCAAGAACAGATCAGGTTACGGTCGCCATAAACGTCATCAATACGGTTAACCGTTGGCCAGAACTTGTTTCTGTGTACTTCTGGAGCTGGGTACGCCGCTAGCATGCGGTCGTAGCTGCGGTTCCAGTCGCTGTCACAAATGTCTGCTAGCGTGTGCGGTGCATTGTGTAGCGGGTTGTCAGTGGCATCCCACTCGCCGCTTTCTACTTTTGCAATTTCTTGGCGAATGCTAACCATCGCGTTAATGAAACGGTCTAGTTCGTACTTCGCTTCCGACTCTGTTGGCTCAATCATAAGCGTACCCGCTACTGGGAAGCTCATGGTTGGCGCATGGAAACCGTAGTCGTTTAGGCGCTTCGCGATATCTAGCTCGGTCACACCGCTTGCTTCTTTAAGCGGGCGAAGGTCGATAATACACTCGTGCGCTACGCGGCCATTGTTGCCTTTGTAAAGCACTGGGAAGTGCCCTTCTAGCTTCTTAGCCACGTAGTTAGCGTTAAGAATAGCTACTTCGGTTGCACGACGAAGGCCTGCGCTACCCATCATTTTGATGTACATGTAGCTAATAGGCAGAATTGACGCACTGCCCCATGGCGCTGCCGATACCGCACCACAGTCTTTGCCTGCCGTTTCTACGTTAACAACCGTGTGGTTTGGTAGGAATGGCGCAAGGTGCGATTTAACACCAATTGGTCCCATACCTGGGCCGCCACCGCCGTGTGGAATACAGAAGGTTTTGTGCAGATTAAGGTGCGACACGTCTGAACCAATGAAGCCAGGTGACGTAATGCCCACCTGCGCGTTCATGTTCGCGCCGTCCATGTAAACCTGACCGCCGTATTGGTGAACAATGTCACAAATCTCGCGCACGGTTTCTTCATATACACCGTGAGTTGACGGGTATGTGATCATGGCGCACGATAGGTTGTCACCCACTTCTTCCGCTTTCTTGCGAAGGTCGTTAAGGTCTACGTTACCTTTGCTATCACAGGCTACTACTACCACTTTAAGGCTAACCATTTGCGCAGACGCAGGGTTAGTACCGTGGGCAGAGCTTGGAATTAAGCACACGTTTCTGTGACCTTCGCCACGGCTTTCGTGGTAACGCTGAATAGCCAATAGGCCTGCGTATTCACCTTGAGCACCTGAGTTAGGCTGCATTGAGAGCGCATCGTAGCCCGTTACGTTAATTAACCACTCGCTAAGCTCGGCAATCATTTCTTGATAGCCCGCTGCTTGGTCTAGTGGCGCAAACGGGTGAAGCTGACCGAATTCAGCCCATGTTACTGGGATCATTTCAGCCGTTGCGTTTAGCTTCATGGTGCACGAACCCAATGAAATCATTGAGTGGTTAAGCGCCAAGTCTTTGTTTTCAAGGCTCTTGATGTAACGAAGCATCTCTGTTTCAGAGTGATACTTGTTAAACACTTCGTGTGTTAGGAAGTCGCTAGTACGTACTAAACCTTCAGGAATAGATTTTACGTCTTGCGTGGTTACTTCTGCGTCTAAACCTTCAACAGTAAGGCCGTGGTCTTCACCAAGCAGTACGTCGAATAGCGCAACAATGTCTTCGCGTGTGGTGGTTTCGTCTAGCGACACACCTACCGCACCTTCAAGGTCAGCACGTAGGTTCATGCCTTTTGCGTAGGCTTTTGCTAGTACGTCTTCTTTGTTGTCTACCATTACGGTTAGCGTGTCGAAGTACGTGCTATGTTTAAGAGCTACACCTTTTTCCGCACCTTTCTGGTTTAAACCAGTAGCAAGAATGTCGGCGAAGCGGTGAATGCGCTCAGCAATAGTTTTAAGGCCTTGTGGACCGTGGTACACCGCGTAGAAGCTTGCCATGTTGGCTAGCAGCACCTGCGCTGTACAAATGTTCGAGTTCGCTTTTTCGCGGCGAATGTGCTGTTCACGGGTTTGTAGCGCCATACGAAGTGCTGGGCGACCTCGAGTGTCTTTACTTACACCAATAATACGGCCAGGTAGTGAACGCTTGTAGCTGTCGCGTGTAGCAAAGAATGCCGCGTGTGGGCCACCGTAGCCCATAGGTACACCAAAGCGCTGTGCACTACCAAGTGCCACGTCTGCACCTAGCTCGCCAGGCGACTTAAGCATTACTAAGCTCATTAGGTCAGCGGCTACTGCCACAATGCCTTTTTTCGCTTGTACCGCAGCAATGATGTCGCTGATGTCTTTTACTTCACCGGTAGAGGTTGGATATTGAAGCAGCGCACCGAATACGTCGTGTTCTGCCGCTTCTTCTGCCGCACCTTTGATGATTTCAAAGCCAAACATTTCAGCGCGAGTTTCAACCACGTCAACCGTTTGCGGGTGAACGTCGTTAGCAATAAAGAACGCATTCGCTTTTTTGTTCTTAGACACACGCTTAGCAAGGCCCATGGCTTCTGCAGCCGCAGTACCTTCATCAAGTAATGACGCCGATGCTAGCTCTAGGCCAGTTAGGTCAATGGTCACTTGTTGAAAGTTAAGAATGGCTTCCAAACGACCTTGGGCAATTTCTGGCTGGTAAGGCGTGTACGCTGTATACCAACCTGGATTTTCTAGCACGTTGCGAAGAATAACGTTTGGTACGTGCGTATCGTAGTAACCCATACCAATGAAAGAACGGTTAATTTTGTTCTTTTGTGCAACGGCTTTAAGTTCACTTAATGCTTCAACTTCTGTCGCCCCTTCACCACATTTTAGTGGCTCTGGTAGCGCAATACCTGCCGGTACAGTTTGCTCGATTAAATCGTCTAGTGAGCTTGCACCAATGGCAGACAGCATTTCTTCAATTTCGCCTTTACCCGGGCCAATGTGACGGCGGATAAATGTATCTTTTTGCTCTAGTTGAGCCAATGTAGGGGAAGTATTCGACATAACGTTGTTAAGCACTCGTAATGGTTGCCGCAAGGGCGCGTTAAATCTTTAAGTTAAAAAGGGGCTGAATTATCTTCATGCCCCTTTTCAAATTATGGTTCTTTTAAAACTGCGTAACGAATTACTCTTCGTCGATGCTGTTTTCGTAGCCTTCAGCGTCTAGTAGACCTTCTACTTCAGCCGCATCGTCAGCTTTAATTTTGAATAGCCAACCGTCACCGTACGGGTCAGAGTTAACTAGTTCTGGTGAATCTTCTAGGTCTTCGTTTACTTCAACCACTTCACCTGAGATTGGCGCATATACGTCAGATGCTGCTTTTACCGATTCAGCAACACATACGTCGTCACCAGTGCTAACTGCATCGCCAACGTCTGGCAACTCAACGAAAACCATGTCGCCAAGTAAGCCTTGTGCGTGCTCAGAAATACCTACAGCGAAAACACCGTCACCTTCAGGGCGAACCCATTCGTGCGTAGCGGCATAGCGTAAATCAGTTGGGATGTTGCTCATAATCGTTCCTGTTATTCTCTGTTAACTTTTGGGGCCTAGTAGCTATTGGCCTTATAAAACACTTTTTCCATTGCGAACAAAGGAGGGCTTAACCACTTTTACTGTAACCCACTTTTTGCGCATTTCCACTTCTACTGTTTCACCAACATCACGTGGTACTCGTGCCATGGCGATTGAGTGACCTAGAGTTGGAGAGAACGTACCTGAAGTGATAACGCCTTCGCCGCTTTCTGTTTTCACTTTAAGACCATGACGTAGCACGCCTTTTTCAGTCATTACCAAGCCTACTAGCTTGTCGGTACCTGCTTCACGCTGCGCTTCTAACGCTTTACGCCCTACGAAGTCACGATCAGCCGGTTCCCATGTAATTGTCCAGCCCATGTTGGCGGCTAGTGGCGATACGGTTTCGTCCATATCTTGGCCGTATAGGTTCATACCTGCTTCTAGGCGAAGTGTGTCACGCGCACCTAGGCCGCATGGCTTAACACCCGCGTCTAGTAGTGCTTGCCAGAAGCTTTCCGCTTGCTCAGCTGGCACCATAATTTCATAGCCTGCTTCACCGGTGTAACCTGTGGTGGCAATGAACAAGTCTTCTGCTTGTACACCAAAGAATGGCTTCATGCCCGCTACCGCTTCTTTTTGCGCTGCGCTGAACAGGTTAGCGGCTTTTTCTTTTGCGTTAGGGCCTTGTACGGCAATCATGGCAAATTCAGGGCGCTCGGTGATGGTCACGTCAAAGCCTTCTGCTTTGCTCATTAACCAGTTCATGTCTTTTTCGCGCGTTGCTGAGTTAACTACTAGGCGATAGTTAGTTTCGTCGAAGTGATAAACGATAAGGTCGTCTACAACACCGCCTTCTTCGTTAAGCATGCCGCTGTATAGCGCTTTGCCTTTGTCTTTTAATTTTGCCACGTCGTTGGCTAAAAGGTACTGAAGATACGCTTTGGCTTGTGCGCCTTTTACGTCAACAATGGTCATGTGAGACACATCGAACATACCGGCGTCTTGACGCACAGCGTGATGCTCTTCAATTTGTGAACCATAGTTAATTGGCATATCCCAGCCGAAGAAATCGACCATTTTCGCACCGGCTTCTAGGTGCTTTGCGTGTAGGGCGGTGGTACTAGACATTCCACTTACTCTTTTTAATTTGAAAGGTAGAAAACGAAATTGAGTATAGTGAGCTAACGTTTATGCAACAAATTGGAAATTTTTATCAATACATTTAAAAAGCAAATGTATTCTTAGGAAAACATGAGAAAAGCAAATATGTAAGCGTTTACCGCGCTATTAGATAACTCAACGAAGAGAGCAGCCACGACTATCGAACCTGCAAAAACTTAATATCAGATGGTGTTTAGAAGGGGGAATTGCAATTTAGTACCCAGCTTTTTTTGAAACGTTGCTGGATGCTTGCTGCGCAATTGTTGAGGGCGTTGTAAGGAATATTTAAATACTGATTAGTAGCCTATTGGATGTTGTTCGATAGCAAGTGTGCTAAACGCACACCTCACCATTTTGCCAAACGTTTGCAAGTGCGTTGTGTTCGCTTAGCTCTACAAAATTCGCCCGCTGCCCCACTGCAATGCTGCCTAATGTCTCGTTAATCCCCATAAACATAGATGGTGTTGCACTTGCCATATAGCTCGCTTCTTCTAGCGAAATTCCGATGTCGTTAACGCAATTAATAACCGCGCCGTGCATGTCTAAGCAGCTTCCGGCAAGGGTGCCATCAGGTGTAGTAAGTTTGTTTCCAACACGAGTAATATGCGTATCGAAAAAGTCTATAACGTCTTCGTCGGCACCTACATGGGCCATTGCATCGGTAACCAGCATTAACTGCGATGGCCCTTTGGTTTTAAAGGCAAGCTCGACGGCTTTAGGGTGCAAATGCTGATGATCAACAATGATGCCGCAGGTGTTGTTGCTTAAAAGCGCTGCGCCAACCATTCCAGGTTCACGAGACGTAAACGGCGACATAGCGTTGTATAAATGAGTAAACCCAGTCGCGCCTGATTCAATCGCCTTTTCAACCACATCAAACGGTGCATTAGAGTGCCCCAGCGCTACAATAACGCCTTGGTTTACTAAGTCTTGAATAATATCGCACGTGGTATTCTCGGGTGCTACGGTAATCATTACCTTGCCAATATCTTTTCGGGTATAAGTGGCAAGCTCTCTGTCGGTTAACGGTCGTATATATTTTGAAAGGTGTACACCTTTTTTCTCAACGCTTAAGTGCGGCCCTTCAAAATGAATTCCTTCAACGCTTGGGTGCCCGCTTTCTATTGCTTCACTTACCGCATTGGCGGCGCTTTCTATGGTTGCTATGTCATCGGTAATAAGCGTGGGGAATAATGTGGTGGTGCCAAACTTACAATGGGCTTTGGCCATTATTTCTATGCTTTTAAACGTTGGGGCGTGATTAAACATAACGCCACCGCCGCCGTTCACCTGTGTATCTACATACCCAGGAATAAGCCTGTTAGACACGCGCTCAGAAATTTCTTCACGCTGCTTTTGTGAATCAGAAAGTGCTTCGATATGAGTAATTGCGCCCTCTTTGATCGTGAGTACTTGGTCTTTTTCCCAGTTACCTTTTATCAAAACGTTTTCGGCTAAAATTGTCTTCATCATTGCGCTTTTATTTTCCTAATTACGTGCGGTTGTAGCATTGTTTCTTTGCTGCTTATAACGTTGATTTTTTCGTCGCCTATCTCATTACTTGCATCGAAATTTGCCATGTGACCTTATGGCTTACTTGCCGTTATTGGCCATCGTATATTGCTTTAGCGTACTTGATAGCGCCCTGCTCTGGCGATAATTCACATGCTTGTAGGCGCGTACGGATTTTCTCAGAAAAGTAAGGTACATACACATTGCTTAACCCACCAATTAAAGCAAGATTATACGTATTATCACCTAGAAGTCGCTGCGCCATACTTTCTAAGTATTCCGCCCCTTCTTTAAAAATGCATGTCACTTGGCTATTACCTTCATTTAAAAGTGGCAGCATACAGGGTACTAAACTCGCGTAATGATGAGTGTTAAACCCGGCGCACTTAGCCACTATGCTGTCAGCGTTCGTTGTGCCTAGTTCCGCACATACTGTTTTTGCTAGGTCGTCTTTGCTTCGAATGTTATCTATACATAGTAAGGTGTGCTGAATAGCTTTTAAACCCAGCCAAGCGCCACTTGCAAAGTCACCAACAGGAAAACCGTGGCCACCCAAGTCTGTAAACTTACCCTCGTTAAATACGGTGCCAGCCGACCCCGTACCCACAATAATTACTGCACAGGGCTTACCGTTGTGAGCACCTACACAGGCAGCATGTAAATCACTTAGTATATGAAGCGAGTGAAAGGGGTGCGCCCAGGTTTCAAAGCGAGCTTTTGCGGTACTGATATTCGCGCCTGCAAGCCCAGCTGCTACTACACACTGTGATAGCGTTATAGGTGTTAGTCGGGCCTCGCTATTTTGTGAAGCCAATGAGGTGTTAGCAGATTCTATAGCCTTTTCTACCCCATCCAATATAGAGGTTTTAGCAAGTTCTGCGTCTCGCATTATATTAGCCGGGCCGCTAATGCCCTCACCTATCTGCGTGCCGTTCTTGTCTTGTAAAATAACTCTGCATTTGGTGCCGCCGCCGTCTATGCCAATAAAATACAGATCAGAGTTCATTTACGTTCTCGCAGATTAAATAAGTGGTTAATTTAACTCGCCAATTTAAATGCTCAGATTTAATAATTCCATTAACTAACTATCGAAAGCAGGTAAAAAGTAGAGTGCGTGATATTACCGTAAAGTACTGATTACCCGAAGCGTAAAATTACTGAAGTGAATTCAGGCTAGGTTGGTTAAACATACGGGCTTTCGCTCGTTTTCATTTGCAAATATAATCATGGCAAGCACATACATTAGAAATACTGATAAATATGAAGCAGCTTTCTTTAGACACGCTACGCACCTTTGTAAGCGTTATTGAGCTTGGTGGCTATGCAAAGGCAGGCGACTTTTTGGGTCGCTCTCAACCTGCTATTAGTTTGCAAATCAAAAAGCTTGAATCGCAGCTAGACCGAAAGTTGTTCACCAAGGTAGGTCAACGTCATGTGCCTAGCGCTGATGGCAACTGGCTTTACCCAAAAGCGAAAGAGCTGTTAGAGCTTAACGACAATATTTTTAGAAGCCTTACTCCTGCGCCACTAAGCGGTAGATTACGCTTGGGCATTCCCAACGAATTTGCTTCTACCTTGTTGCCAGGCTTAATTGGTGAGTTTTCGAAGCGTTACCCAGATGTATCGTTAGAAGTAACGTCGGCGCTAAGTCGCGATCTACTTCACCCGTCTCAGCGAGATCACTTCGATTTAATATTAGCCCTGGTGAACCCAGATGAACAAACCGAGGGCGAAGTAGTAATAGAAGACGATGTGGTGTGGGTAGGTGATACCTCTCACCCGTTGGTAGGAAATAATATCCCATTAGTGCTAGCGCCAGATGGCTGTATGTACAGAAGCCGAGTAATTGAACAGCTTAAGCAGCAAACCTTCGCCTGGAAAATTAGCTACACCAATGCCGATTTGGGCGGGCTTGTGGCTGCTATTCAACAAGGCCTTGGCGTGACTGCATTGGCGAAGTCGAGCTTACCGGCCAATTTAGCAGTACTGAACCACCCGCACCTGCCTAAGTTAGGAAAGGTCAATATTTGCCTATTTAACCAAGACACCCAACACCCAGTTATCAGCAAAACACTCGCCGAATTTTTTAAAGTACGCCTAACGCAATAAGAACTGGGGGGGGCAGAGTACTTTTTCTGCCCCCCCATCCTTATGCTAATTAGTGTTAACCGTCACTTGTAATTGTGTCGATAAGCTCAGCAAGCACAGTTTCTGCTTTACTGGTTTCAACTTGGCAGGTACCCGCATTCATGTGACCGCCGCCACCATATTTCAAACACAGCTCACCCACATTAGTGTTAGAGCTACGATTAGTAATGGACTTACCTATCGCAAACACCACATTCTGCTTTTTAAGCCCCCACATTTTGTGGATAGAAATGTTGCAGTCTGGGTACATGGCGTAAATAACGAAGCGGTTCGTGGCGTAAATGGTCTCTTCTTCAGTTAAATCGAGTACCACAAGGTTATCGTGTACGGTCGAGCACTTAGCTATCTGTGCCTTCGCCATTTCATTGTGCTCGTGATACAAACTTACTCGCTCAGCCACATCTTCCATTTGCAGTATTTCTTCAATACTGTGGTCTTTACACGCATCTATCAGCTTCATCATTAGCTGGTAGTTAGAGATTTTAAACTCTCTAAAACGGCCAAGCCCAGTACGCGCGTCCATAATGAAATTCATAAGCACCCAGTCGGTAGGCTCTAAAATTTCTTCTTTTGAAAACTGCGCTGAGTCGCCTTTATCTACCGCGTCCATCATATCTACTGAGATATTTGGGAATTTCTCGGCTCCGCCATAATAGTCATACACTACTCGAGCAGCTGACGGTGCTTCTGCATCGATAATATGATTCTCGATATTGCTAGCATTTCGCACGGTTTCACTAAGGTGATGATCAAAGGCTAAATGGCAGCCTTCAACGTAAGGCAAGTTAGTTGTAATGTCGTTCTCAGTGATGTCTATTTTGCCATCCTGCATGTCCTTAGGATGCACAAATAAAATATCATCAATCATATCTAAGTCTTTCAGTAAGACTGCGCATACTAGCCCGTCAAAATCACTTCGGGTAACTAATCTAAACTTTCGTTCTGACATCACGTGTTTCCTTTATTAACGATTATCAAGTAAGTGTAACAGCTAGTAAAAATTTTGAGAGATTACCTATACAGAATTTAATCACTTAATAGATAAACTCGACGAAAGTATATATAACAGTTTGATTACTCAGATGTTTACTTACTTCACTATTGTTAAAGGCAATTAGAAGATAAGCGACTGACCTTGTGTGGCTAGTATAAAATTAAAGCCTAATTTATTAGCCTGCTTTAGCTCTTTTGATATAACAGAGCGTGGGTTTTCTCCTGCTTTTAAACTGTATTTGATGTGGCTTATCACGATGTTTATGTCTGAAACCTGACTTTTATCTTCGACTAGTTCGTAAAAGCGAGTCAGCTCTTGTATTAACCACTTAGGCGTAAGGTGTCCGAATAACAAATTGTCAGGGCGACTGTTATCAAACGACACCTCAATAACCATACCTCTTAAAGTCTTCTTTCGCATTTGCTGTGCTAGATAGCGCCATATTACGCCCAGCTTGCCTTCTTTCTCGACATCGTCCGGGCCAGTATCACCGAAATAAACAAACATATCGTTGTCACTTTCAATAACGAAAGCCGTCGATTCTAAGGGGTGACTTAAACTAAAAGGCGTTACCGTTAAATTGGTGCCTTCAATAGCAGTGGTATGTTGCGGAGCCAAGTCGACAACATCGTATTTATTTAGCTTTGGCTCCATTCCTCGATTGGTAAAGTTTGCCCATGCCTGCCAATTGAAATAGGTCGCCCCCATGATGTCGTTTACTGACTTTAGGGCATAGATGGGTTTATTGTTGTCATCTGGTGAAGCTATGAGTAACCCGGCTACATGATCTAGGTGACCATGGCTAATGAGGTATGCAGCAACGTGGTTATGCAGTACATTGCCGTTGGCTCGCAGGTTATCGTCGGGCTTGCTTTTTAAACTATCAAAAGCCCCTTCTTTCAACGCAACATCAATACCATTAACTATGCTTCCTGCGTCTAAAGCAACGTAGCGTTCCTCTTCTAAACTTCGCAGTAGAAATGCGCTCAAATTGCCGTCTTTAATACCACCAGTATCGCCTAATGTAATAAGTTGAAATGCAGGCTCTACGCTGCTTTCACTTGCTTTAATGGCAGTGTTATATTCCGTTGCACTGTCATTCGTTGAAATTGTGCTGCAAGCGCTTATCGCTGAGACAATCAAAAAACCAAATATATATTTCAAAACTTCATTATCTCCACACAGAATGTCTGTTTTTTGGGCCTTTGAAAGCTGAGCGAAAAAAAGGATAAATCACAGAAAATCAAGCCCACATCACCATAATAGCGGCAGCGCCGATTAAGAGCAGCCCAATAATTTCGCGTTTTGTAACAGCGTTTTTTAGCCAGAAATGTGAGAGTACTAAAGTGAGTAAAACCTCTAGTTGCCCAAGCGTTTTCACTAGCGCCACATGTTGTAGCGCCATTGCGGTAAACCAGCATATAGAGCCTAAACAGCTTACTGTACTTATAGCTAGCACCTGCTTTTTAGCGCTCACTAGTTGCTTAAACACGAAGGGTTTGGTTAGCGCAATATAGCCACTTAAAGCTACCGCCTGAACGCATAGCACCCATAATAGAACCCAAGCTGCGGCTACTGTATGCTGAATGTTGAGCATATGGATAGCCTCGCGCACTAGCAATGACGTGAGAGCAAAACAGGTACCGCAAGCTAGACCGATAACCATGGTTTTCAAACTAATGCCTTGAAGCCTGTTACCACTGCTTAATACAAATACAGCGACACCGCCTATGACTATTCCTATCCAACCAAGGGGCGTTAAGTAACTGCCAAAAAAGAGCATGCCTACCACACCCGCCACTAAAGCTTCACTTTTTGCCAAGCCTGCTCCAATAGCGAAGTTCTTTTGCTTAAACAAAATCACCATTAAAGAAGTGGCCGCTATTTGAAGCAGTGAAGCACACAAGATCACTGTGATAAATGAGCCCGTAAATTGCGGCAGCTGGCTGGCACTACTGCTATAGAGCATAAGCAAATAAACAAGGGCTATGGGCGGGGCCAAGATAAAGCGTGATAACGTAACACCAGAGGTATTAACGGCACTACTTAATTTGCTTTGCAGCGCATTACGCACGGTTTGCATGATTACCGCGCCCAATGTGAATAAGACCCAACTCATTAGCGTCGCTTTACCTTTAAAGTCATTTTACTAGCTGCCGTTTAAGCGTTTTTATTTGGTAGTGGTTTCGCTTCTAGATAACGCCTGTAGACGCTTTGCTTTGAAGTCACTTTCGCGCTTCCAATAAGGCCATATATCACCTTGAGCATAATGAGTAAGCATGGTCCCAATAAGAGATAGGTCTTGTTTTACGCCACCTAAGGTCCAGCTTGGAAGATAGTCATCATCGGCTTTATGGTAGCGCTTGGCGATAAAACTTGGGTCGGTATCGCCTAAGCTCATAAACAAAATAGAGGGCACGCCCTGTTTTGCGAGTGCGAAATGATCAGAGCGGAAGAACAGGCCATTTTGAGGGCGCGGGTCCATCTTAACGGTTCGCCCCTGTAGCGCTGCTGCCGTCGCTAAATCATCTTCAATAGATAAATAGCCTTCGCCATACTGCAAGATATAATCAACATCATCGTTTACATTCATGCCGTCGATATTTAAAAACGCTACCATGTTCTTAGTAGGTACAGGTGGGTTATTTGCAAAATAATCAGCGCCCAACAGCCCTGTTTCCTCTGCGGTAAACGCGCTAAACATTAGCGTACGCGAAAAGCCTTCTTTGTTCTTTGAAAGCGCATCTGCCAGCGTTAGCACTCCCGCTGTGCCAGACGCATTATCTACCGCACCATTGTAAATAGTAGTCTTGCCGTTCTTCTCTACTTTACCAAGGTGGTCCCAATGAGCGTGCAGCATTACCCACTCTTCTGGCTTTGAGGTGCCTTCTAAAATACCGGCAACATTCTGCGATTCAGCATGCTCAATAGCATTGTCGAACTTCAGAAATGCTGAGGTGTCTAAGGAGATAGGTATAAAGCCAGGCTTGGATGCTTTTCTTTTAAGCTCGCCGTAATCTAAGCCTGCTTTTTCAAAAAGCTCCCTGGCAGCGTTAAGATGAAGCCACCCCATTACGCCTACTTGTGACGCATTATTGTTGTCATCGACTAGGCTAAACTTAGTATTAGAATTTGAGTTTTCAACAACGCCCCAGCCGTAGCCAGCAGGCATGGTTTCGTGAACAATGAAAACAGCTTCTGCGCCTTGCCTAGCGGCTTCTTCGTATTTGTAAGTCCAACGACCATAATAGGTCATGGCATTGCCTTGAAACAAATTTGGATCTTTAGAAGCAAAACCTGGGTCGTTTACCAGCATCACGACCGTTTTACCTTTTACATCAAGGCCGGCGTAATCATTCCAGTTATACTCGGGCGCATTTATACCGTACCCCACAAAAATCAAATCACTATCAGTGAGTGAGTATTCACTTACTATACGTTGTGTTCGTGCAGTAAACTCATTTCCCGCTTCAAAAGAAAGGTCGCCAATGTTTAATGAACTCATATTGCTAGGTGTAATTTTCGCGAGCGGCACAGCTTGCGTATAGCTGTCACCAAAAGCTGGTTTTAGCCCTAATTTTTTATACTCTGATACCAAGTATTCTACGGTTTTCTTCTCGCCTTTTGATAACGGCCCTCGCCCTTCGAACTCATCACTTGCTAGTGTTTTTACATGCTCACGATAAACATCTAAATCGATAGAAGCGTTATTCAGTGACATCTCTACGTTTTTTGCTTTAGCCGACGAAGGCTCAACCGAGGTCAAACTGGAAGTAGTGACGTCAGCATTCGCCGAACCAGTAAGTAAAGTAGAAATAAGTAGAGACGCTGCGCATGCAAAGGAAAAGGCGCGATAAGGTTTGCACAAGAAAGTAAACATAAGCCATTGGTAGAAATAAAAAAGGATACCGAAGAGTATCCTTTACCGCTGACTATCTCAATGCCAAGAACGCAAGAATGGGGTTTAAAGACCCATGGCGTGGCTGACGAAAGCGTTTTTGATAGTTGTGAGTTTGTCGGTGGCTGAAAGCCCTATGCCGCGTACTAGTTTTTTGAGGGGGTCGTTGCCGTCGAATAAGAATTTGAAGCCATCCATTGCTGCTATCATTTTCGTGGCTTCTGTTTTACGGCTTCGCTCGTAGCTGCGCAGGTGCTTATATAAACCTATGTCTTTACCGGCAGCACTCAGGCTACTTAGTGATTCAGCCAGCGCTAGTGCGTCTTGCATTCCCAGATTTGCTCCTTGCCCAGCTAGCGGGTGAATAGTATGCGCTGCATCGCCCACCAGCACTACCCCATCTTTGGCCCATTGCCTTGCATAGCGCATGGTTAATGGAAACGTGGTACGCTCGGTTTCAAGCGCTATAGTGCCTAGAACACTATTACTTGCGGCAGTTAAAGCGTGACAAAAAGCGTCGTCATCCAGTGCCATTAGCGCGCTTGCTTGCTCCGGCGTTTGCGACCACACAATTGAACAGACATTCGGTTCGGCCATTGGAAGTAACGCAAGTGGGCCAGTTGGCGTAAACGCTTGGCGTGCCACATTGTTGTGTGGCTCGTCGGTTTTGATATTAGCGACTATGGCCGTATGCTCATAATCTTTAAAGGTAATCGGCAGGCCAGCCTGCTTTCTTACAAAAGAGTTAGCGCCGTCTGCGCCAACAAGCAATCTGCAACTTAGCACGTCATCGTTGTCTAGCATCAGCATGGTTTGATTAGGGCCAGCAAGTACCCTTTGAATACCCGCAGTAATCAACTCTACATTAGGCTGCGATTCCACAGCTTTAGACAGTGCATTCACTAAGGCTTGGTTCTCTACAATCATGCCCAGTGTATCGCTACCCATTTCGTCACATGAAAAATGTATATCACCAAAACTGTCTTTGTCCCACACATGCATAGCGGTGTACGGGTTGGCGCGGTCTTGCTGCAAATGAGGCCACACCCCAAACTGTTGCAGCGCTTTAATATTAGCCTGATTGATTGCGCTAACACGCGCCGTTGGCTTATCTGCAAGCACCTGATAACAAGGCGTCTTATCAATAACCGCTATATTTAGTTCACTGTCTTTTAACGCTGCGGCTAGGGTTAACCCTACAATTCCACCGCCCACTATTGCTATATCAACATGCTGCATTGTTATCTCTATTTCCGTGTGGTGTTACGCCATAACCTGTTGTGTGCTTTACGAAGGTTTTCTTCGCTTGCGGCATCATACTTAATGCAAGTAAGGAAACGTTTCGGCCTATGACGGTAGGAAAATACTGGTTGGAGAAAGTTCGCACTAGGGTATCGGTAAGCGCAATCGTGTTGTCTCGGTCTTTCTTACGCTGGTTCGCATAGCCCTGAACGATATTAAATGCCCCAGCGTCAAAGTGGTCAGCACCACCTTTCGCTTGTGTTTCTTGATTGCTGCCTTGCTTCGAAATTGGCGACATAGAGAGCAGAGATACAGCACTTTTCAGTACAGAAACGAGTGCACTCAAATCGCGTAAGCCCAAGTTGAACCCCTGCCCCGCTATAGGATGTAGCGCTTGCGCAGCGTTCCCCACCACTACCGTTCGGTGGCTGGTAACTTGCTGGGCTTTAGTAAGTGCCAATGGATAGCTAGCCGTATTACTCACTCTTAATATTTTGCCCTGACGATAACCGAAAGCTTGTTGAAGCACGTTAACAAACGACGCTTTATCCATTTCCATAAGTGCTTTAGCGGCTTGTGTTTCCAACGTCCATACCACTGAAAAACCATTGCCATTTGCTTTTACGCCGTTAATTTCACTATCAAAGGGTAGAAAAGCAAGGGGGCCAGAATCAGTAAAGCGTTCGTACGCTTTGTTTTCATGAGGCATTTGCGTATGCACGTTAAATACGATGGCGGTTTGGTGATAATCACTGACTGTTTTGGCAATACCCACACGCTCGGCTAAACCTGAACGCCCACCATCTGCAAGTATCAGTAGCTTAGTGGTTATCACATCCCCGCTATCTAGCAACACGTCTACATTGTCACGGTGCTGCTCAACACCGGTCACTTTTGCTGGCGCTATATGTTGATACGCAGTACTCGCATTTGCAGCAAGGCGCGTTAGCGCGCTTAAACTTACCACCTGGCCAAACGCGTCGATGTGATAATCTTGGCTATGCAGAATTAAAAGGCCGAGGTGGCCCTTATCACTCACTTCTATCTGCTTTATTTTAGGAGGCAGTTCGCCGTTGTGCTGCTTGGCTAAGTCGTCAAGGCTTAAACCAACCTCAGCTAGTTCGTTAACCGTACGTCTTGCTAACGCAATAACTCGTTTATCGGTAAACGGGTTGAAATCATTGTGAGAGGGTGCCGTTTCTTTTGGGTCTGCAGCATCAATAAGTGCAACACTTAATCCGCATTTTTTACCTTCGGGCGTTTCAATAGAAATGTTTTCACCAAGCGCTTTAGCAAGCACGGTTCCTACAATCCCACCACCGATAATAACTACATCAACCGCTGCCGATTCCACTATATTTGTCTTCCCGTCGCTCTAGCTTTAGCGCTTTTTATTGTTTTAGTTTTTCGCCATTAGTGATTCGATTTCGTCAATCTCTTTAGGCACGTCGGATGTCAAAATATCCACACCCGATGCTGTGATGACCACGTCATCTTCTATGCGAACACCTATACCCTTGTATTTATCGGGTGCTGCACTGTCTTGACTGATATAAATACCCGGCTCTACCGTTATAACCATTCCTGGCTTTAATGGTCGGTCTTGGCCGTCTATTTTGTAGTTACCTACGTCGTGCACATCTAGCCCCAAGAAGTGACCTAACCCGTGCATATAGAACTGGCGCCAGCTTTCGTTCTCTAAGTTTTCTGCCACACTACCTTCTAATACACCAAGGTCAACTAAACCTTCAGTAATAATTTCTGCGCTGTGTAGCATTGCCTCAGAAAGCGTGACACCGGGCGCTAACATATCCAATACACTTTTTTGCGCTTTCAATACAACACTGTAAATTTCACGCTGGGCGTGACTAAACTTACCGTTTGCAGGAAATGTTCGGGTAATGTCCGCAGCATAGCCTTGATATTCTGCGCCTGCGTCGATCAAGATCAAATCACCGTCACTAACCTGCGCGCTGTTTTGCGTGTAATGCAAAATACAGGCATTGTCACCGCTTCCTACAATAGTGCTGTACGCAGGCGAACGCGCGCCAGCCATAGCAAACTCATGGTGAATTTCGGCTTCTAGTTGATATTCAAAGCAGCCAGGAGAAGCAAACTGCATAGCGCGTTTGTGGGCTCGGGCACTGATTTCCCCCGCCGCTTTCATCATTGCCACTTCACAGGCAGACTTAAACAGTCGCATTTCATGCAGTTGGGGGCGTAAATCGTGTACCGCGCAAGGCGCTAATGATTCTTTTGGCGCTTCACGCAAAGTATTTAAAGCTTCAGTAAATAATCGGTCGTGACTTTGGTTATGACCTAAAGCGAAGTAAACATTGTCTTGCCCTTGAATGGACGCCAACAAAGCTTCTTCTAATTCATGTGTTTCAAACGCTTCATCTAGGCTAAAGCGAGAGAGCGCAGCTTCAGCACCAAGGCGCTTACCGTGCCAAATTTCAGCGCTTTTGTCTTTTTCCTGAACTACCATTGCACGATAGCTCTCGCCGTAGCGAGGATGATTAGACAATATTAACCATGCATCAGGCTCTTCAAACCCCGTTAAATACCAAAAGTCGCTGTCTTGCCTGAAGATATATTCGGTATCTCGGCTTCGCGTTACCAGCCCAGCGGCAGGTACTATACATACACTGTTTGGTTGGCACTGCGCCAATAGCCTGTCTTGTCTGGCAATAAACTCTTGAGCGCTAATCATAAACTAGAAAACCCTAACTAATTCACTGTGAAGTGAGCCGCTTAAACAGCTGCTACTTTTAACTTTCCCTAAGTACTAGTGTACGGATGGCGTGTCTTGTTGATCATCAAGAAGTGATTGACCAAGTTCACTGAAGCATAAAATAGCTGAGATTTTCACGTATTCTTCTACTTCAAAGAGCGCTTTTTCAGATTCTTCATCAGCATCCATCGGCTCTTCCATACGAGAAATATCTGAGAAGTCTTCAAGCGCTTCTTTAACATCGTCAGAACACTGCACAAGGTCCTGCTGATGTAAACCGAAACCAAGCATAAAACCCTGCACCCAGTTTATTAGCGCAGCGCCGCGGTCGTTAATAGGCGCTTGGTCTTCTGGAAGCAACAAGCTAAGCGCAAATTCAGGCTCTAATAACTGCTGGCAGGTTTGATTGAAAAGCGTATTGAGAAGGTGTTGTGTTTGGTCGCTGAACGCATCACCTTGGTTGATGGTTTCGCTAAGGGCTTCAAGCCACTTTTGATCGGTAAGCGACATGCCACCACAGAGCATTCCGGTTAGAATGCCGTGTACTTCTGCCGCATCTACAATGATACCTTGCTGTGACAATTTATTAGTTACGCTATCGTAATCGAGCTGTTTTTCCACGATTCGTTCTCTTTATTTAAGATGAGTTGAGTTTTCACAGCCCTTTTTGATTTCGGCCGTTACTCCGTGATGGCGTTAATACTAGCAAAAATCAATATACAAAGCCCACTTTTGGCAATTTACCGTGCAGTGTTTGAACAGTGCATTTATAGTAAAGATTATACTTTGTACAACGAACCCATACATTGTTTACTGACTGTTCAAACAACCGCGAATTGGCGTTAATTTAACGAAATGAGCGCTGCTATCCCTAGCAACGAACGCATAATTAATCTAAGATCACCATTGTTGGATACGGAATTCCTCTCGCAGCAGTATTTAAAAGTCTTGTAAGTTTGTAACTAAATTAGCTGTTTGGTTATTATTGAGCTTATCTTATATGCGTGTATAATTGCTGACCAATTGGTCAAGAAAATAGTATTTTTTTACCGCTTTTATATTCACCACGCAAAAATAGTTATAAAGCGCGTTAGGTGATCCTCTTCACTGGATCTCGCGTTTGTTATACCCTGTTGCGTTAATACAACAACAATGTTTCCTGGGATGTTTGCTAGTTCATTCATGTCCCTGGCCGATGCTTTAAACCTAGGAAGTTGAAACAGCTGCTATTGTGCAAGCTCGACGCGTATCGAGAAGCCTACGGCAATTGTGATTCTTCCGCCCTGAACTTTTCGGTTCACGGGCGAAACATGGACAGCGGCATTCTGGGAAGCGCCCTCTTTCGACGGAAGAAGAAATGGCAATAATAAATTTTGGCTCTATAAATATTGACCACGTTTATCAGGTAGATCACTTTGTGCAACCTGGAGAAACGTTGGCCTCAACCCATTACCAAACACTACTAGGTGGTAAGGGAGCAAACCAGTCGATTGCTTTAGCGCAAGCAGGTGCAGACGTACGTCACGTCGGCAGCATTCACGAAAACGACGCCTCTTTCAAGCAAGCCCTTATCAAAAAAGGGGTAGATTGCCGTGGTGTTAAGTGTTCAGAAGTTCCTTCTGGTCACGCTATCATTCAAGTCACGCCTAGCGGCGAAAATGCCATTGTGCTTTTTGGTGGTGCTAACCAAACCATTACAGCAAAAACGGTAATGCAAGCGCTAGACGATACACGCCCTTCAGACTGGGTACTAACCCAAAACGAAACAAGCAGCATCGAAGAAGTACTTCGCCAAGCGAAGGAAAAACAGTTAAAGGTTGCCTTTAACCCTGCTCCTATGAGCGAGTCGGTTAAACAGCTACCACTGGAATGCGTCGATTTGCTTATTGTTAATGAAACAGAAGCGGCAGCAATAACTGGCAAAGAAGAATTTGAAGATATTGTGACAGTGTTCAAAGAACAATGGTCACACTGCGAAGTTATCATTACACTGGGTAAAGCAGGCGTAATGATGCTTCGTAAAGACGACGTCATAGAAGTAAACGCTTTTTCTGTAGATGCAGTTGATACAACTGCGGCAGGCGATACCTTTATCGGTTATTTCTTATCTGCCTACAGTAACCACACCGATGCTAAACAGGCGTTGCGTCGTGGCTGTGCCGCCTCAGCGATTGCAGTAACTCGTGAAGGCGCAGCACAGAGTATTCCAACACAAAAAGAAGTGGATCGTTTCTTAGCGAAACACGCCAACTAGCAAGACGCACTGAGAAAATTTGATGGCACATAAGATCATATTAGATACGGATCCGGGGATTGATGATGCAATGGCGATTTTTTTCGCTTTCCAATCTCCAGACATTGAAGTACTTGGTTTAACCACAGTTTACGGGAACGTTCCGGTAACAATGGCTGCGCAAAATGCGCTTACCCTTTGTGAAATTGCCGGTAAAGACATTCCTGTAACCAAAGGCGTAGGCATGCCGTGGGTAGGCCCTGAGTCTACCTATGCACACTTTGTGCACGGCGAACACGGTTTTGGTCATATAAAACCTGAAGCGCCTAAGACGGAACTAGACCCACGCAGCTCTGCGCAGTTTATCGTAGACATGGCGCGTAAGTACCCAGGCGAAATTACATTAGTGGCAATTGGTCCATTGGGCAATTTAGCCCTAGCCCTTCGTCTTGAGCCTGAGCTACCTAAGCTGGTTAAAGGCGTTAGCATCATGGGTGGCGCTGCGTTTGTACCTGGCAACGTTACGCCTGTAGCAGAAGCAAACATTTGGAATGATGCCCACGCGGCAGAAATCGTATTTGCGGCAGACTGGGAATTGACTATGTTTGGTTTGGACGTGACGAACTTCACGCCATTCTCGCCAGCTTTTGTTGAAAAACTTGAAGAGAAAAACAATACCCTCGGTGGCTTTGTGAAGGAAAGTGCTCAGTTCTACATGGACTTTTACTCGCAAAACCGTGAAGACCGTGTATGTTTCTTCCACGATGCATTCCCAATTGCTCACCTTCGTCACCCAGAGCTATTTGAACTAACTGAAGGCCACGTTCGCGTTGGTACTGGCACGCTGGACAGAGGCCAAACGGTGGTTGCACCAACTGGTACAACACCTAGCCCACTTTGGAACGAAGCTAATACCATTAAAGTGGCAACTAAAGTTGACCATCAAAAACTGGAACAACTATTCGTAGACACCTACGCACTGTGATATGTTTAAGGGATTGTGAATATACAGTCCCTTTTTTATTTCTGCGTTAGGTTAATATAGATGGAAGCAGCTGCACTCCCTGAAAATGAAGATGAACGTCTTGCCGAACTACTCAGCTACGATGTCCTTGATACTGAAGCGGAGCAGCTTTTCGACGACCTTACCACGTTAGCTTCTCAAATATGCGAAACCCCCATTGCACTTATTAGTCTTATTGACCCTGACAGGCAGTGGTTCAAGTCTCGCGTTGGTCTAGATGCTGAAGAAACATCTCGCGAAATAGCCTTTTGCTCCCACGCTATTTTGCAAGAAGAAGTGTTTGAAATCCCTAACGCCACGCTAGACCCGCGATTCCATGACAACCCTTTAGTAACTGGTTCGCCAGATATACGCTTTTATGCAGGTGCGCCACTCATTACTCCCTCAGGCCACGCTATTGGTACGCTTTGCGCCATCGACCGCAAGCCTAGAACTTTAACTGAAGCACAAAAGACGTCGTTGCAGACATTAAGTAAATCAGTGGTAGCACATTTAGAGCTAAAGCGGAAAAACCGAGAACTTGAACGTACTAGCCAATTCAAGTCTGATTTCCTGTCCTACGTTAGCCACGAAATCAGAACACCACTTAACGCTATAAACACGTTCAGCCGTCTTCTTGAAGGCGAAGCTAAAAAGTTAGACTTACCCCCGTCATTTACCAATCCGCTTTCACATGTAAGCCAAAGCGGTGAACGGTTACTAGAAATTGTAAATTCGGTATTAGATATAAAGCAAATAGAAGCCGGTAAAATGCGCGTAATGGCACGGGCGGTGAGTACAAGCGACTTCTTTACACATCTGTTTTCGTTAACTAAGATTCGCGCCGAGGACAGCGGTATTACATTTTCCACCAGCATTGATAGTTCGGTGCCCGACTCGCTATTTTTTGACGACACAAAGTTTGGACAGGTTGCACTGAACTTGCTCTCGAACGCCATTAAATTTACCAATAAAGGTAAATCTGTAAAAGCGCAAGTAAAATACAAGGGTGGAAAAGTTATATTCAATGTCATAGATGAAGGCATTGGTATTAGCGAAGATGATCAAAAGCGACTCTTTGAGCCTTTCGAACGGATGGGTAACGCTCAAGAGATTAGTGGAACTGGCTTAGGCTTAAATATATCCAGGCGTCTTATCGAGCTTATGGATGGGACGATTAAAGTTAGCAGTAAATTAAATCACGGTACCCGCATAAGCGTAACCCTGCCCGCCGACGCGCTAAGTGCGAATCAGTTCGTTGAGGCACAACCACAGAGCTTTGTAGCACAAGTTAACATTGATAAATCTGCAAATGTATTAGTCGTTGAAGACCACTATATAAACCAGGTGGTTATTCAAACCTTGTTTGAAAAATTAGGTGTGGCGCTTTCTGTGGTAAGCACAGGTGAGGAGGGGGTTGAATACGCTAGAGCTAACCCTGTTGACTTAGTGCTAATGGACCTTAACTTACCCGGCATTCAAGGCGACGAAGCGACAGCACAGATAAAAGCTTATAAGCCAAGCTTACCTGTTGTAGCATTAACCGCTGACGTGATCACTGAGTCAGAGTATTTGCGAGAGCGAGGTCTTGATGACGTGCTAACCAAACCCATAGACAATATTGAGCTGGTGCGCGTGCTGAATCACTATTTAGGGCAGAAGAATCACTAACGGCCCTTCACGCCATGCAAGGTAGCCCAATATGCAAGTAAGCGTTTCACCAGAAAAACAGAAAGCTAGAGCCCAACTTCGCAAAAAGCTTCGCGAAGCGCGCCGTAGTTTACCTGACGAACAGCGTGAAGACGCGGCACAGTGCATCGCGGCCCAGCTAAACACCCTCCCCTTTGTTAAGAGCGCAACTACTGTAGCCGGGTACTTGGTTAACGATGGCGAAGTAAACTTAAAATACTACATTGAATCAACCTGGCAGCACTTGCACAAAAAATTCGCATTGCCTGTGCTACACCCTGTATGCAAAGGGCACTTGCTTTTTTTATCTTATACCCCCGATTCTTTGTTAATTAATAACAAATACAACATAGAAGAGCCTGTATTGTCCTGTGAAGCCGTCATACCTGTTACACAATGCGATGTTATCCTTATGCCGCTAGTGGGGTTTGATACAAACGGAAACCGCTTGGGTATGGGTGGCGGCTATTACGACCGCACCTTAAGCTTTACACAACGCAAGTTAAATACTCAATCAGCCTTGAAACAGCATACTCCAAAATTGGTAGGTATCGCTCACGATGTGCAAGAAGTTAATGCCCTGCCCACTGCGCCGTGGGATGTACCGCTCGATGCTATAGTGACTCCTTCTCGCACACTTATATTCACTAAACCGTAATTTCACTATATCAAATTGAACCTATGAACTTATGGGTTCATGTTCACTTATAAGTTACACTTGCAAGCATAATAAGTTGGAGAGTAACCATGGATCAGAACGAAAAAAAGCAAGCCGTAGCCAAAGCAGCCATCGACTATGTTGAAGCAGACAGTATTGTCGGTGTGGGTACGGGCTCTACTGTTAATTTTTTCATAGAAGAACTGGGCAAAATTAAACACAAAATTGAAGGCGCGGTTTCAAGTTCAGAGGCATCTACCGAGCGTTTGAAAGCCTTAGGCATCGAAGTCTTCGAGTTAAATGAAGTTAGCAACCTTTCAGTTTACATTGACGGTGCCGACGAAGTCACTGAACACAAACATATGATTAAAGGCGGCGGCGCAGCTCTGACCCGCGAAAAGATTGTCGCGGGTGCCGCTACCACGTTCGTTTGTATTGTAGATGAAAGTAAGCGCGTGCCTGTTTTAGGTGACTTCCCACTTCCCGTAGAAGTTATTCCTATGGCTCGCTCTTTTGTCGCTCGCGAACTGGTAAAACTGGGTGGCGACCCCGAGTACAGACAAGGCGTTGTGACAGATAACGGTAACGTTATTTTAGATGTCCACAATCTTGAAATACTAAACCCACGTGAGTTAGAGCAAAAAATCAATAATATTCCGGGCGTAGTAACTAACGGTATTTTTGCGCTACGTGGCGCAGATGTAGTGTTAAGTGCAACCGACAATGGTGTTGAAACCTTTAAGTAATAGCCCCTTAAAAAGTTAAACACGGCGAATAGCGCACCAAAACGACCTGTCATTCACTTGTTCGCTGGTATTGCGTCGCAATAAGCTTTATTGCCCAATAGCTTATTTAATGAGCCTACGCGATATGGGCGACTTAACCGGCTGTATCGCAGCGTTTTGTTGAAAAGCTAAGCAAAATACTGCTTTTAACTTAGCGTGTTTTCTGTTAATTTCCGTTTAGACGTCTAGATGTCTTAATTAACACTATTTTACAGCTAGATGTTTATGTTGCTTAAGGTTATGAACCTTTATTATTAAAGCAATTAGCGTAACTAAAACGCTAGATAGCAGGCGCTAAACCAAGGCTCTGTTGCAAATAAGGTAGTGCATCTTTAGATGTTAGCTACTTAAAATTTATGAGAGCCTATGGTTGGCACTGCCAGCAACCCCAATTAAATCAGCGAGAGATAGCGAGTTCATGAGCAAAGTTTCATTAGAGAAGGATAAAATCCGAATTTTGTTGTTGGAAGGTGTTCACCAAAGTGCTTTGGAAACACTACAAAACAATGGGTATAGCAACATTGAATTTCTCAAAACCTCTCTTCCTGAAGATGAGTTAATTGAGAAGATTAAAGACGCCCACTTTGTTGGTATTCGTTCACGCACACAGATTACCGAGAAAGTAGTTGATGCGGCACAAAAGCTTGTTGCTATTGGTTGTTTCTGCATTGGTACTAACCAGGTTAACCTTGAAGCTACGCAGCGCCGTGGTATTCCCGTTTTTAACGCGCCTTTTTCTAATACTCGCTCGGTTGCAGAACTTGTTCTTGGGCAAATTATTCTTTTGCTTCGTCAAGTGCCTAGCAAAAACGCCAAAGCTCACCGCGGTGAATGGGAAAAGACCGCAGTAGGTTCGTACGAAGCTCGCGGAAAAACCTTAGGTATTATCGGCTATGGCCACATAGGTACACAACTTAGTATTCTAGCTGAGCACCTTGGTATGCGTGTTCAATTTTTCGATATCGAAGACAAGCTAGTGCTGGGTAACTCAGCTCAGGTGAAGTCGCTTGAAAAGCTACTTAATACCTCTGATGTGGTATCACTACACGTTCCCGAAACGCCGCAAACCCAAGATATGATTGGCGAAAAAGAACTGTCTCAAATGAAAAAAGGCAGCATTCTTATTAACGCATCTCGCGGTACTGTGGTTGATATTGACGCACTGGCTAAGGCGCTGGAAAGTGGCCATCTTAACGGCGCTGCCATCGATGTTTTCCCAGTAGAGCCTAAGTCTAACACTGAAGAGTTTGAATCGCCGCTTCGCGCGTTCGACAACGTTATTCTTACGCCACACGTTGGCGGAAGCACGCAGGAAGCGCAAGAGAACATTGGTATTGAAGTAGCGGGTAAGTTAGCAAAATACAGCGATAACGGCTCTACGTTGTCGGCGGTTAACTTCCCTGAAGTATCACTGCCTGAACACACCGGTCGTTCGCGTTTGCTTCACGTACACAAAAACCAGCCAGGTATTCTTACGCAAATCAACAAAGCTTTTGCGGAAAAAGACATCAACATTGAAGCTCAGTATCTACAAACTAACTCTGAAATTGGTTATGTGGTAGTGGATGTTAAAGAAGATCGCGGCTATGAAGCACTAGCGGAACTTCAGCAAATTGACGGCACTATTAAGACCAGAATCCTTCATTAAACAAACGTTTAATCAAACGCTTGCTTGATATTTAGTTAAAAAAACGCTGCAACAATGCAGCGTTTTTTGTATCTGTATTTTTGTTTCACTCAGTAACCCTTTTATTCCGTGCCTGTTCCAACACTACTATGGCGCAGAAAAGAATTACCTAAGCAAAACATTAAAACGCCTCAACGTACAGTTGAGCAGTCAAGGCGCTTCAGCAAAGTTTAGAAGAAGTTGTAAACTAGGCTTACAGCAGTTTCTGTATCAAGTTTTTCTACATCTTCATCAACGTTAGTGTTGTGGTCAAGTTTGAAAGAAAGACGCATAGAAAGGTTTCCGCTAATGGTAGCAGTAAGAGCAGATTCAGCACGTGACTTCGTGTTGTCAGAACCCACTTCAGTACTCACGGTTTGCGTGAATTTAGCAGTGTCAGAAATTTTCCAAGAATACGCTGTTGATGCACGAACAATCATGCTATCAAGATTTTCATCTTCTTGTGTTTCAATGAACGAGTAACCAGGACCAATTGAATATTCTAGAGTGTGGCGATCATTCTCTAGCACTTTTTGGTTCCAACCCGCTGCTACCGTTGCTTGATAGTTAAAGTTGCTAAAGCGGTCGTCTTCATATGATGCGAAGGCAAATAGACGGTTATCAGGGTTTTCTAGCTTATAGTTACCCTGCGCCGAGCCAAAGAATTTTTGTGCAGATGTGTACTCAACGTCTTCGCCATTATCATCTTCTGTAGTTTCTTTTTTGTATAGACCTTCAAGGGCGTAGTCATTGCTCCAATTTTCTAGCTCTTGGTGCGCAGTAATACCCGCGCTGATTGAAGTCGTCTCAGTGTTACCTGATGTAGATATGAAGCCAAGCTCCCCTTCCATTGTGAAAGGTTTTACTTCTTTACCTTGAGCGAATACGGCAGGAGAAAGAGAAATTGCAATTAAAGATGCAAGCACTTGCTTTTTCATTGAACAATCCTATTGATTATCGGTCCATTCGTTGTACACGACACCTTTTGAACTACAAGGCGGTACAACACGAGTTTTAAAAGAGGTCTGCTAAATAGCGTTACAAAATAAGCTGACGCTACAAACAATGGTGCGCAGTGTACATTTTCAACGCTCTCAGTCAATCCACCCGCGGTAAAAAGCCGATATTAAGCCCTAAATTTACACTAATTGACTAAAAAAACTGATAGACCAATGCTACAGATGTCTCTGTGCTTAACGCCGCAACATCTTCAGGGGTGTCGGTTTCATGATTTAGTATAAACGACAGCTTCATCGCTAATGAACCGAATACATTTGCTGAAAGCGAGGTTTCAGAGCGGGACTTGGTATTTTCTTCACCGGCCTCAGTGCTTACAAATTGACGTAGTTTGGCACCTGAACTCCAGTGATATTTGTACTCTGCTGATGCGCGTACTATTACCCCGTCATTAACAAGGGTATCGCTGTCTTCTTCTGCTTCGATAAAGGTATAACCAGGCCCTACACTATAACGAAACTCACTGTCTTCGTTTCGCCAAACCCGCTGAGACCAACCTGCCGCTAATGAAGCTCGGTGCTCATACCCTGTAAATTTATCATCTTCATAATCGCCGTACATAAAAAGACGGCGTCCAGGGGTAAGTAATTTATAGTCGAATTGCGCGCTGGAAAAAAAGCGCTGTGCGCTTATGTCGCGCTCTGTGGTAGGCGTACCGCTTTCTTTATAGAGCAGCTCAGCAAAATAAACACTGCTCCAGTTTTCGGTTTCATGGTCGGCATTCACTGCCGCTTTCACACTTGCAGCAGACGTATTACCTGTATTGAGAAGAACACCTAGTTCTCCATCTAATGTAAAACGGGGAATTTCGTCATCGGCGTCAGGAGTAAAATCGGCGTGATAAAGGGTCTCAATAAGATCTCTTGCATGTGCTGAGAAACACATACCAATGCAAATAGCACCTACAACTACATGTGGCCGGAAGATTTTTGTGAACATAATCTGATTTTACGTTGAGCTTTTTAGTTATTAGATTACGTCTAAATGAGACGCTTATAATACCAATCCTCTGGGAAAGCTTTACTGTGTTTTACAGTATATCAGCGCTGTAACAGCATTGAGGCACTGAAAGCTTAGTGAATAAGCGAGACAATTTTTGCTGTTTCTTGTTCAGCATATTCAATTGAATTACTTATCACTTCCATATCGAGACTTACTGTATTGGCTATCTCAGGCGTAAAAAGTTCAATGTCAGCATAACTTTCTTTATCAAGTTGACTAAGCGTTATACGACTAGCAAGAGCAAGGACACAAATATCAACATCAGAAGCGTACTTAGCTTCTTCGTTCATAAATGATATCGGATAGTACAAACCAATAGGCAAGTGCCACTTTTCCAATATGATACCGCTACAATGTGCAAACGTAAAACCGAAGTGGGCTAACTGTTCGATATGTGGCAACTCGCTTTTTTGAGCCTGACGGTAATCGTCATAACGCTTAGGTTCTTTCTTAGCGATAATGAGCTCACTTAGATTCTGAAGGATTCCCATTACAAAAAACCGTTCAGCGCCACGAATATTAAGTCGCATTGCTAAGCTCTTCGCCACCATGCCGCAATAAACAGAAGCATGCCAGTGCTTGTCTAAATCAATTAACAATGTATCGAAGTGCTTAAAAGCAGTGGTTGCCGTTTCAGCAATGACTAAATTATAAAGCGCTTCGCCACCAATTACGTTAATCGCTTTTGTCAAAGACGCGATTTGAGAGGGAAAACGAAAAAGTGAACTGTTGGCTAGCCGTAAAACTTTTGCAGTCAGAGAAGGATCCGCACTAACTAACACAGCAATATCTTCGATACTAGAACGAGGATCATCTAGGGTTGAACGCAAGCGAACGCATATATCGGGTAACGTAAACGATTTCGCGGCATACGAAACATACTTATCTAACGGCATCAAAAAATTCTCTAACTTTTTTAACTTTTTTCTGGCGGCTCATTGAAAAGAGAAAACTGTTCAGTTGACTCTTCACTTTTAAGCTCTTGCACTTTACGTAACTTCGCCATTACTGCTTTTTTACGTCTTACACACGCACTGATTATTTTTCGTTTTGTCGCGTCATCAACTTTAAGCCAATAGAGGCGTTCATCTCGACTTCTGTAACAGCCTTTACAAAACCCTCTTGGACCAGACTCGCAGACGCCAATACATGGGCTTGGAATTTCGAAGAATTCAAGCTGTTGGGACTGCGCTTTAGGGTCCTTCATCTCAGGCGTGCCACCTTAATTAATAAGCGTTAAGCGCTGAAGTAGTCAGCACTTCTTTAAATTAAAACGTATACCCGCAAATCTAGCCACTAGACATTAGCAGTAATATAATACATAAAGTGCACAAATGCGTGAACTCGCCGTGGCTACATGGCTGTCTTAGCATAGCATGAATATCAATCTACAAGCGTATATTCAATGGTTGACACCACCCTCACTTTCTTTATGTGTGGATGGTGACTGTCGCGACTAGAAATACTGAACTGCCCTTGGTTGGCGCGTTTAATTTTACCCAATGTACTTTTTGAATCTTTGGCAAACTTTTCCGCCACCTCTCGTGCATTAAGCGTAGCCTCTTCTATCATTCCAGGCTTAACTTCATTTAAACGAGTAAACACATAATCGGGTTGAGCGCGATAGCTTTGTTCAGATAGGACAATTCCGGTTTTAATAAGCTCTCCAATCTGCTGCATAAGCTCCCGCACCTTTTCAACCTCATTGGAAAAGACAGTTACAGTTTGAATTGCGCTATAGCGAAATGGCGCTTTTTCACCACTTCCATACTGCTGTGCTAGCTTGTCATTTATTTCGGGCTTTCCAATAGTAATGCTCTCGGCTGGAATACCTTTTTCTTCTAAAAAGCTAGCCACTTGAAGGCTATTTTTCTCGATATGGTCATATAGTTGAGGTAGGTCGTTGCCTGCATCGACAAACTGGATAGGCCAAATAACCTGATCAGCAATGTATTCTCGCTCTGACAATCCTTTTACGGTTACTACTCTATCCCACGTTTGCATATCGTTCATGGCAGAAGACACCTGAACACCAAGCAAAGACACAGCAACCACCATGCCCATCGCCATTACTATCGCCGCACCTATTTTCATTCGAATCTCCATTCTTTCTGTTTTCAACAGGATACAAGCGAATATAAGCTTTTCGGTTTCACAAAACGAGATAAAAACTGACCAATGGTGGCAAAAAAAAGGCCACTCAAATGAGTGGCCTAAAGAGCCCCTTAAGAGGGCAACGCTTGGGTAGACGGGAGAGTTAACCTTTACGCTGTATCAGGTAATAAAATACCGGAGTTAAGATAAGTCCAAATACGGTAACACCAATCATGCCTGAGAATACTGCTACACCCATGGCTTGACGCATTTCAGAGCCGGCACCGGTTGATACCGCCATTGGCAGTACACCCATGATGAAAGCAATGGACGTCATTAGTATTGGACGAAGACGTAAGCGACTTGCTTCTTTAATAGCTGAAAGCGCGTCCATCCCCTTGTCTTGTAGCTCTTTTGCAAACTCGACAATAAGAATGGCGTTCTTCGTTGCAAGGCCAACCAGTACAATCAAACCTATTTGGGTAAAAATATTGTTGTCGCCGCCATAAACTTGCACACCAATAAGCGCGCTAAGCAAGGTCATGGGAACAATCAATATGATTGCCAGTGGCAAACGCAGGCTTTCGTATTGCGCAGCCAGTACTAAGAACACCAAAAGCACAACTAATGGGAATACAAACGCTGATGCATTACCCGCTAATATTTGCTGATAGGTGATCTCAGTCCACTCGTAAGTCATGCCAAGTGGTAACGTTTCAGCCAATATTTCTTCAATAGCTGCCTTCGCCTGGTCAGACGAATAGCCTGGCGCTGCTGCACCATTTATTTCAGCGGTGACGTATCCGTTATAGTGCATAACACGGTCAGGGCCTGCACTGTGCTCAATATTCAAGAATGAGCCAAGCGGGATCATCTCACCTTGTGCATTACGCACTTTAAACTGCGTAATGTTCTCAATATCCTGACGGTATTGGGCATCAGCTTGTACATTTACTTGGTAAGTTCTACCGAACAAGTTGAAGTCGTTCACGTATAACGAACCTAAGTAGCCCTGCATGGTGGTAAACAAGGTATCGATGTTTACACCTTGGCTTACCGCTTTTTCACGGTCTACATCTACATCGAGCTGAGGTACAGCAACAGTGAAGCTAGTGAATGCATCGGTAAGCGCTGGGTGTGCCCACGCTTTGCCGATCACTTCTTGCGTTACACGCTCAAGTTCTTCAAAGCCTAGGTTCCCTCTGTCTTCGACCTGTAAACGGAAACCACCAATCGTGCCTAACCCCATTACTGGTGGCGGCGGGAATATTGCCACAAAGGCACCTTTTATAGACCCAAAGTTCTGGTTAAGCTGTGCAGCAATGGCGCCACCAGATAGATCAGGCGTCGTTCTTTTATCAAAGTCAGTCAGCGTTGCAAACAACACGCCTGAGCTTGGACTATTGGTAAACCCGTTAATATTCAAGCCAGGGAATGCAATTGCATCTTCAACACCAGGGTGTTCCATAGCAATACGAGACATTTCACGGATCACTTCTTCAGTTCTGTCTAAGCTGGCTGCATTAGGCAGTTGAGCAAAGGCGACCAAATACTGCTTATCTTGCGGCGGAACATAGCCTGTTGGTGTATTGGCAAACTGGAAGTAAGTGAGCCCTAACAGACCCGCGTAAAGCACCATGATAATACTGCTCTTGCGGATAAGCCCACCCACAGCACCAGTGTAGCGCTTTGAGTTACGGTCAAAGAAACGGTTAAACGGTGAAAATACAAAGCGGCCAAACACTTTATCCATTAAACGGGTTAACCAGTCATTCGCTTTACCGTGAGGTTTTAACAGCAATGCAGATAATGCAGGGCTAAGCGTTAACGAGTTAATTGCAGAAATTACCGTAGAGATAGTAATTGTTAGCGCAAACTGCTTATAGAACTGCCCGGTAAGACCGCTCATGAAAGCAGTAGGTACGAATACCGCAGCAAGTACCAGTGTTGTGGCAATGATAGGACCGGTTACTTCTTTCATTGCTTGTACGGTGGCTTCAAACGGCGCTTTGCCTTCAGAGATATTACGCTCTACGTTTTCGACAACAACGATGGCATCGTCTACAACAATACCAATCGCTAACACTAAGCCAAATAAAGACAGTGCATTAAGCGAGAAGCCCATTAGCTGCATAAAGGCGAACGTTCCCACAAGTGAAATAGGCACTGCAACGAGTGGGATAATAGACGCACGCCATGTTTGTAAGAACAGTACAACAACAAGTACAACTAACAATACAGCTTCAAGAAGTGTACTAATTACCGCTTCAATCGAACCGCGAACAAATACGGTAGGGTCGTAGGCAATTTCGTATTCAAGGCCTTCAGGGAACGCCTTAGACAGTTCCGCCATACGAGCGCGAACGTCATCTGAAATTTGGATAGCATTAGAGCCTGGTGCTTGGAAAACCGGCACCGCTGCCGCAGGGTTATTGTTAATAAGTGAACGCAGTGCATAAAACTCTGAACCTAGTTCGATACGCGCAACGTCTTTAAGACGGGTTATTTCACCATTCTCACCCGACTTAACAATAATATTTTCAAATTCTGCTTCGTCTTTTAAACGACCACGCACATTGATAAGCAGCTGAAATTCACTGGTGCCTGTTGGCTGCGCACCAAGACTACCTGCCGCAGCCTGCTGGTTCTGATCGGCAATAGCCACTGCTACATCACCAGGGTTTAATTGAAGCGCTGCAAGCTTGTTAGGATCTAGCCATACTCGCATGCTGAATTCGCCTGCACCGAAAAGACGTACCTGCCCTACTCCATTTATTCGAGCTAGTTCATCTTTTACAAACTGGTCGGCATAGTTTGAAAGATACAGCATGTCATAACGATTATCGGGCGACGTTAAATGCACCACCATGGTTAAATCTGGTGATGATTTTTCGGTAACCACGCCTAAGCGCTGCACTTCTTGAGGTAAACGTGGCGTAGCGCGATTTACACGATTTTGTACCAGCGTTGTCGCTTCATCTGGGTCGGTGCCAATCGCAAACGTAACTGTTAAGGTCATGCGGCCGTCGCTGGTAGCTTGAGAAGACATATACAGCATATCTTCAACACCGTTAATTTCTTGTTCTAACGGCGTAGCGACTGTTTCAGCAATAACTTCGGGGTTAGCGCCAGGATAATTCGCGGTTACCACAACAGTAGGCGGCACCACTTCAGGGTATTCAGTGATGGGCAGTTGCCAAACAGCGATGGCACCGCCGATAAAAATAAGTAGGGAAAGCACGCCCGCAAAAATCGGGCGGCTAATGAAAAACTGCGAGATATTCATTACTTAAGACCTGCCGTTGCTGTACCTGAGGTAAATGAACCACCAGATAAAACATCTTCATACTGCGCCATGTTTTGGGTTACTTGAGTAGCGTTATCAACACGTGACTGCCAGCTAGATAAGTTTGCCAAAGCATCTTCATCACCCATAGGCACTTCGTTAGCGGCAACTTGGGCACCAGGGCGAACGCGCTGTAAGCCATCAACTACAATAGTGTCGTTAGCATTTAGGCCGCTTGTGATGATGCGCATGCTGCCAACTTTGTCACCCAGCTTCACTGCACGGTATTCCACTTTATTTTCGTCGTTAACCACTAACACAAATTTATTATTAAGGTCTGTGCCAATGGCTTTTTCTTTAATTAGAATGCCTTGTTCTTCGGTATCACCTGCCAATTTTAAGTGTGCAAATAATCCCGGAATCAAACGCCCTTCTTCGTTATTAAACACAGCGCGAACGCGAAGTGTGCCGGTGCTACCGTTAACTTGGTTGTCAATAAAGTCGATTTGGCCCCAGTGGTTGTAATCAGACTCATTGGCAAGGCGCATAGCCACTGGCTGTTCATTGACTGCGGTAGACGCATTGTTATCGCTACCTACGTAGTTCAGATACGTCTGCTCATCAATATCGAAATACGCATACAATCGGTCGGTGGAAACGATTCGGGTGAGTTCAGTTTGTCCTGCGGTCACAAAGTTACCCTCTGTGATGTTGGCACGCGATACTCGTCCAGAAATAGGCGCTTCAACACGAGCAAAACCGCGATTTAAGCGCGCTACTTCAAGTGCGGCTTGCGTTTGGTTTAAGCTTGCAAGCGCTTGGTTTTTCTCAGCTAAACGGGCATCAAGAACTTCTTCAGAAACCGCCTGGGTTTTACGAAGTTTAAAAGCACGGCTATAGTTTTGCTCAGCCAACTGAACGCGACTTTTGGCTTCTTCAAGTTGTGCAGTCAGTCGATCAACTTCTGCTTTAAACGTGCGGTTATCAATTAAGAATAGAGTTTGCCCTTGTTCGACATATTCGCCTTCGTCAAACGCAACAAAGTCAATGTAGCCCGACACGCGAGGACGAAGCGCTACAATTTGCGGAGACTCTAAACGGCCTGTAAAATTATCCCACTCGGTTAAACGCTGAGACACTACCGTAGCCACATCAACTGGAACACCAGCATTTGCGCCAGCGCTCATTGATTGACTTTGATCCTGCTCGTCACCACCACATGCAGCGACAAGCGCAGTTAGGCTTACTATTGCCAATAGACGGGTAAAAGTTTTCATTGCAAGATTCTCTAAAAAATTAAACTAAAGTTTGATGCTGCGCATTATGCACACCATCAAACAATAAAAATAATTATCTTTTTATATGCAACACATCACATGATATTATGTATTGAGAATAGATGCTGAAGGAATGGACCGCTTTTTAAAAGTTAAGGAGCGTTTTGCCACAGAGCAAACCAAAAAATCCATAAGAAAAGCCAAAGCTTAGGTAAGTCGAGGGCTGCGGCATTGTAATGTATCATTGTCGCTCGTCGCTTTCATATGGAAAGTAAATGCATTTAGCTATAACCTATAACTAAACTATGTCATTTAAGTGAAATTCATAATGCCTTTGATTCATTAATTGACAGATGAATGTAGCTGATTAGTAATAAGCGCCGGAGACCACTATGCGTCCACACGATTTAAATTTGTTGATGATTTTTGATGCCATCATGACAGAGGGTGCCATTACTCGTGCAGCTGACAGGCTATCAATGACACAGCCGGCGGTCTCTAATGCGCTTTCACGCATGCGCACCGCTTGGAACGATGAATTGTTTGTTAAAGATGGGCGTGGTATTCAGCCTACATCTTTCGCCAAAAATCTTTGGAGTCAAATACAAGGCCCTCTAGGCGAGCTTGAAGTGGCCGTGAACCCGACTGACTTCGACCCTGCAACAGCTAAACGTACTTTTCGTATTGCAGCTACTGACAGCATTGTGTCTATGGTGTGGGGCCCGCTGCGCAAAGTTATTGAGAACGAGGCGCCTGGTATTAATATCCATGCCATTCCTAATTACGATATGGAAACGGACAAAATACTTAAAGATGCCGAAGCCGAACTGACTTTCTCTAAATACCAAGAGCCTGGCTCAGTTATTCGTGCTGAACATGTCCTAGACCCAAGCTGGGTGGTGGTAATGCGTCCCGACCATCCTTTAGCCAAATCTCAACTAACGTTAGAAGACTTTGTAGCGGCCGATCACCTTCTGGTTTCTGTTACAGGCGATGTGACGGGTCCCACAGATCAAGTGCTGGCAAATTTAGGCCTCAAGCGCCGTGTAGCCATGTCCGTAAACCAATTTTATAACGCCGCACCGCTATTAAAAGAGAGTAACCTTATTTGTGTTGCGCCTTCATTGGTCATGGAAAAGGAAATCTTCTCTGGAGAATTAGCGGTATTTGAAACACCTGTAGAAATTATTAGCTCTCCTCTATCTATCATGTGGCATAAACGCCAAGACCAGGACGCTGGTTTGCAGTGGCTTAGGGGGCTGGTTGTGAAGTTCATTCGCGAGCGTGTGCAGCGCCATGAAATGCTGCTCTCTCAATGCTGCCGTAAAGCGTACTGCGCCGACACCGTTAAACGCTTTATGGATCAGCGAAATATGGACTGTGAGGAATTTAAGCCCGCACACTTAAAAACACCGAGCAACGATGAAGCAGCAAAAATCATAGCAGGGAAAGAAACTGCTTAAGTTGTTGTTACTCATTATCTAACGAGCAACCAAGCGCGGCTAACCATGCAAGCGCATCATTTTCAGAGTCACTGAAATAGCATGCTAAGTTAGCCGCTGCATATACGCGTTCAAACTGGCTTTTAACCAAAGCAGGTATGTCAGCATCGCTAGTAACAAAAGCACAAGCTTGCATACCGTATTGCTTTCTAAGGCGCACAGATTCAATTAAAGCTTGTTCGGCATCGGGCGTTAAAATACCCACACCTTGTACGAAAATCAGAAATCCCCAAGGCTGTCCACCTAGAGGTAAGGCGAGTTTTTTGACATCTTCGTGATAGTGTTGAAAAAGCGCTTTTGTTACCACACCCTTTCCATCTAGGCGAATAATGTTGCCTTTAAGTTCAACGCTGTATTCCCCAAACTTCGATTGTACTTTAATTGGGTCTTTAATCTTTGCTGACATCTACCACCACTTCTTGTTTCCTGCGCCTTACTTATATTTTCGGATTGGCCATTGAAATAAAAGTGTAGTACAAAAAAACCCGCTTAAAAGCGGGTTTTTAAAGTATTTTGAAAAGAAGCTAATTTACTTCTTTTTCTTCGCTTTAGGGTTTGGCAGGTCAGTAATACTTCCTTCGAAGATTTCAGACGCAAGACCAATAGACTCATTAAGCGTTGGGTGAGCGTGGATAGTCAATGCTACATCTTCAGCATCAGCACCCATTTCAATAGCTAGACCAATTTCACCAAGCATTTCGCCCGCGTTTGTACCAACCATTGCGCCACCGATAACACGGCCCGTTTCTTTTTCGAAGATCATCTTGGTCATACCGTTAGTTGCATCAGATGCAATTGCACGACCTGAAGCAGCCCATGGGAACGTTGCTGTTTCGTAGCTTACGCCCTGTTCTTTCGCTTCTTTTTCAGTTAGACCAACCCAAGCAACTTCTGGCTCAGTGTACGCTACTGAAGGAATAGCACGTGGGTCGAAGTAGTGCTTCTGTCCAGCAATGACTTCTGCAGCAACGTGACCTTCGTGAACCGCTTTGTGCGCAAGCATAGGCTGACCTACAAGGTCACCAATTGCAAAGATGTGGTCAACGTTAGTACGCATTTGCTTATCAACATTGATGAAGCCACGGTCGTCAACGTTTACGCCAGCTGCATCTGCGCCAACTAGCTTGCCGTTTGGCTTACGGCCAACAGCAACAAGTACTTTGTCGTAGCGTACTGGCTCTGCAGGCGCTTTCTTGCCTTCAAACGTTACATATAGACCATCATCTTTAGCTTCAACCGCAGTAACTTTGGTCTCAAGCATGATGTTAAACTTGTCTTTGTAGTCTTTCATGAATACTTTCATGATGTCTTTGTCAGCTGCTGGAATTAGCTGATCTAAGAATTCAACCACATCGATTTTTGAGCCAAGTGCTTCGTATACTGTACCCATTTCTAGACCGATGATACCACCGCCTAGCACTAGCATTTTCTCAGGAATGTCTTTCATTTCCAGCGCGCCAGTTGAGTCGATTACGCGGTCATCTTCTGGGATGAACGGTAGGCTTACAGGCTCAGAACCCGCAGCGATAATCGCTTTTTCGAAAGTAATAGTAGTAACGTCGTCACCATTTTTTACTTCTAGGGTATTTGCACCAGTGAACTTGCCGTAGCCTTGTACATGCTTGGTTTTACGCATTTTAGACATACCGCCAAGACCGTTTGTTAGTTGGCTAACAACACTGTCTTTATATTCGCGGATTTTATCTAAATCGATGGTAGGCTCGCCAAACGTAACACCGTGGCTTGCAAGGTGCTTCGCTTCTTTCATCACTTTTGCAACGTGAAGAAGGGCTTTTGAAGGGATACAGCCAACGTTAAGACAAACACCACCAAGCGTGTCGCGTGAGTCTACGATAACTGTTTCAATACCTAAGTCAGCCGCACGGAATGCTGCTGAATAACCGCCAGGGCCGCCGCCCAGTACCACCAATTGCGTTTTAATTTCGCTCATTGTGAACCTCAATCCTGTTCTTGTAGGGTCATGCTATTACTTTTACGTAATAGCATAACCTAAATGCCACCAAATGGGCTTATAAAATCGTCGAAAATGTTACTGATATTGTAAACTTTTTCGACCTTTTACTTAAAGTATGATTCTGCGTAAGTCAGTTAGGTTTGCAGCAACCTCAGTAGAGAATCTTGCACCTACCGCACCATCGATTACTCGGTGGTCGTAAGACAGGCTTAGCGGCACCATTAAGCGCGGCTCAAACTCTTTACCATTCCACTTAGGCTTCATCTCAGACTTAGACACACCTAATATGGCGACTTCTGGTGCATTTACAATAGGCGTAAACGCCGTGCCACCAATACCACCTAGACTAGAGATGGTGAACGTTCCACCCTGCATGTCAGCCGCTTTAAGCTTGCCTTCACGGGCTTTCTTAGATGTTTCAATAAGCTCTTGAGACAGCTGCTCAATACCTTTCTTATTCACGTCACGAATAACAGGTACAACAAGGCCTCCCGGTGTTTCAACCGCAATACCAATGTTGATAAACTTCTTAATGATTAAGCTCTCGCCGTCGTCAGACAGTGATGAGTTGAATACTTCGTATTTCTCAAGCGCTTTCGCTACCGCTTTCATAACGAATACTAGTGGTGTGATCTTAAGACCAGACTTAATTTTCGCGTGGTACGCGTTTTGCTCTTTACGGAATTCTTCAACTTCAGTGATATCTGCTTCGTCGAACTGCGTAACGTGCGGGATAGTCGCCCAGTTACGGTGTAAGAAGGGTCCAGAAATCTTTTGAATACGAGAAAGCTTTTGTTCTTCAATCTCGCCAAACTTGCTGTGATCAACAGGCTTAACCGGAACGATTTGAAGTACGTTGTCGCCCGCTGGCGCACTGCCTGAAGCTGCTGCTGTGCGAGGTTTCGCAAGCTCAGCTTTCACATAAGCCTGAACGTCTTCTTTTAGAATACGGTTTTTAGGGCCAGAGCCGTTAACTTGAGTCAGGTCTACACCAAACTCACGCGCAATACGGCGAACCGAAGGCGACGCATGTGCTTTACCTGTATTCTTGGCTTCAGGCGCTGCAGGAACAGGAGAACGGCCTTGAGAGGCTTCTTGCTGTGACGCTTGTTTAGGTGCTTCTTGCTTAGGCGCTTCAGCAGGCTTTTCTGCTTTAGGTGCAGATGGTGCCTGTTCAGATGAGCCGCCGCTAGTTTCTAGCTTAACAACTAATGTGCCTTGCTTAACTTTATCGCCTGTTTTGATAAAGACTTCTTTAATGGTACCTGCGTGCGTTGAAGGTACATCCATGGTCGCTTTATCAGTTTCTAGCGTAATTAGGCCGTCTTCTTTTTCAACGGTATCGCCAGCTGATACAAGCACATCGATAACGTCAACTTCACCGTCTTCACCAATGTCAGGCACGGCTACTTCAATGGTTTCGCTACTTGCAGACGCAGCAGGAGCTGACTCTTGCTTTTCGCTTTCCTGCGCAGCCGGTGCAGATGCTTCAGAAGAAGCTTCGCTAGACGCCGACTCACTTGAAGACGAACCTGAGCCCGCTACTTCAAGCTTAATAACAACTGTGCCTTCTTTCACTTTATCGCCAGTGCTGATAAATACTTCTTTCACCGTACCTGCGTGTGTTGAAGGTACGTCCATCGTTGCTTTATCGGTTTCAAGGGTAATAAGACCATCTTCTTTTTCGATGGTGTCGCCCGCTGAAACCAATACGTCGATAACGTCAACTTCGTCGTCAGAACCGATATCTGGCACTGCAACTTCAATCACTTCGCTGCTGCCAGACGCAGCAGATGCTGCCTCTGACTTGCTTTCTTCTTTTGGTGCTTCTTCTTGCTTAGGCGCTTCTTCTTGTGAAGCGTTGTCTGAAGATGACTCTTCAGCAGCGCTATCACCGGCACTATCGCCACCTGCAACTTTCATTTCACCAATCACATCGCCTTCTTTGATTTTATCGCCTACTGATACAGACAGGCTTACAATCTCACCTTCAAATGGTGCTGGGATGTCCATTGACGCCTTGTCACTTTCTACAGTAACAACGCCTTCATCGGCTTCGATGTTGTCGCCTACGGCAACACATAGCTCGATAACTTCAACTTCGTCACCGCCTACATCGGGTACGATAATCTTTTGAATATCTGACATATGTAAAATACCTTATCTGGCTTACGCGTAAAGTGGGTTAAGTTTTTCAGCGTTAATATCAAAACGCTTAATGGCTTCTGCTACCACTTTCTTCTCAACGTCGCCGCGCTGAGCCAATTCGTAAAGTGATGCAACCACAATGTATGACGCATTAACTTCAAAGTGAGTACGCAAGTTTTCACGGCTATCACTTCGACCGAAACCGTCTGTACCTAGGCAGCGGTATTCAGTTTCAATGAACGCGCGTACTTGGTCTGAGTAGTTCTTCACATAGTCAGTGGCAGAAATCGCAGGACCCGCGTCTTTCGTAATTACCTGACCAATGTAAGGTACTTTTTGCTCAGCTTCTGGGTTTAGCATGTTCCAGCGTGCAACGTCCTGACCTTCACGGGCTAGTTCGTTGAACGAGGTCACAGAGTAAACGTCAGAAGATACGTTGTAGTCTTCACACAGAATCTGTGCCGCTTTACGTACTTCGTTTAAGATAGTACCTGAGCCCATTAGCTGTACGTTAAGCTTAGACTTGTCGTTTTCAACGCGCTCAAGCTTGTAAATACCTTTAATGATTTGCTCAGCAACATCATCACCTTCTGGCATTGCAGGGTGCTGATAGTTCTCGTTCATTAGTGTTAGGTAATAGAAGATATTTTCGTTGTTACCGTACATGCGACGCAAACCGTCTTGAACAATAACCGCTACTTCATAACCGTACGTTGGATCGTAAGTAATACAGTTAGGAATTAGGTTCGCCTGAACGTGTGAATGACCGTCTTGGTGCTGTAGACCTTCACCGTTAAGCGTAGTTCTACCTGCTGTTGCACCTAGTAGGAAACCACGTGCTTGGCTATCACCCGCTGCCCATGCAAGGTCACCAACACGTTGGAAACCAAACATTGAGTAGTAAATGTAGAACGGAATAGTGGTTGCGTTACACGTTGAGTACGACGTACCTGACGCTACCCACGATGCCATTGCACCTAGCTCGTTAATACCTTCCTGCAGTACCTGACCTTTCTTATCTTCACGATAGTAAGCCACCTGATCTGCATCTTGAGGAACGTATTTCTGACCTTCGTTGGCGTAAATACCCACCTGACGGAACAAGCCTTCCATACCAAAGGTACGGGCTTCATCAGGAATAATTGGTACAACACGCTTACCGATTTTCTTATCTTTCAACAATGCGTTAAGTACACGTACAAACGTCATGGTTGACGATACTTGACGGTCGCCAGAACCTTTTAAAATAGCATCGAATGCGCTTAGTTCTGGAACTTCTAATTGCTCTTCGGCCTGTTCGCGGCGAGAAGGCAGGTAACCACCTAGCGCTTCACGACGTGCGCGAAGGTATTTCATTTCTTCGCTGTCTTCGTCGAACTTGAAGTATGGTAGTTCTTCAATTTTCTCATCAGCTACTGGAATGTTGAAACGGTCGCGGAACTGCTTGATTGATTCAACGTCCATTTTCTTCACGTTGTGCGCTACGTTTTGCGCTTCACCTGAAGAACCTAGACCGAAACCTTTAACCGTTTTAGCAAGGATTACTGTTGGACGACCTTTGGTATCGATGGCTTTTTGGTAAGCTGCAAATACTTTAACTGGATCGTGACCACCACGGTTCAAGCGCCAGATGTCATCATCAGACATATTTGCTACAAGCGCCGCTGTTTCAGGGTACTTGTTGAAGAAGTTCTCACGGGTGTACTTACCGCCTTTGGCTTTACAGTTCTGGTATTCACCGTCTACTGTTTCACCCATAAGCTGAATCAGCTTGCCAGATTTATCACGAGCTAATAGTTCATCCCAGTAACTACCCCAGATTACTTTCACTACTTCCCAGCCTGCGCCGCGGAACGTACCTTCAAGTTCTTGGATAATTTTGCCGTTACCACGTACCGGGCCGTCTAGGCGCTGTAGGTTACAGTTGATAACAAACGTTAGGTTGTCTAGGCCTTCACGAGAAGCAAGACCAATTGCACCCAAGCTCTCTGGCTCATCACACTCACCATCACCCATGTAGCAGTATACGCGCTGACCTGAACAGTCTTTAATACCACGGTTAGTTAGGTACTTAAGGAAGCGTGCTGTATAGATAGCTTGAAGTGGACCAAGACCCATAGATACGGTTGGGAACTGCCAGTAGTCTTTCATCAAGTGAGGGTGTGGGTAAGACGACAGACCATCGCCGGCACACTCTTGACGGAAGTTATTTAACTGCTCTTCAGTTAGGTTGCCTTCCATGAAAGAACGCGCGTAAATACCAGGAGAAATATGGCCCTGAGCGAAAATAAAGTCGCCGCCTTGATTTTCATTAGGCGCTTTAAAGAAGTGGTTGAAGCCTACATCGTAAAGCATAGCCGATGATGCGAAGCTACCAATGTGGCCACCAAGCTCTAGGTCTTTTTTCGATGCACGCAATACAATCATTAGTGCGTTCCAACGAATAGCGGCACGGATGCGCGCTTCGATGGTCAAGTCGCCAGGCATTTTTGGCTCTTGCGCTGCAGGGATAGTATTGATGTAGGCAGTAGTAGCGTCATACGGTAAATGCGCTCCGCTGCGACGTGCTTTATCAATAAGTTTTTCGAGTAAATAGTGGGCGCGTTCTACGCCTTCCTCTTCTAAAACCGACTCAAGCGCATCAATCCACTCTTTAGTTTCTTGAGGATCTACATCTTGGTGCATCATATCAGACATGGTGCCATCCTATTTTTTGCTTATATAGAAAATCCTCCCTTAGCATTGCCTCTATCTTAAAGGCGCTAAAAGAAGGAAAACTAAATTACGTTGTACTCACAGTGACCCAATCTGGCTCACCTGCTTTTGCAGTGGCACAGGAAAAACCTGACCGGCCTCTGCGAATGAATAGCTATCTAGCCCTTATTACGAGGGTAAGACTAGGTAACTAAATCTCTAATCGTCGCAATGCGCGCTGCACGCGAGTATCGCGTTGATTAATGGTTAATAGCGTTTTTTCAATAAACGCTAAATGCGTGTTACATGCCTGGCGGGCAGCTTCAGGGTCGCGAGAAGCAATAGCTTCTACAATTTCACGACGCTGCTTCGCGATGTCTTCCACCGCTTCAGGGTGCGCAGCCAGCATGTCAAAGTTTCGTTCAATATTGTCTACCAGCATGCTTTGCATGGTGCTCATTACGTGTAACAGCACCATGTTATGTGATGCTCTTGCCATAATGATGTAGAACTTTCCTAGCGCCTCGGCTTGAGCACGTTTACTTTCATGTGCTTTGGGCTTAGGTACGTCATTTAATGCTTGCTTCAATGCTTCATAGTCTTCAGGTTGACCACGAAGTGCCGCGTAATATGCCGCCATTCCTTCAAGGGCATGACGAAATTCAAGCAAATCGAATTGAGTTTCAGGGCGCTGGCTTACAAGGTCCATCAGCGGATCTTTCATGGCTGAATTCAGGTTGCGATTTACGAACGTACCGCCGCCTTGCTTACGCTCTACCAGACCGCGCGCTTGCAAATTACCTATAGCTTCTCTTAACGAGGGACGTGACACATCAAACTCAAGCGCTAGCTCTCTTTCTGGCGGTAACTTTTGACCAGCCAATAGCGTACCGTCGAGTATCATTGACTCGAGTTGTTCGGTAATTACATCAGAGAGTTTTTTTCGCTGCTGACGCATGCGCTCAACGTATCCTTTTATTTTTACCAATGCTGCTATAAGAGCGGTGAATGTAAAAAATAATCACGGAAAATTTAAACACAAACACAATTGGTAATACCATTTTACCTATCTAGTTTAAGGCAGATCGATTTCGAGGTAAATACTCCCAAGCATAGCAAAGCCTATGCTATTTGCCGGGTGTTAAGCTTTATTGTTGAATTTGTTAAGAAAAGTATTCGCTTGCGAACTGGTCTGATGAGAAGCGGATAAGATATTAGGTTAAGCAAAGCGCCTGATCTACATACAATTAATAAATAGACCAAACGCTCCAATAAGTAAGATACTTTAGTAAATGTTAAAAATAATGATTATGCCAAGCTTCCCACAAGGGTTAGCGCTGCCGTTATAACAAGTAGAAAAATAACATTACGTTTTGCTAACTTTACTAGCACTTGGGGTTCAACCGCTGCATTTTCGGCCTGTAACTGCTGTTCGTCAGGAGTTAGCACCTCGGCTTTCGAGGAAATTTGCGTCAGCACATCGTAGGCAGGAACATCGAACTGAAGCGCGTGTTTTAACCACTCAGGTAACGCTCTTGAGAAGTGCCCCATCATCAACATGCCAAAGGCGGTAACACGAACAGGGATATAGTCGAGAGCGAACATCAACCTGCCCGCAGCAACTTTTAAAGGGTGATTAGCGTCACACAAAGCCTCAGTGGTGCTTCTACTCAGGCAGTAAAACAGTGCGCCTGGGGCGCCAAAGGCAATAAACCATAGCATCACTGCTGCGTAGTGCTGGTAGTTAAGCCAAGTAAGGTGCTGGCCAAAACTTTTACCTTCAGTGCCCGCACTGCCGTCGCTTTCAGTTTGACTTGCACAATGGCCCAGCTGGTCGGTGTACATACTACACGCCTGAAGGTCTCCTCGGTCGGCGGCGTTCAGGAAGTTTTTATAAATGCTCCTTAAGACCGGACAGCCAATGCATATGAACAACACTAAACTTTGCTCAATAAAGGTAAGGAATGCGCCAAGCAACCAGTACTCGATAGCACCTAGCACAAGTGCGGGCAGTAAAAGGTAAAAATAAAGCGCAGTAGACGATTCCTTCTTATCCTTATCCTTTCCTTCCTCATCCGTTTCTTGGAACTTGATTAACCCTTTATTTTGGAGAAAAGCTCGATATTGCGCGGCATACTTTTCAATATGCCAATTCGGTGTTTTTGTTATCAGTCGTTCAAGACTAAGAACTAACAACAGACTCATTAACATCATAGGTATTGCGTTCCTTTTTTCAGTTTCCTAGGTCGAGTAGTGTTCTATAACCCAGTCACGCGCATTCTGTATCTTGCCCAATCGAAAGCAACACCGGGATCTGTTTTACGCCCCGGCGCAATGTCATTATGACCTACAATACGCCCTAAAGTGATCCGAGGATAGTGTCGTGTAATAAAATCAGTGAGCTCGCCAAGCGCTTTATACTGCGCATCGGTAAAAGGCAGTGTATCGGTGCCTTCCAGTTCAATACCAATAGCATAATCGTTGCAGCGACTGCGGCCCTGGAAGCTTGAAAGGCCCGCGTGCCACGCCCTCTGTTCAAAGGGAACAAATTGTTCTATTTCACCCGTTCGATAAATCACACAATGGGCGGAGACTCGCAAACCAGAAATCTCTTGATAAAAAGGATGATCGTCTGGGTTGAGCGTGCCGGTAAACAATTGTCGAATACCTGGCGTACCAAACTGTGAAGGCGGCAGTGAAATATTATGTATCACTAAAAGACTGACATCGGTATCGTCAGGGCGATCATCATAATGTGGACTTTGGGTGTACTTCGCTTTGTTATAAAGCACCATAGAAATTGCTTCGGTAATTGATTTTCTGTTTTATAGCCTACATTGTATAAGGATATAAGTGTATAGGGTTATAAGCGCTACATGCCGGTGCTAACTCAATATTTTATGCCACTGCTGTAATCGGCAGCCTTTATAAAAGCATGATTGGTAAACAGTGCCTCTCTGTTATTCGTAAGGCAGTTATCAATAAGGTAAAAACATGAATGAACAACAAGACCCGACAGCGTCAACGGGTAAATGGATGGTTGCCCTTGCATGGATTTGCGGTTTCGGTTTACTTGTTTTTGTCTTCTCTGACTTACTTGAAAAACAAATAAACCCGAACAGCGAGCCCACGTCTGAACGCATTGGTTCACAGACTGAGGTACGCCTTAAGCAAAATCGCCAAGGGCATTATGTAACAACAGGTTATATCAACGGTGAGGAAGTGGTATTTCTTGTTGATACGGGTGCCACTGATGTAGCAGTTCCCGCACACTTAGCCAACAAACTCCAACTAAAAGCTGGGCGAGAAGGTTTAGCCAGCACTGCCAATGGCGTAGTGAGGGTTGCCGAATCAACAATTGACACATTACGCATTGGCGAAATTGTTGTGCGTAATGTAGACGCAAACTTAAACCCCGGTATGCAAGATGACCATATACTGCTAGGAATGAGTGTTCTTCGCCAATTAGAGTTTACTCAGCGCGGAGAATGGTTAATATTGCGTACCCTTTGAATATATAAATAGCATAGATAAAAGCGATGAAAATGACATCACCAGATATGCAGGCGATCCGAGAACAAGTATCAAACGCGCTTGTAGAAGATCTTGGCGGCGAATTAAATGCTGCAAACGATATTACCGCAAACCTGATAGATGAGAGCGTTACAGCAAAAGCGACCATTATTACTCGCGAGCCTTGCGTGGTTTGTGGAATCGCTTGGGCTAATCAAGCATTTGCGCTTATTGACGAGTCAGTGTCGCTAACCTGGCATGTGGAAGATGGGGACAAGGTTGAGGCTGATACGGTATTAGTTAGCTTGGAAGGCTCTGCTCGCGCTATATTAACAGCCGAACGTACAGCGCTTAACTTTCTCCAGACACTTTCTTCAACAGCTACAGTGACGGCTTTTTATGCCAAATTTCTAGCCGGCTCTAACACTAAGATTTTAGACACCCGCAAAACCTTACCCGGACTGCGCTATGCACAGAAATACGCGGTACGTTGTGGCGGCGGTCAAAACCATCGCGTTGGTTTGTTCGATGCATTTCTAATTAAAGAAAACCACATTTTTTCTTGCGGAAATATCGAAAAAGCAGTGAGCCGAGCGAAGACCATGATGCCGGGCAAGCCTGTTGAAGTAGAGGTTGAGAGTCTAGCTGAATTTGAACAGGCCCTTTCAGCGGGTGCCGATATTGTTATGTTGGATAATTTTACTAACGAACAGATCCAACAGGCAGTAGCGCTTAATAAAGGCCAGTGTAAACTGGAAGTATCAGGGAACATTACTGATGAACGACTGGCATCACTTGCACAACTAGGTGTGGATTACATTTCATCTGGCGCCTTAACCAAACATGTTCAGGCGATTGATTTGTCGCTTCGAATTACTCTGTCGTAGTAGCGCAGTTTATAAGGCGTTTTAATCAGCTAACTTGGTGTCAACACCTTAGTTAGCCGCTAAGCAAAAAGCGTGAGTTGTAGTATGATCAAAGATACTAGAACTCACGAATATCCCCAGTTATTTCTCGTCATGTTTTTCTGTGTATAGAGTGATATACGTAGATAAGTCATTAACTTTTATACGAAAGTACAAGTGATCGCGCCTGCCATAGCGCAGCTATCCGTGTCATACTGCAAAAGCTAGACATACGTATATTTGCCTATACTTGTCAGTGACAAATAAAATTCTATACTGAGTATCAAGTACCAGGGGCGTTGAAAAGGACGACTCGGGTATAAACGTCAATTTGAATTAGATTTTAAACTTTACGTGTTATACACGTCCCGGAGAAAAACCATGATGAACATGAATAACAAAAACCAAAAAGGTTTCACCCTAATCGAACTAATGATTGTTGTAGCAATCATCGGTATTCTTGCAGCAATCGCATTGCCTGCTTATCAGAACTACACGCAGAAAGCGAAGTTTACTGAAGTAACCAACGCCACTGCTGCTGCAAAGACTGCGGTTGAGATTTGCGCGCAGACACTTGGAACAGTGACAGGTTGCACTAGTGACAACAATGGCGTGCCTAAAGATGTTACAGCTGGCGCAGACATCGTTGGTGTTACCACGTTGAACGGTAAAATTACTGCAACGGCGTCAACAAACTCTAAGATTACTGACGACTCTGGCAATGCTGCGACATTTGTACTTGAACCTACGTTTTCAAACGGCCGTGTGACTTGGGATTCGACATGTACTCCTGGCTCACTTTGCTAATCTGTTTTTTATAAAACAAGCCCAGTTAATTCTGGGCTTTTTTCTATATATTAGAACCACACACGAGAGAAAAATATGGCGAAGGCAGCTATAGTATTTACTTGGCAAGGAAAGGACAGAAATGGCCAAGCTAGAAAAGGCGAAATTTCTGCCACCTCGCTTTCTGAAGCCAAAAATCTTTTACGTCGCCAGGGCATTTCCGCCAATAAAGTAAAAAAGTTAGCTAAGCCATTATTTGGTGGCGCAAAAAAAATAAAACCCGCTGATATTTCTGTTATCTCCCGTCAAATCGCGACTATGTTGGCTGCAGGTGTGACCCTTATCCAATCTCTTGAAATGATTGCACAAGGCCATGCGAATCCGTCAATGCGGAAATTACTGGGTGAAATAACTGAAGAAGTAAAATCGGGTAATCCACTATCTTCAGCACTGCGAAAACACCCCCTTTATTTTGACGACTTATATTGTGATTTAGTGTATACGGGCGAGCAGTCTGGTGCGCTAGAAACCATCTACGACCGAATTGCGACATACAAGGAAAAAGCTGAAGCACTAAAATCAAAGATCAAAAAAGCGATGTTTTACCCTATCGCGGTTTTGGTTGTTGCTTTTATTGTTACAACTATTCTTCTTATTTTTGTTGTACCTCAGTTTGAAGAAATATTTAGCAGCTTTGGCGCTGAACTCCCAGCGTTTACTCTGTTTGTACTCGCTATTTCGCGTTTTGTACAAGACTACGGTATTTTTATTGCCATGGGCGTGGCAGCCGCAGGCTTTATGTTTGTTCGTGCACACAGACGTAGCCAAAAGCTGCGCGATAGCGTCGACCGCAATATTTTAAAGATTCCGGTTATCGGCGAAATACTTAAAAAAGCTAGTATTGCCCGATTTACCCGAACCCTTGCAACTACCTTTGCAGCAGGTGTTCCGCTAATAGGTGCTCTTGAATCTGCCGCGGGTGCATCTGGTAATGCAGTTTATCGCGATGCTATTTTGTACATACGTAAAGAGGTAGCAGGCGGTATGCCGATGCATGTGGCCATGCGTGCTACCCAAGTATTCCCTGACATGGTGACGCAAATGATTGCCATTGGTGAAGAGTCAGGTGCGGTTGACGAAATGCTGAGCAAAATTGCGACTATTTATGAAGCAGAAGTTGACGACATGGTAGACGGTTTAACCAGCTTGCTTGAACCTATGATCATGGCTGTACTAGGCGTAGTTATCGGAGGCTTGATTGTGGCCATGTACTTGCCTATATTCGAAATGGGTAACGTGGTATAACTTGCATATATTGCTAGCTTTGTGATTATTAGTTTTACGATTGCTAGCTCTGTAAATGTGAACGATTTGGGCGTCGCTTTTTAGTGGCTCCCATACACCAGGTTTAACACCCGACTTTTCCAACCACTATTATAACTAGAAGACCTGCACTTCATGGATGCCATAATAACGCTTAGTCAGCTCTACCCTGCTTTATTTTATTCTCTTGTTTTTTTTGTAAGCTTAATGGTGGGCAGTTTCCTAAACGTGGTGATTTATCGCCTGCCTATTATGATGGAGCGCAGCTGGCAGCAAGAGTATGAAAGCTATTTTAGTGATGGCGCAAGTGGCGGTGAAAGTAACGGCGCCAACATATCTGCCGATGAAAAGTCCCCCGTATCCACAGATACGTTTAACCTAGTAAAACCAGACAGCACCTGCCCAAGCTGCGGCCACAAGATTCGCGCGTGGGAAAATATCCCGGTTATCAGCTATCTGTTTCTCAAAGGCAAATGTGCCAAATGCAAAGTAGGCATTTCAATACGCTATCCGCTTGTTGAGCTTTTCACAGCTATAGCCTGTACCTTCGCAGCGTATCAGTTTGGCGTGACTTCCCAGGCAGTGTGGGTGGTAATCTTCACCTATGTGCTTGTTGCGCTGCTGTTTATTGACTTAGATAAAATGTTGCTACCCGACCAGTTAACACTGCCTTTGCTTTGGCTAGGCTTACTGTTAAGTACACAAAACATATTTGTTGGCACTACCGATGCCATTATCGGTGCTGCAGCCGGCTATTTAAGCTTATGGTCTGTTTACTGGCTATTTAAATTAGTTACAGGTAAGGAAGGCATGGGCTATGGCGATTTTAAACTGCTCGCTGCACTTGGGGCATTTACTGGCTGGCAAGGCTTGCCTGTTATTATCTTGCTGTCTTCATTTGTGGGTGCCATTGCAGGCATACTCATTATGGTCATTCAGAATAAAGGCAAATCGTTAGCAATTCCTTTTGGCCCCTATTTGGCCGTGGCAGGCTGGCTAACCCTACTTTACAAAGAAGAAATCATTACTGCCTATCTTAATGCAGTGCTATAAACCCAAATGCTACTTAGTCTTAAGTAACGCTTTAACTTCAAGGCTTAATGATTATGGATAAACAAAACGCGTTCGTAGTGGGCCTGACCGGCGGTATAGGCAGTGGTAAATCGGCTGCTACTGCTATTTTTGAAAAACTCGGCATTGATATTGTTGATGCTGACGAAGTTGCGCGTGTCGTAGTTGAAGTAGGTTCAGAAGGCTTACTGCATATTGCCGAACATTTTGGTGAAAGGATTTTGCTAGAAGATGGAAGCCTTAATCGCGCCGCCCTTCGCGAAAGAGTATTCGCCGATGCAAAAGAAAAACATTGGTTAAACGGCTTGCTCCACCCCCTTATCCGCTCTCGAATGCAACAGCTAATCAGCGAGTCGACATCGCCCTATTGTATTTTATCCGTGCCCTTACTTGTTGAAAACAAACTGACCGAAATGTGTAACCATGTAGTGGTGGTAGATTGTCCAGAGACATTGCAGCTTGAACGGGCATTAAAACGGGACGGTAGCACAGAGCAAACTATAAAAAGTATTATGGCTTCGCAGGCTACACGTAAAGAACGTATTGATGCGGCAAATGACGTAATAGATAACAGCACGACCTTGGAAGCGCTCGCCAGTCAAATATCAACTTTACACCAAAAACTACTCAGCCTTGCTTCAATGTAAACGTAAGTGGTTTGCACAATAGCAAACCGCTTCTAGCTCTACTTTTCATATCTACCGTTGCCGTCTGGCTTTTCTTCTTCTCACTTCTACCTAACTCTTGTGATTAGCTCTTCTGTTTCGTTCTTCTGTTTTCATATGAGGCCTTACCATTCTTCTCTTATAACGGGCCGCCCCGGTCAACAGAGTTACTTTTTGAAACTTTTTTGAACAATCAAAGTCAAAGTAAGCATTTGTCGAACAAGTAGACTTGGCTTCAAAGCCTTGATGCTTTAGGCTTGCTGTTATTCGCAGCACTACAAGGTCGTAGTGCTGTTTCTCTAAGTCTATGTGTTTTAAGGGGTTCCATGGGTAGCGCTGTATTCGAGTTTCCACTAAAGGAAAAAGTACGTAACTATTTACGTGTTGAGCAGCTGCTTGGTCAACTTAAAATAACCGCCAAATCAGAACACACGCACCTTCAGCTTGTGTTTTTTGAACAACTTTTCGAACTGCTCGACCTAATAGAAAGGCTCGATCTTCGTTCAGATTTAACCAAAGATCTTGAAGCTCACGAAAAGAATTTAGTCTATTGGTCAAAACACCCCAAGATAGACAGTACGGCGTTAGAGCAAGCGTTGAAAACAGTACTTACTTTAAAGCAAAAGCTAAAGACAGATCGCCGTTTTGGTAGCGCGCTAAAAGACGATAAACTGCTTAGCGCCATTAGACAGCGCTTTGCCATACCCGGCGGCGCATGTAGCTTTGACCTTCCTAATTTGCACTTTTGGTTACAGCAGCCGCTTGAACAGCGTCAAAACGAAATTGCACAATGGTTAGAGACTTTAGGGCTTCTTGACGATGCAATTGCGGTTAGCCTATCGTTTATCCGTGAGCGAGGTCAGTTTGTAAATGTGGTGGCCGAGAACGGCTTTTACCAAGGCGCTGCGGAAGATAAAAACGAACTGATACGCGTAAAGTGCAGTGTAGATGATGGCTACTACCCAACCTTAAGTGGCAACAAATACCGTTACGCCCTACGTTTTATGTTGTTTTCGCCGCAAGAAGGCCAAGCTGGCGCAGTGGAAAACAGTATTCAGTTTCGTTTAGCGGCCTGCTAAACTCCGCCTTTATTCAATATTTTTCGTCTTGGGTACTTTCTTTGTTCATAGTTCATAGTTCATAGTTCATAGTTCATAGTTCATAGATTGTGCCGCCAAGACGTATTTCACTGGAGTCTATTATGGAAGTGAAATGTCCTATTTGTGCCAAACAGGTTGTTTGGGCGCCAACCAGCGAATATCGTCCCTTTTGTAGTAAAAAGTGCCAGCTTATTGATTTAGGTGAGTGGGCTGCAGAAGACAGAAAGATTGCGGGTAAGCCTGCAGAAGACGCCACGCCTAAAGATATTGATGTGGAAGAAATCGAGGCGATGTTGGCGCAGCAGTCTGATGACTTTTTTAAACACTAATTTTGTAGCCGCATTTTCACACTAGTAAAAAGGAATAATAATGTTTAACTCTATCGCGCTTGTTGGTGGTACTCATGGCAATGAAACCAGTGGTATTCAGCTTATTAAAAACTGGCAACAGTTTGGGCTACCTTCGCGATTTAATGAGCTAAACGTTTCATTGAACATAGCTAACGAAGCTGCTCTAGACGCTAACGTGCGGTTTGTAGAAGAAGATTTAAATCGGCAGTTTACCTTTGAGCGCTTATCAAATGACAACACCGCTAAAGAAGCCGTGCTTGCTAAATCATTGAATGAAAAATTCGGTCCGAAAGGTAACTCAAATACCGACTTTGTTATTGATATTCACAACACCACCAGCGAGATGGGCGCCACGCTAATTATTCTAGAAGCGGATGAATTTCACGTTCAGTTAGCACGATTTGTTAAACAACAAATGCCCGAAGCGAATATTTTGGTGGAAGACGAAAAGCCTTATCTTGAACACGGTTATTTGTGTACTACCGGTAAGAAAGGGGTAATGATTGAAGTGGGCGGTCAGCCTCAAGGCGTATTAAGAGAAGATGTTTACCTTTTAACACAAACTATGGCCGAGGCTATTTTAGATTTTTGTGTAGCCTATAATAACCAAAAGATAGAAACAGACGCACTGCCTGCGTGTGAAGCCTTTCGCCTTGGTGAAAACGTCGGCTTTCCATTAGATGGAAATGGCGCGCGTACCGCGATGATCCACCACTCATTGCAAGACAATGATTTTAAGCCTCTATTACCCGGTTCTCCCATGTTTAGAACTTTTGACGGAAAAGATATTCTCTGGGACGGTGAGAAAGAAACCTACCCTCATTTCATTAATGAAGCGGCGTACTTCAAGCTGGACGTTGCGTTCGCTACGGCCCAGCGCATTACTCTGTAAGGATAAGGCGTTGGTTTCGTTAGCCCCTCGGAAACTTGCCACAGTGTTTGAATGCGCCTTTACAGGAAACCGAGCTTAGACTCATTAGGTACTTGGTTTTGAAATTGCCAGTCAGTGTAGCTGACTGGCAATTTTACAGTAGTGATATCACTTACCTACGTACCCGTATTAACTCTCATGGCTTCTAATCATTGATACTTTCAGCCCTGTCCTAATTTCTTAAAAATCTTATTAAAACAGTTCTATCTTAGGCTCTCGGGCCTCTTCAAACTCATTTTTCTCTTCAGATGAAGACTCATTAATATCGAAATGGATTTTACGCTGATCTTCCATCACATACTTTTCAAACATTTCTTTAGTGCTTAAATTAAACGACTCATCAAAATGCTCGCGGTTGTTAATGTAAGAAGAAAACTGTCCAAACAGACTAACAATGGCGTCTTGCTCTAGTTTCACGTGTTCGGTGCGCTGGCGAATAATATCTTGGAATTGAATTTTTGCGATTGCCCCACTGACTTTAAATGCAACCTCTGTTGCACTTTGCGAGAAGCAGGCCAGCATCTTGGGGTTAAGCTCTTCTAGTACACGATAGTGTGCCGTTATATTTTCCAGCGATTCAGAAAACCCTGTTAGTAATTCGCACGTATCATTTGCTCGTGTTGAGTTCAGCATTTTTTCGCCCTGCAGATGCGCTGCATCAAGGGCAGATTTAATACCCGTTTCAATTTTTTCTGCTGCTTCTGAAGACTGAGACGATAAAATGCGCACTTGTTCAGCTACCACGGCAAACCCGCGTCCGTATTCGCCAGCTCGCGCCGCTTCAATTGCAGCATTAAGGGCTAATAAATTGGTTTGCGAAGCAATATTTTTAACTAATTCGGTGAGTTCCTTTAGGTTTTCAACCTCACGCATTACCCCTTGAATGGCTTCAGTATCTGCAATCTGTTGCGCGCGCTGTGTATTGATCATTTCTTTTATATTAGATAGGCGCTGCGCCGCCAGCACAAACTCGTCTGCACTTTTCTCCTTACAATTAAGAGCATTCTTCTGACCCAATTCAACGTTGTCGATACTATCTTGAATACTGCTTTCAATCTCATACAGCGCTTTCATTAGCTCCATTGAGGCGTCTTCAGTTATTGCACTTATGCCATCCATTTGCCCTTTTAATATGGCTACGTAATCATTAACCTGAGCATGGGTTTCGCTTAACTGCGATGAAGTTTCTTGCAAATAGCTTTCTTGACGACTTAACTTGGCAGCAAACATGCGATTCTGTCGGTTTGCATACCAAGGCACAAAGGTCAACATTGCTAAAATAGTTACACAGACTCCCCCATGCAGGCCCATTATCTCTATAGGTATACTCAGCGACCCCACTACGCCTACTACTGTTACGGCTAAAAGCCCGCCCCAAAGTAAAAGCGAATCCTGCATGTTACCTGTCTTTTCCTTAAGCACTTTTATTTTCTCAGCGAGCACTGTTTCGTAATACTGCTTTGCTTTTTCAAGTACTTTCATGTTTTTACCTTATGCAGCTGGTACCAACTGCTTTACTACACCTAACAATTGCTCTGGCTCGACGGGTTTGACAAGCCAGCCTGTAGCACCAGCAGCTTTCGCTTCTTCTCGACGACTTTGCTGCGACTCCGTGGTTAACATCAACATGGGGGTAAACCTAAATTTAGATTGCTGCTTTAGTGTTTTTATTAGTTCTATACCGTTCATACCCGGCATGTTTAAATCCGTTATTATTAATTTGGGCGATATGGACTCAAGTGCCGCCATCGCTGCCTCTGCACTTTCTGATTTTGTTACTGTATAGCCTGCCCGTTTAAGCAGCATTTCCATACTCATTAGCATTGTTGCTGAATCATCTACTAAGTGTATTGCGCTCATTGCATTACCTCTTGTTTCTAGCCGATTAATTGTTTACATAATTCAGTATAGTCGTGTGCGCCACGACTGTGAGGTGCATAAGCAAAAACGGGTTTGTTTTGAGCAAATGCCTCGGCTAATTTGATACTCTTTCTTATGGGAACCAGTACTTTGTTGCGCCCGTAGCGTTCATACCAGCCACTAAGTTCTTGCCTGTGAAGCTTTAAATTTTGTTCAACCATTACGGGTAAAATGGTTAGCCTAGTCGCTCTGAACTTTCGCTCCGCCATAGCGTTTCTGCAGGCCGTTAATAATTTTTGCACGCCGTCACTGGCAAGCGGTAAAGGGGTAGCGGGAATAATAATGTCGGTAGCGGCTGATAGCGCGGCCATCAGTTGCGGACTCAGGGTCGGCGGTGTATCGATTAACACAATGTCGAAATGTGTTGTAACAGGAACTGAGTCGCACCAATTGCGTAGAGTGTCTAAAGTAATGTTATCGTTCGTATTGGCCTTGTTCGTATCTACATTGGTTGCGTAAATGTTTTCTGAGCATTTCACTACTGACGTGAAAAAGTGGTTAATTGGCAATTCGGTAATCTCGTTTTGTGGTGCACATCCAAGCGCTTTTAAGCCGTGCATCACGTGCCCCTGATTATCAAGGTCTATGACCATTACTCGTTTACCCGCTTGGGCGAAACCATAAGCAAGGTTTACTACTGTTGTAGTTTTTGCTGTACCGCCTTTGCGATTAGCCACCGTGATCACTTTCATTCGCACCACACATTACTTTTGTTATTCATCATTTTTGTGAGCCAAATCAGCTTTTCAGATTCTGGCCACACGCTGACTTTTGGCTTCTTTGCGAGCAGTACCTGATATACCGCAGTGTGTGCACTGACTAAGGCCTTTAAGTTAACTTGCCGAGAGGCTTCTTCGTTTAGCCAGGCAAACAGGCTTTCTGCCTCTTCAATTTCGCAATGTCCGGTCATCACCGCCACTTTCTTTTTGAACGCTATAGGCATTGGGCTAACACCTCTTGTACATTGATGATTAACAGCACACGCCCGTCACCAAGCAACGCTGTTCCCGAAAAGTGCGCGTATCCCGCTAGCACCCCTTCAAGAGGTTTTTGAATAACATCAATACCCTCATGAAATTTATCGATGATTAACCCGAACTCTCCCTGTGGTGTTGCTACCACCAAAATTGAGTGCTCTTCTTTTTCCTCTGCCCCTTCAAAACCCAATGCGTCGCGCAGATTACAAAGTGGTATCAGCTTTTCTCGAATAACAAGAACCTGTTCGTTGCGAATGCGCTGAATGTCTGAGGTGGGCACTTTCACAGTTTCCACCACCGCATCCATTCCCACACCAAACATTTGGTCGTTTACTTCAAACATCATTACACGGTTAACCGACATAGTTTGAGGTAGCAGCAATTTGAAAGTAGTACCTACACCTACTTCGCTGTGCATTTCGATAGTGCCGCCTGCCTGGCTTACCATTGTTTTTACCGCATCCATACCGACGCCGCGTCCAGACAAATCTGAGACTTGTTCTGAGGTAGAAAAACCAGCAGCGAATATAAGCTGTAGGGCTTCGTTATCGTCTAGGCTCTCTAGTTGAGCTTCGCTGATGACCCCTTTTTGAAAGGCGAGTAGTTTAATTTTTTGTGGATCTATCCCTTTGCCATCATCGCGGATTTCAATTATTACGCTGTCATCAAGAGGCGTAGCAATAAGGTCAATACGACCCATTTCTGACTTGCCCGCTGCAATCCGCTCAGACGGTGACTCAATACCGTGATCGATGCTGTTTCTCAATAAATGAATAAGCGGCTCTGAAAGTGATTCAATTAAGTTTTTATCGAACTCGGTGTCTTCACCCTGCATACAAAGCTCAATCTTTTTATCGAGCTTCCTCGCTAAGTCCCTCACTAAGCGAGGATAGCGCTGGAATACATGAGAGACAGGTACCATGCGTATTTGCAATACCGCACTTTGCAGCGACTCAGTTAAGCGATTAACAATAGAAAAATGTGCTTTTATTTGCTTACTAAGCTTTCTACTTCCTCCTTCCTCCTCGGCTTGTTTGGCCAGATAAGGCAATGAGTTTTTCGCCACGGTGAGTTCGCCAACAATATCCATTAAGTAGTCGATTTTAGCTTGGTCGACTTTTAGCATCTTAACTGCTTGGCGCTCGGTTTTTACTGGCTGTGCATTGTCTTCTGCGCTGCTTAAGGGTTTAGTGTCGCCCACAGCTTCAGCGCTCTCTGCTGTATGCTCGGTCTTCGATACTTCTACTGATGTTTCTTCTGCGCTTCGTTGCTTTTGTACTTCATCAGCTTGTTCTTTAATTGTTTCGTCATCGAGCGCATTACAAATGGCAACGGCCACGGCGTCTTCGTCGCTAAAGGTTTCGCCTAAGATATTTCCTACCAGCCCTGCGATAGAGGGAAACATAAACTCTGACTTATAGCTGTCTGAATTCAAAAGCGTGAGCTGTTGTGTAAGGATCGCTTTTTCATGGGGGGCTAATGCTTTTCCACACAGCACAGAAGCATGTGGTGAAATTCCTTCAGCTTCCTGTGAGCTATCGTCGCCAAGTTTGCCAGCCGTGCTGTCGGTAGAAGTACTTTCTGCGCTAAATGCAGTACTGTCCTTATCAATATGAGTATCTTCACTCCCACTTTCATTGGCTTGCGCGTCCCGATTCAGAAAGTCGAGTTCGCCTGCTGTCGATAAGCATTCCAGCACCGCGTGCTTCGCATCATCAAAAAGAGCATCACTTACGTCCTGGGAAGCAAGCAACAGCCCTGCACTAGCGTGCACCTGCTCAAGATCATTCTCTTTCAGTGCATCCGATAACGTTTGGTCAGCAATGAGAGCAACATTATCTTTAATCTTATCTACGCAACTTGCTCTTAACGCGTGGCTAGTAAATACCGTAAGGGAATATTGCCCTTCGTAATAAGCCATGTGCTGCTTAATTGCGTCTGCATCTGCACAACCAAGTGCTTCGATATTGGTCACACAGTTGTAAATATCGGCATCATGGTTAAGTTCGGGCATATCTATGTTGAACGCTTTAAGACCCGGTAAAGCAAGCGCCACATTTATAGGGTCTTCACCACGAAAGAAACAGCCTTCATCTGGCGTGTATTTAATATGGTAACAAAATGGCCCTTCGACCTGACTTAAAAGCTTAAGGTCAGCGTTATCACTAAAAGCCGCCAACATGTCTCTTTGTTCGTCAGTGAGGGCTTTATCATCTGATGATGTCAAATCATTATGTGCAGCGTTATTTTCGTTACCAGGCGAGTCTAAACCATTAGGGTCGATAAAATGCCTTAACTGTGCCCCTAACTTAGCCGAGATGGGTTGCCACTGCTCTAGGTCTTGTGAGCCCACCTCTAGCTCATCAAACCATATCGAAATTTGATCTAAGGCTTCAAGCAGTAGGTCGCCTATATCGTCACTAAAAGCAACTTCGTTCGCTCTTACACTATCGAGCAAGTCCTCTGCAGCATGGGCTAACCGAGTTAAAGGTTTAATATCAAATAAGTCAGACGACCCTTTGATAGTGTGCAAATCGCGAAAGATTTTATCTACGCGTTCTGATGCTGGTCCAGACGATTGAATTGCTAACAGCTCTTGGCTTGCCGATTCTAAGTTTTCTCGCGACTCTCCAATAAAGGCATCAAGTAATTCACTCATTGGCGCTCCCTCCAATCACTGCACTCACCACCGACTTCAGCATGTCTGCATCGACGGGTTTGGTCATGTAGTAATTTGCACCGCACTGATAAGCGCGCTCAGCGTCTTGATTAGCCGACTCTGTGCTGATCATGATTATAGGCACTGCGCGTAACGCATCGTTGCGGCGAATCTCTTTACACAGTCGATAGCCATCCATTTTTGGCATATTCACATCAACGAGGAACAAGTCGACCTGCGTACCTATGGCTTTTTCTAACGCCTCGACACCGTTTTCTGCTTCTTCAATTATCCTGTCAGGAGTAGATACCAGCATTTTATGGAACATTCTTACCGTAGAGGCATCATCAACAATCATTACTGTTTTCATGTTAAGCCCCTCCTGCAAGTGGCTTTTGATAGGCAATCACATCGCCAAACTTGCGAACCTTAAACATTGACGAAATTCGACTCATCGACTCGCTGTGCCCCAAAAAGATATAGCCGCCAGGCTTCATGGCGTCGTAAAGCACGTGCGCCGCTTTCTTTCGAGATTCATCATCAAAATAAATAAGCAGGTTGCGACAAAAAATAAGGTCAAAATGCCGAAACTGTTTCATGTTGCTGCCCGACAAAATATTAGCCAATGTGAATGACACCGACTCACGGATATCTTCACTTAGCTGGTATTGTCCATTAACTTCTTTGAAGTATTTTTTGACGAGAGGCAGCGGGATATTCTGTACAGAACGTTTTGAATAGAGCCCTTTCTTTGCTGACGCCAGCACGTTGCTGTCGATATCGGATGAAACCAACTCTACATCTCTGTGTGCTAGGCCTTTCCAATACTCAATAAGGTATATTGCAATGGAGTATGGCTCCTCTCCCGTGCTTGAGGGAACTGACCAAATTCTCAAATCTTCTCCTGGCGCACGGTAACCATCTAGCTCATCCATGATGTCTCGTACCATTGCCTCAAACTGGTATTCTTCGCGAAAGAAATAGGTTTCATTCACCGTCATCGAATTCACAAGATTTTGGAACTCTTCACCCGATGCTTGAAAACGCATATAGGTAAAATAGCCTTTAAACGTTGTGTGGCCCGTGGCTTTCATCCGCTCATGAAGACGCTTATCAACGAAGTAGCGCTTTGAATCTTCAAAGTGAATGCCCGTTTTTCGATAAAACATAGAGCGGAACCGTTCAAAGTCGGCAGCATCTATTTTTTCTAGTACTGCGTTACTCATCACCGCCCCTTACTTGGTTTCGTATCAATGAAATAACAAATTGGATATAGCTATGATTTGGGAATCGACTTTCTACGGTTTGCAATATCTCTAACGTAGATACGTCGGCAATTTCGGCGAGTTTATCCAGTGCTGTGCCGACTACATTTTCATTGTCATCGTTAAGTGCAAACTGATGTAGCCAGTTTACTGCCTCAATGTGCGCCACTGCGCCAATAATATCCACACAGAAAATACGTGTATCGGGGTCGTCGTCATGCATCAACATATTCACGTTAGCGGCGAATATATCTGGGTTTTGCTGCATGAGTTCTATAGCACCGTTTCGAAGCTGTACATGTTCGCTCTTGAGCATAGTAAGCACTTGTGACGCGTGACTTTCTGACATGTCATGTTCAAGAGCACTAAAAAGTGCCTCGATGACGGTAGGGTCGTCTTCGTGTGGCAGTCTGCTGAGAAACACATCGTGGGCGTCTTTCTGACCACTCAAATCTCTTACCGCCCATCGGCGAACGTCACAGTCGTCTGAATTTAAGTCGCTAACCAATTGTTCTGTAGTTCTGGGGTGTTCGCGCTTTTCTTCAAAGTCTTCAGAAATATTGGCAACAGGCTCCATTTTCTTTTTCAAACCCATTTTTACTACTCCTATTAACGACAAAGCGCATTTAATTTCGATGCGATCTTTGGACTGTCTAGTACAAAACTGGCGCAGCCTGCTTCGATAAGCTCTTTGGGCATACCGAACACGACCGACGTTGCTTCGCTCTCCGCGATAGTTGTTGCTCCTTCTTTGAATGCTTTACTCATTGCGGCAACCCCATCACAGCCCATCCCAGTTAGTTGAACACACAGCATGGAAAGCGGCTTGTAGCAGTTGAGTGCGCTATCTACCATTCGATCTACACTGGGGTGCCACAAAAAGCTGGGGCTAGATGGTACAGGGCGCGCCGACACTTCACTGCCTACTTTTGAAAACGCCAGGTCCGCGTCCCCTTTGGCCAAGTAAACAGTGCCCGGTTGAATAGGCATTTTTCTATTCACTTCAATGACATTGAGTGGGCTAAGGCCATCTAAACGCTTTGCCAGCGCACTGGTAAAAGACGCGGGCATATGTTGAGAAATAACAACTGGAACAGGAAGGGCCGGACTCAGGTTTGCGACCAAATGTTCCAGCTTTTTCGGTCCCCCCGTTGAGACACCCACCAGTACTATTTCATAGGCCGCACTGCTCGTGTTTCGCACAACCCTTTGCTTGACAACGGGCGGCGCTTTAATGGTGGGACGCTGGGGTTTACCGGTTTTCGCTAACGCGTTTATTTTATTTACCAGAGGTACCGCTAGATCAGATATATCCCGCGTAACTGTACCACCTGTTTTAAGCACAAAGTCACTGGCGCCAAGGGCGAGTGCTTCCAAGGTGATAGTTGCACCTTTCTGCGTTAAAGAGGACACCATGATAATTGGGCATGGATGCATCTTTTTTAGCATGGCTAAGCAGGTCATGCCGTCCATTACCGGCATATTTATATCCAAGGTGATGCAGTCGGGTTCGAACTCTACGGCTTTCGTCAATGCCTCTTCACCGTTACGCGCCACCTGAACAACAAACCCCTCTTTTTCAAAGAGTTGAGTAAACAGCTTTCGCATTAACGCAGAGTCATCAACGATAAGTACTTTAACTGTCATACACTACCTCAATCGTCTTCTTAATACTGCTGTTGTGCCGCGGCTACGGCGTTGTCATTGAGTAACACATTGGGTTCGATGATCTGAATGATGCGCTTTTCGTCATTAAGCTTTATCAAGCGGTTTAAAAACTCAGACTGCATATCAGAGAGTGACGGCGCATTTTCGATGGTTTGTCTTACCACCGTTTTTACTTCCGCCACACCATCGACAATGAATCCCGTGCGCTGCTTGTCTTTGGTTAGAACAACAATGCGCTGGCGCTCTGAGGTCTCGCTGCTAGGCATACCCAAGCGACTGCGCAAGTCGATGACAGGCAGCACCGTACCACGAAGGTTCACAATTCCTTTTAAGTAATCGGGCGTGCTCGGCACACTTTCTAGTTTTTCAGGCACGCGCGTAATCTCTTGAGTATCGTCAATGCTCACGCCATACTCTTGCCCGTTAATCCAAAAGATGACGTATTGTTCGCAATCATCTTCATCGATAGTCACATCATTGCCTTCGCTCATTTGCGACTCCTGCTTGATATCGTCTTCAATGCTGCTAAGTGCGCTCATTAATGCACGACCGTAAATATTAGAAAGGTTAATAATTGACACTAGTCGTTTGCCGCCATCGCTGCGATATACTGCTTCTAGCAAGCCTGATTCCGCGCCGTCATTACATACTGAAGGTACGCTCTCTAGCTCTGAATCAGATATAGACACCACATTACTAACTTTAGCGACAACAAAGCCTACACTGCCAAACTCACTGTTTTGCGTTACCACTATTCGCGAGGCTTCATTGATATCCGTATGCATCATGCCAATAGCATTGGAAAGGTCGACGATTGGGATAATACGGCCACGAAGATTTACCAACCCCAACACTGCTGGCGCACTGTCTGGCAACTGAGAAATTTCTGAAGGTACTCGCACGATTTCTTCTACGTCTTGCAGATGAAAAGCGAACTCTTGCTCTTCAAGAGAAAAACAAACTAGCTGCTGTAGACTGTCATCCTCTTCGGCTTCTTGAACTTCGTCGTTATCAATACGTTTCATCCCCGACAACTGCATGGCGTTACCGTCCTGCTTTGTTACAGCTTGCGCCTTAGCAAGTGCAGATACATCTAGAATTTGCTCGACTGGCTGGTCGCTTTGTTTAATGATGCCCAGCATATAGTCATAGGCGATAGAGTCCGTCATTGCCGATTTATCAATGACCGTGTCGTTGGGTGCGCTGTATACACGGAGTACTCTATCGACCAAGAAACCAACGCTGCCAAGCTCAGACTCAACGACAATAACGCGAGTCACATCACTTGTTTGTGTTTGGGTTCCCAGCAAAATCGCGCTTAGGTCATAAACGGGCAATACATTCCCACGAAGATTAGCTAAACCAATCATTTGCGGCGGCCCCAGCGGTACCGACACCATTGTCGGCACGCGAATAATTTCCCCCACGGACAACATAGGAAAAGTAAAACGCTCTTTGTTGACCAAGAAGGAGACAAACTGTTGTTCGCCGTCCGCCGCTTGTTCTGTATTGCGTTCAGTTTCGTCAAAAGTGTTATCGTTACTCATGAGGCAGCTCCTCGTTAAAGCCTAGGGCGATGGATTAGCCGTTTTGCATTTCATCTGCTACTGAAGCGATTTCTTCAATAGACTTAGCCAGTATCTCCATGCCCTTACTTTGCTGGTCGGCCGCGTTGAGTGCCTGCTGACAGTTACTGCTCGCTTGCTCATTTGCTGTCGCAATTTGCTCAAGCCCACGCTGGGCCTGTGTAACTCCGGCAGCAATTTCTTCACCCCGCTCTTTCATCGCTTGGTTATATTGCACAACTTCGTTGATGTCAGTCGCAATTTGTTCGACATCTTGCGTCGTTTGCTTCGCTTTCATGACCTCTCTATACGCGCTTTCAGCAACGTTTGTTAAGTCAGTTTTCACGCTCATGGTTTGATCTTGAATGGCTTTGATGAGGTCTTTTATCTGCTCTACGTTTTCAGCCGCTTCATCAGCTAGGCTTTGAATATCTGCTGACACAACCGCAAAACCTTTGCCATACTCACCTGCTCGCGCCGCTTCTACCGCACCATTAACCGCCAACATGCTGGTTTTCACCGATACTGTGGTGATAGTATCGATAACCTTATCTATTTGACGTGTCATGACTTCCATCTCACTGATGGCACTCACATTTTCCTTGCTAGTTTCAAGGGCGAGGTTTATGCCGCTAACCATTCCCTCAATCAACGCACGGTTTTCTTTAAGCAATCCAGCAATAGCATTCCCTTTCTCTAACGCTACATCACACTGCGCTGAAGCTTTATCAACGCCTTCTCTTAACAGGTCGATATTTCCTACGGCTTGGTCAACAGAGCTTGCCGCTTGTTGCGAGCCATTATTAACTTGGGTCAGTGCCGTCATGATTTCACTGGATGAGCGATTGATTTCTTCAAGGGTTGCTGACAATTCTTCTGCTGACGAGGCCACCTCTTCAGCGCTCTTATTAATGTCTGTACTGTTTTTAAGCTCTTCAGTGATTATCTCTAGTGACTGTGCTGCCTGTTCGGCCTGAGATAAAGCTACGCTCTGCTCAGAGACATTAGATGACACTTCCTGGGCTGCAGTTGACTGCTCGTCGGCAGCACACGATATTGCTTCTGAACCGGTTTGAATTTCTTTGGCTGCGGCATCCATACTCTTGACCTGTGCCTGTAGTTCGTCTGCACCATCGGCAATGCTCTGCATGTCTGATTTGATGGTTGTAAGCTGTTCGGTAACCGCTTCGCCTTTAGTCACTTCCTCAAGCGCTGCTTCTGAAGACGATTTAACCGCATCAGAGACTCGATTTGATTGCTCTTGAATACGCTCTATTTGTTTGGCTATGTCAGCAGCGCTCTTATCGGAGACTTCTGCGAGTGCGCGTACCGTATCAGCGACTACGGCAAATCCCTTTCCGTGCTTACCAGCCCGTCCCGCCTCAATAGCAGCGTTAAGCGCTAGCAAGTTAGTCTGATCGGCAATGCGGGTCACTTGTTTTACAGCTTCGCCGATGTTCGATGCTTGTTGCTCTAACTCGCTCATCATCACCACTGAGCGTGATTGATGCTCAGACGCAGTTTTAACGCTGGTCATCATGGTGCTTAAATCGCCAACCACACGCTCAAGGTAAGTTTGAAGCTCGTTGGTTTTGTCCATTGTCGAGCCTGCCAATTCAAGCTGCGCAACCAGGCCACCTGAAATCTGAGTGATAGCCGCTAAGCTTTCTTGGCTTGCACTGCTTGACTCTTCGGCCCCGGCGGCAATTTCGTTAACCGCCGTTGAGAGTTGGTCGGTAGCACTTGATGCCTGGTTAATACCGCTGGCCAACTCTGTTGTAGCCGAAGCTACTCGCTCTGCTGCCTGTTGCTGCCTTGCTAACGTTCTCGCTTTGCGGCGCTCCTCTTCCGCTTCTTTTCTCATTTTTGCATCTACGCGAACGGCAGGTGCGGCTACTGGGTCAGATGATTTTTTGAGCGCCATAATTAACCTCGATATATAAATGGCTGTTAATGCACCTTTTAAATATCGTTTAAATCTCGACCGCTAAAAGTATAAATCCGTATACGTTTATATAAAAACAAGCACCCAACGCGCAAATTCTTGCGCCCCAAACTAAAAATGTCATTAAAGTCACAAATGACACTTTTTGACATTGCCATATAAAAACAAAAACTTATATATTAGATGTTATGCAAGGCGAGAATGGCAATTTTGTCAAAGTACAAAAGTCTAATAATCTGGTTAGAAGTGTGCTTTTTTTTGAAAAGAAAATGTTTGAAAATGAGCAGTTTATACTTAGGTATAATAAAAAAGCGGCCATTGGCCGCTTTGGTTTGTTGCTATTTAGATCGCATTCACTGCAGAGCGCTAATAATAGGAACGTTAGCTTCTGGAAAGTCAGAGGCGTTAAGTGCTTTCACATTTACCCATCGAGACTGCTGCCCCTCTTTACCATGGGGTTCGCCGGTAAAATCACACACGCGATGAACGTCTAGTTTAACTTGCTTGTCGCCATAATCATGGGTGATCACAATCACAGGCTCGCTGCGGTTTACGCTAATACCTACTTCTTCAGCAAGCTCTCGCCTTAACGCCTGAAGCACGGTCTCACCCGCTTCTACTTTGCCGCCGGGAAACTCCCATTTTCCGCCCTGATGAACGTTATCTGGCCGAAGAGTAATGAATATTTCATCGCCGCGGGCGATAACGCCCACAGCAACGTGCACCACTTTCATTACTTTAGCTTACCGTGACACTGCTTATACTTTTTACCAGAACCACAAGGACATGGGTCGTTACGGCCTACTTTCGCGCCTTCGCGAACTTGGGTACGTACTTTGTCACTTGCCTCTTCTGGCGTTGCTTTCGCTTCTTCGTGTTCAAAGTTCTTAGGCACATCGTCAGCTTGACGACGTTGCTCTTCTACTTTTTGCACGTCTTCTTCAGCTTGTACCTTTACACGCGCAAGAATAGTGATCACTTCAACTTTAAGTGCTTCTAGCATTTGCGAGAACAAGGCAAACGACTCACGCTTGTATTCTTGCTTCGGATTCTTCTGCGCATAGCCACGTAGGTGAATACCTTGGCGTAGGTGATCCATTGCTGCCAAATGCTCTTTCCAGTGGCTATCTAGGTTTTGAAGCATTACCGCTTTTTCAAACTGGCGTAGTACTTGTTCACCCACCACTTCTTCTTTTTGCTTATAGGCGCTTACTACTTCACCTAAAATGCGCTCGCGAAGCTTCTCTTCGTAAAGCTTGTCGTCATTTTCAAGCCAAGTTTTGATTGGTAAATCTACGGCAAAGTCGGCACGCATACGCTCTTCAAGGCCGCTTACATCCCACATTTCTTCAAGAGACTGTGGCGGAATGTATTCATCGACAACACTTGAAATAACATCTTCACGAATGGCTGCGATAGTCTCGCTAATATCACCTTCATCAAGAAGTTCATTACGCTGCTCGTAAATAACTTTACGCTGATCGTTGGCAACATCATCGTATTCAAGCAACTGCTTACGAATATCGAAGTTACGGCCTTCTACTTTGCGCTGCGCATTTTCAATGGCACGAGTTACCCATGGGTGCTCAATAGCTTCACCGCGCTCCATGCCCAAACGCTTCATCATATTGCCCATTTTTTCAGAGGCAAAAATACGCATTAGCGCATCGTCTAATGACAGGTAGAAACGGCTTGAACCCGGGTCACCCTGACGACCTGAACGGCCGCGAAGCTGGTTATCAATACGGCGAGATTCGTGACGCTCTGTACCGATAATGTGTAGACCACCAGATTCAAGCACCGCATCATGGCTCTTCTTCCATTCAGCTTTAATCTTTTCGATTTGCGCTTCAGTTGGATTTTCAATTTTCTCAACTTCCGCTTGCCAGTTACCACCTAACACAATATCGGTACCACGACCTGCCATATTGGTCGCAATAGTTACAGCACCGGGCTTACCTGCCTGAGCAACGATATCCGCCTCGTGTTCGTGGAACTTAGCGTTTAGTACCTTGTGAGGAATCTTCGATTTCTTAAGAATGCGAGAGATAAGTTCTGAGTTCTCGATAGAAACCGTACCTACAAGGGTAGGCTGACCGCGTTTAACGCACTCTTTAATGTCTTCAACAATGGCTTCGTATTTTTCTTCTGCCGTTAGGTAGATAAGGTCAGCCATGTCTTTACGCTGCATAGGGCGGTTGGTTGGAATAACTACCGTCTCTAAGCCGTAAATATGATTAAATTCAAAGGCTTCTGTATCGGCAGTACCTGTCATACCCGCAAGCTTGTTATACAAACGGAAGTAATTCTGGAAGGTAATTGACGCAAGGGTTTGGTTTTCGTTTTGAATACGAACCCCTTCTTTTGCTTCTACGGCTTGGTGCAAACCTTCAGACCAGCGACGGCCTTCCATAGTACGACCCGTGTGCTCGTCAACAATGACTATTTGGTCGTCTTTAACAATGTAGTCTACGTCTTTCGCGAACAGCTTGTGCGCGCGAAGTGCCGCATTGATATGGTGCAGCAATGAGATATTACCAGCAGCGAACAGCGACTCACCTTCAGGCAATAAGCCTTCTTCATGAAGTATCTCTTCAACGTGTAATTGACCGCGCTCGGTAAGATGTATTTGTTTTGCTTTGAGGTCGATAGTGTAATCACCATCGCCTTCTTGGCCTTCTTCATCTTCTTTTTCTTGCTGAACAAGCTTAGGAATAATGACGTTGATACGGCGATATAATTCTGAGCTATCTTCAGCCTGGCCAGAGATAATAAGTGGCGTACGGGCTTCGTCGATAAGGATGGAGTCAACTTCATCCACTACTGCATAGTTAAGCGGGCGCTGTACGCGGTCTTGTGGGCTAAACGCCATATTGTCGCGCAGGTAATCAAAACCAAACTCGTTGTTGGTTCCATAGGTAACATCTGCTTGGTAAGCGTCGCGCTTTTGCTCAGGTGACATACCCGGTACGTTGCAACCTACACGCATACCTAAAAACATGAATAACTGATTACTCCACTCAGCATCACGACGTGCTAGGTAGTCATTCACGGTAACAACGTGAACACCTTTGCCAGATAGGGCATTAAGGTAAGTTGGCAAAGTAGCCGTAAGGGTTTTACCTTCACCGGTACGCATTTCCGAAATTTTGCCTTCGTGAAGTACTTGTCCACCTAGCATTTGCACGTCGAAATGACGCATTCCATAAACACGTTTACTGGCTTCACGCACGGTTGCGAAGGCTTCAATAAGGATACTATCTAGGCTTTCACCTTTTTCGATACGGGCCTTAAATTCGTCAGTTTTTGCCTTTAGCGCCTCATCGGAAAGCTTTTCAAATTCTGCTTCCAGTGCATTAATGGCATCTACGTTTTTGCGTAATTTTTTTAATAATCGGTCGTTTCTACTACCGAATACTTTTCGAAGGATGCTTGAAAACATTAGCTTTTATATTCCACTACTTGTCGAGGCGCCGCACATCGTGCACAGCTAAATTAAACGTATAAAACACAATATTAAATGCGTTGTGTTTTGCGATGTTCTTAAATTATGCTTCTTCGCTTCAAATGACCTTAACTAATAAGGCATTATCAACGAGAATTACCTGGCTGCTACCTTGTCTACTTTTTGTAAACGAAAGGCAGAGGATCGATTGGTTTTCCATTTCTTATTACTTCGTAGTGGACATGAACGCCAGTTGAGCGCCCTGTATTGCCCATTTTTGCAATTGGCTCCCCTTTGGTCACCACATCGCCTATTGAAACAGTAAGGGTGTCGTTGTGCCCATAGCGGGTAACATAACCATCACCGTGATCAATTTCTACTAGCTGGCCATAGCCATAGCGCTCACCCGCCCAGGTCACAATACCTGCGGCAGTTGCCACTACGTTTTCCCCTGCTTTACCCGCGAAGTCCAGCCCTTTGTGCATGGTAGGTTCGCCAGTAAACGGGTCGGCCCGCATACCATAATAAGAAGACAACCACCCTGACTCTATCGGACGACCAGATAATTGGCTCTGTTCGTTGATATGGTGACCCCTTACCAAACTTTCAAGCATAGACAACTGTTGAGACTTTAAATCAAGTGATTGCTCTAGTTTGGCTATTTCGTGAAGGATGGGGTCGTCTTGGAGGTTTTCCGGCATCGATACCGGTACGAAAGCGTCCAGGTCAGCCGCTGACATACCTAATTCTGTTGCGATTTGCTTGCCCTTTTCGTCAAGTAGCGAGGCCTGTGCAGACAATTCTGCTACATGAGAAAGCAAAGCTTTTAGTTTTATTGTGGTTTGTTGCTTTAGCGCCTCAACGTCTTTTTGTTTTTCGCTGACTTCAGTTTGCGCTAAACGAACCCGTGCGACATCTTCCGACACAGATTCAGTAGAACGGCTCGACACTAGCATAAAAATAGACGAGAGCACGGTTGCGCTCACGAGTGTACGGACACTAATGCTGTGCCTGTAGCGTTTATTTTTACCTGCTAATGTGATTGTTAATTTCATACCACGAAGAAAATTGCTGTTTCACGCCACTCTTTTCATACCACTTCATAACACTATGAAGGCGTTTTTAGCCAAAGGCGACAACCTTTAACTTATAGTTTTTTGTCGAATGGGTGAAATTTATATTAATTATTCGGCTACTGTATCATTTATTACAGTAATTGCCATATGAAAAAAAGCCGCCCGTTAGGCGGCTTTTCTAAATTTTTTACGCTAACGCCGGTTGAGCGTAACGAATTGGTGCCGTTTCCTGCGAGTCGTAGGTCACAAACTCCCAACACTCTTTCTGTGCCAAAACTGCATTTAAAAGTTTGTTGTTAAGGCCGTGCCCAGTTTTATAAGCACGCAGCTCACCAATTAAACTATGACCGCCAAGGTATAAATCACCAATGGCGTCCAAAATTTTGTGCTTTAAGAATTCATCATCGTAGCGTAACCCTTCAGGGTTAAGTACGCGGAACTCATCTAGCGCCACAGCATTTTCCATGCTTCCACCAAGCGCTAGATTATTAGCATTCATATACTCTAAGTCGCGCATAAAACCAAAAGTTCGTGCACGGCTAACTTCGCTTACATATGAGCATGAATCAAAATCCATCACCATATGCTGACGAGTTTGACTAATCACAGGATGATCAAAGTCAATTTGGAAATCAACGCGGAAACCGTCATAAGGCACTAATTCGGCCCACTTATCGCCATCTTCTACACGAACTGGCTTTTTAATACGAATAAATTGCTTAGGCGCGTTTAGCTCTTCGATACCGGCAGATTGAAGCAAGAATACGAACGGGCTAGCACTTCCGTCCATAATTGGCAGCTCGTTACTGTCTACTTCAACAATAATATTGTCGATACCTAAACCTGCAAGCGCAGACGCTAAATGTTCTACCGTTTGGATAGTTACACCGTCTTCATTATTTAGACACGTACACAGCATGGTATTACCTACCGCGTTCGCACGCGAAGGTATGTCAACATGTGGTTCAAGGTCAACACGCCTAAACACGATACCCGTGTTTGCTGGCGCAGGTCGGAGAGTCATTGTGACCTTTTCCCCTTTATGAAGCCCAATTCCGGTCTCTTGTACCGATTGCTTGATTGTACGTTGTCTAATCATCTGCTTAAGCTTTTACCTATTAAAAAAAGCGGGCGCGAATTATAGTGAGTTATTGCTCACATGTCAAAAAACACCCGTTCTGGCAAGTTTTACCTTGTCAGATTACGCATTTTTTCGACCTATTCACGCGAAATTCTTCACGCTGTGTAAATACACCTTACTGAGTAAGACAACACAAACGTAAAATAATTCCCTTCCGTTTCAGGCAGCTAAATTAGTCTGCCTGCTTGCGAAGAAACGCAGGAATATCTAAATACTCCAAATCGTTGTCTGGCTGAGCACTATCTTCAGCTTTCAGCGCTTGGTTGCCTTCTGTGCCACCTACTGCAGAACGCGGCTCACTTGTTTGTGAATTACCGTATTCCTTAGCCGGCTGAGTAAGGCGAGAACCTTCAGCGCTTACTAATGAAATGTCAGGCTTACGCTCTGCGCCAATACCGGTCGCAACAACCGTTACGCGAAGCTCATCTGTCATTTCCATATCGATAACGGTACCGACAACCACGGTCGCGTTTTCTGATGCGAACGCTTTAACTGCATTACCCACAGTTTCGAACTCGTCGATAGCGAAATCAGGACCCGCTGTTATGTTAACAAGAATACCGCGTGCACCTGACAGATCGATATCTTCAAGCAGTGGGCTGGCAATTGCTGCTTCGGCAGCTTCTTCAGCACGGTCTGGACCGCTTGCTGCACCGCTACCCATCATGGCTTTACCCATCTCAGACATAACAGTACGTACGTCTGCGAAGTCAACGTTGATCAGACCAGGGCGAGTAATAAGCTCCGCAATACCTTGAACTGCGCCGCGCAAAACATCGTTTGCTGCGCTAAATGCTTGAAGAAGCGGCGTACCTGGACCCATTACTTTTAATAGCTTTTCGTTAGGGATGGTAATTAACGAGTCAACGTTGTTAGCAAGCTCTACAGTGCCTTGCTCAGCAAAAGAGGTACGCTTTTTACCTTCAAATGGGAACGGCTTAGTCACTACCGCTACCGTAAGAATACCCATTTCTCGAGCAATCTTCGCTACTTCAGGTGCTGCACCTGTACCTGTACCACCGCCCATGCCGGCCGTGATGAAAACCATATCGGCACCGTCAAGCGCCTGACGAATGGTTTCTCTGTCTTCTTGCGCAGCTTCGCGACCAATATTTGGATCGGCACCTGCACCTAAGCCTTTGGTTACGCTTGAGCCAATTTGAAGTGTTACGTCTGCACTTGAGCTACGAAGCACCTGTGCGTCAGTATTCACTGCGATAAATTCTACGCCTTCAATGCTTTGAGACACCATGTGCTCAACGGCATTACCACCGCCGCCACCGACACCGATGACTTTGATTACGGCTTCTTCGCCGTGACTATCCATTAATTCGAACATACTTACTCTCCGGTTGTACGTCTTTTTCAACACTACGCCAGGTCATTCCCTTAGGCTAATTGCTTCCTGCTAGCCTTAATGCCGTAGCTATAGCGCCCCCAAAATAAAATTAAAATTCACCTTTAAACCAGCTTTGCACTCGATGAAATAAGCTTTCACCGGGTTTCTGCGTACTGGATTTCTTATTATCAGATTGTACTTTGCCATATTGCAGCAGCCCTACGACTGTTGCAAAGCCAGCATCATCAACGTATTCAGACAAGCCTTTTACGTCGATAGGTTTGCCCACGCGCACGGGCATCTGGAAAAGTTCTTCGGCAAATTCCACAGCACCTTCCATCTTAGCGGTACCGCCAGTAAGTACAAGACCTGCTGCAATTTGCTCTTCCAGACCGCTGGCACGAATTTCATCATGTACCAGCTCAAAAAGCTCTTGATAGCGAGGTTCAATGACCTCAGCTAGCGTATGACGAGACATGACTCTAGCCGGGCGCCCGCCCACGCTAGGTACTTCAATACTGTCTTCCATACTCACCATATCTTTTAATGCACAGGCATAATTCACCTTAATTTCTTCTGCATTACTGATAGGCGTTCTAAATATTTTAGCGATGTCGCTGGTAATTTGATTACCCGCAACCGGTATAACTGCCGTGTGGCGAATCGCACCATCTGTGAATATAACCATATCCATAGTGCCACCACCAATGTCAACCACACACACGCCAAGCTCTCGCTCGTCGTCAGTTAACACTGCGTAACTTGACGCTAACGCTGAGAAAATTAGCTGGTCTGCATTCAGTTCACAGCGCTCAACACACTTCACCATATTTTTCGCCATATCGTCGGCGCAAGTGATAATGTGGGCATCGGCTTCCATTCTTACTCCTGACATACCGATAGGGTTTTTAATGCCTTCTTGTACATCAATCGTAAATTCTTGAGGTAGCACGTGAAGTAAACGACGTTCTGCTGCAATTGGCACACTTCGCGCCGCATGAATAACGTTATCTACATCTTCTTGTGTTACTTCTTGGTTGTTAATCGGTACCATGCCGTTTTCATTCTGGCATTTTACGTGACGTCCCGAGATAGACATGAAAACTGAAGACACACGGCAATCTGCCATTAACTCCATCTCGTTTACTGCACGCTGTACCGACTTAACGACCAGGTTTAAATCGTTAACGCCGCCCTTATCCATGCCTTTCGATGCATGGGTGCCCACGCCTACGATACTGATTTGATCGTCTTCTAGTAATTCACCCACCACGGCCTTTACTTGGCTGGTGCCGATATCTAGCCCTACAATCAAATTGCGTTCAGCAGGTTTTGACATGGTTTCCTTAACTCTCTTCATCTGTGGCGCTGTCATCTTTCCATCCGACTGCAACGCCCGTGTCATAGCGAAGGTCGACGTATTTCACCGCCTTCTCTTGTTGCGCCAAAAGTGGGTAAACATCAATAAACCGTTGTAGCCTATCGATAAACTCCTGACGTCCTAAATTCAATTTAATGCCGTTTTCCAACTGCACTTGCCACGCAAATCGCTCACTCAGTGACAATTCATCAATTGCCATGTCTGTTGTTGCTATTAATGCGTGCATCGCGTTATAGCCTTCTAAGGCAGTTTTTTCACTGCCGCCAGGGCCGTACAAACGCGGCAAGTTAAGCTTCACGCCTTCGTCGTTAAACGTATCCCCATAAGGATTTAACAACAAATCTTCATTCCATTGCGCAACGGGCTGTTGCTCAACCAAATAAATTTTTAACGTATTCGGCCACTTCTTTCTAACTGACGCGCGATAAACCCAAGGCTGCGCTTCCACAAGTTCAAATACTTCGTTAACGTCAAGCGCAAAAAAGCTTCCTGGCTGCGCCTTGCGTATTAAGCTCTCCAGCTTAGTAATATCGATGTGCTGATAATCACCAGAAAAATCGATAACCTGAACCGGCATTTGCTGTTCGTCTTGCAAATACTGGTTTGCTTTAAGCCCACCAAATACTAACCCAGCAATTACAAACAGTAAGAAAGCGACACCGCCCCACACTGCCGTTTTGCTTTTTCCGCCTTTTTCAGAAGCGGACTTAACTTGGTTAGTATTGGTATCCGCCACTTTTACGCCTTGTTCGCAACGTCATCAAAACTGGTAGAAAGAATACTTAGTACCAGTTCATCAAATGTTAATCCTGCAACTTTGGCTGCCTTCGGCACCAAACTCTTTTCTGTCATGCCAGGTACTGTGTTTGCCTCTAGCAAGTAAAATTGCCTTTGGCTGTCCTGCATAACATCAATTCTTCCCCAGCCGCTGCCAGAAATAGCGTCAAAAGCACGAGATGCTAATTTTGCTAACTGTGCCTCTTGCTCTTCAGACAAGCCGCTTGGGCAATAGTATTCTGTTGTATTATCCTGGTATTTCGCAGCATAATCATAGAATGTATGTGGAGTAGACATGCGAATAGACGGCAACGCCTGCCCCTGTAATACAGAAACAGTGAATTCGGGGCCGTCTATATACTGCTCTAACAGGACTTGATTATCGTATTTAAAAGCGTCCTGAATGGCAGTTTCGAGTTGTTTAGCGCTTGTCACTCTCGCCATGCCAATACTCGACCCTTCTCTGGCCGGTTTTACCATGACTTCATTCCCCAATTTATCCATTATAGCGCTGCACTTACCAGCTTCAAAGTGCCTTTTATCAGCAATTTCATATTTTGCAGTGGGTAAACCTAAACTTTGCCACACTTGCTTAGTATGAATTTTATCCATTGCCAGCGCAGAGCCTAAAACTGGGCTCCCCGTATAGGGAATTTTTAGGAACTGAAGCGCCCCTTGCATCGAGCCATCTTCACCGCCACGACCGTGAAGCATGATTAACGCTCTATCAACTTTTAACTCAAGGAGATCAGTAAGCGGTCGCTCTGCTGGGTCAAAACCAAAGGCATCCACGCCTTGCCTTAATAGCGCTTTTAATACCGCGTTCCCTGAATTAAGTGATACTTCGCGCTCTGCAGAGTCACCACCTAGCAGCACAGCCACTTTACCGTACTCACTGGGCGAATGGGTTTTCTGCGAGCGAGCACTTACCGAAGGACTAATCATGTTATTCCCCTTCCTTAGCAAGTGTGGCAGGCTCTAACTCATGGCGTGCTAGAAGTTTGGCAATTTGTCCGATGTTACCGGCACCTTGAGTCATGACGATATCACCGTCCTGCATGATATTCGCCAAAATTCCTGGCAGCGCCTCTTTATCGCCCACATATACAGGTTCGATTTGACCACGCTGACGAATTGAACGACATAGCGCTTTACTGTCAGCGCCTTCAATAGGCTGTTCACTGGCGGCATATACATCTAGAAGCAACAGTGCATCGACACTGGATAACACTTCAACGAAATCTTCATAGAGGTCACGGGTTCGCGTGAAACGGTGAGGCTGATAAACCATGACTAAGCGCTTATCAGGCCAGTTTGCCCGAGCAGCAGCTATAGTTGCTTTAACTTCAGTTGGGTGGTGACCATAGTCATCCACCAAACACACTTCACCTTTACTGGTAGTAAAGGTACCTAGCTGCTCAAATCGACGGCCTATTCCACCAAAGCTGGCTAGTGCACGAATGATAGCGTCGTCATCTACACCTTCATCCGTAGCTACAGCGATTGCAGCAAGGGCATTAAGCACGTTGTGGTTGCCGGTAAGATTCAACGTTATATCTAACGGTTCGCGCTCTGGGCGAATAACCGTAAAATTCGCTTTACCGAATGACAAAGACACGTTTTCTGCGCGATAGTCATTATGTGATTCAAAACCGTAAGTAAGAATACTTCGGCCTATACGAGGGCGAATCTCTTGAATATTCGCATCGTCACCGCATACGATAGCCTGCCCGTAAAATGGTAGGTTCGACAAGAAATCAACAAAGGTGTCTTTTACCTTTGAGAAATCGCCGCCATAAGTATCCATATGGTCGGCTTCAATATTGGTCACCACAGAAACCATCGGCTGCAAATGAAGAAACGACGCATCACTTTCATCAGCCTCTGCAATCAGATAGCGGCTTTTACCCAAACGCGCATTGGTGCCTGCACTGTTAAGCAAACCACCGATAACAAACGTAGGGTCATATTCCGCTTCTGCAAAAATCGTTGAAATTAAACTGGTTGTGGTCGTTTTGCCGTGCGTGCCTGCCACTGCAATACCGTGGCGGAATCGCATCAGTTCAGCCAGCATTTCTGCACGGCGAATAATCGGAATGCGCTTTTCACGAGCAACAATAATTTCTGGGTTTTGTTCATTGATGGCGCTAGACACCACAATAACGTCCATGCCTTCAACATTTTCAGCGCGATGGCCAATTTTCACATCAGCGCCTAATTCGCTTAAACGCTGTGTCATTGGCCCTTCTTGAATGTCAGAGCCAGCAATAGCATAGCCTTCATTTAACAATACTTCGGCAATACCACCCATACCGGCACCGCCGATACCAATAAAGAATATATTTTTAACCCTACGCATTTGCGGGCTTTCAAATGGGGTTTTAAAAACCATTAGTCCCCTACTCCTACCACGCTTTTTACGTGGCTTACTACATTTTCCGTGGCATGAGTGCTTGCACATGTTTTCGCAACAGCACCCATCTTTAAGCAGTCTTCAGGGTGTTGTAACCACTGACGTACCGCCTGCCCTAAATTTTCTTTTAATACTGATTGAGCAATCATCAGTGCAGCATTTTGCTTCACTAACGACTGCGCGTTTTTTGTTTGGTGATCGTCCACTGCAAAAGGTAACGGAACGAATATCGCTGCCCGCCCCGCTGCTGCAACCTCACTGACCGTGAGTGCCCCGGCTCTACATACAATAAAGTCTGCCCATTCATAGGCTGCGGCCATGTCGTCGATAAAGTCGCTGACATCGATTTTCGACATATCAGCGCCTGCGGATTTATAAGCTTGGGCAACACTTTTACTGTTGCCTTTACCGCACTGATGCTTTATCGATAAGCCTTCTAATACACCGCATGTCTCGGGCACAGTTTCATTCAGTATTTGAGCGCCTAAACTTCCGCCGACCACAAGCATATTTAAACCTTGCTTGTACCCACTGGTGTTTCCTAGAGGGTTTTCAAGATTGTTGGTATTAGCGCCTGCGTTATTATCTTCAGCTTTGGGCATCACCTGCCAAATTTCATCACGGACAGGATTACCAACAGTATGCACCTTATCCACAACCCCTGAAAATTGTTCTTTAGCATCGTTAAAGCCAAGCAATACGCGGCTTGCGATTTTACTAAGAAGCTTATTGGTCATGCCCGCAGCAGCATTTTGCTCATGCACTATCACAGGAATACCTAAGCTTTTTGCGGCAACGCCGCCTGGGCCGCTGGCATAGCCGCCAAACCCAATAACGATGTCAGGCTGTAGGCGTTTTATAATTCGTCTTGCTGAAAACAAGCTTTTTACTAAAGCAACAGCACCTTGAAGACGTGCGGAAATACCTTTGCCACGAAGCCCTTTTACCGGAATAAAGTGAATAGGTATGTCGTGCTTAGGCACAACTTGCGCTTCCATTCGCTCGGCGGTGCCTAACCAGTGAATGTCCCAGCCTTCACTTCGAAGCGCGTTTGCCACTGCAAGACCAGGGAAAACATGCCCGCCTGTACCACCAGCCATAATCAAGCAACGTTTAGCCATTGTCAGCCTCCTGCGCTACGCGCGCGAGTATAGCTTTAATGCCGGCTTTGCCTTCATCTTCTGCTGTTGATTTTTTTGTCGCAGGCTTAGCTTCAACCGTGGATGATGAAAAGTCTTCATCATCGGTGTTTTTTTCTGTTTTAGTTCTTGGTATAGCCGTTTCCTTAGCCTGAGCTTCGTTTGAGGAAATAGGCTTTTTGCGACGGGCCCTTTTCTTGCCGTCCTTACCATCGCCTCGACCGATTGCTTGTACGCCATCAACCCGTAATTCAAAATCGATACGAAGTAATATGGCTACCGCTACTGACATAATGATAAGTGACGAACCGCCGTAACTAACTAACGGCAGTGTTAGCCCTTTGGTTGGCAGAATACCGGCGCTTGCGCCAATGTTTACCGCGGTCTGAAAGCTGAACCAAATACCAATGCTGTACGCCATGTAACCATCAAACGCTCGCCCTTTATCTAGTGCTTTGTTTCCAATACTTAGCGCACGCAATACCATCCATAAAATGAGTCCAAGTACTGCAAGTACGCCAACAAAGCCGAGTTCTTCAGCTAAGATAGCCATAACAAAGTCAGTGTGTGCTTCAGGCAAAAATTCTAATTTTTGTAAGCTGTTACCCAATCCTTGACCGAACCAGTTACCGCGCCCATAGGCCATCAAGGATTGGGTTAACTGATAACCTGCACCGAACGGATCGGCCCAAGGATCTAAAAAGGAGGTAACCCGTTTCATACGGTATTCTTCAAACACGATAAGCGCTACAACCGCCAATATGCCTGCAAACACCAGGGCGAAGAACTGCCAAAGTCTCGCACCTGCTAAAAACAACAGGCCAATTGTGGTTGCAAACATCACAACGACGGTACCTAAATCGGGTTGAAGCAAAAGCAGCATTGCAAGTGCAAAGAACACCACAAGAGGCTTTATAAAGCCCTTCAAGTTTTCGGTCACTTCTTCGTAACGACGAACCAGATACCCAGCCAAATACGCAAAGAAAAAGAGCTTGGCCGGTTCGGCGGCTTGAATGGTTATAGGCCCAATCGCTAACCAACGGGTACTACCATTCACGGTTCTTCCCACCACCAGTACTGCTAGTAATAGTGCGATAGCCGCTAGCAGAAGGTAGGGGTTGGTCATGCGCCAAAACTGCATAGGCAAATTAAGGACTACCATTGCGGCAATGATGGCCCCAACAATATAAATACCGTGGCGAATAGCAAAGTAGAATGGATTGTCGTGTAGCCTATCTGCCACCGGCATTGATGCTGACGTAACAATAACAACCCCAATGCTCATCAGAGCCAGCGCAATTAAGATCAAGGTGACATCATATGGATGCGTTGCCGAGGGCTGCCCGTCGTGCTTCGCGGCAAATAGCGCACTAAGTTTGGTAGAGGCAGTCATCATGATGTAACCACCACAGCGCGGTCGTTCTGACTATATAGATTATGTAGGTCGTGTACATCTTGTTTAAACACGTCACCGCGATGCATATAGTTCTTAAACATATCTAAACTTGCACACGCAGGCGAAAGCAATACCACATCACCAGACGCTGCTAGCCTTGTTGCCGCTTTTACGGCGTCTTTCATGGTTGCCACACGCGTTGTATGCGCAAAACTCTTTTCAAACAGGTGTGCATCTTTGCCCAAAGCAAACACGTGCGATACATATTTAGTTAGATAAGGATTCAGGCTGGCTATGTCTGCACCTTTAGCGTCACCACCTGCAATAAGAATGAGCTTCCCCTGTATAGTCGGGGCTAACCCTTCAAGGGCCGCAACCGTGGCGCCAATGTTGGTTGCTTTGGAGTCGTCGATATAGCGGATGTCGTTTACACGGGCTATTTCCACACACCGATGTGGTGCAGATTTAAAACTGTGTAGATGTTTAACCGCGAGCGCTGGCGAGACACCTAGCTGTTGGCATATGCCTAATGCAGCCATGATGTTAAGCACATTATGCATGCCCGCTAAATGAATATCGCTAAGGGCAATAAGCTTTTCACCGTTAAACGTGATGTGTAGTCTTTGTTCATCACTGACCGTACTACCGTCACCGTCAAAAGCCGCAATCGCAAACCCATTGGTCGACTCTCCCAGTCCGTATTCAATGATATTTATTGACGCTAGCGACTCTTCATTAGACGCGGCATTAGATACGCCATCAGATACTGCATTTGATACAGCAATCCCCTTAGCATCGGTAATAAGCTGCTCGTAAGGTGCTACAAACTCGCCATCTCGCCACACAACTGCAGATTTCGCATTATCAAAAATGCGATGCTTGGCATCGATATAGGCTTCAAGGGTACCGTGACGGTCTAGGTGGTCATCGGAAATATTAAGCACAGTAGCAGCTTCAAGCACCAGGCTAGACGTTGTTTCAAGTTGAAAACTTGATAGCTCCATCACCACTACGTCTGCATCACTTTGAAGCGCTTCAAGCACAGGGCGACCTACGTTACCCGCTTCAATACTTTTTACGCCGCAGTTTTTGAGCAGATGGTTCACTAATAAAGTAACCGTGGTTTTACCGTTAGAGCCGGTTATACCTACTACGCGCTTAGCTGGCGTAGCACTACTCGTGGATGCATTTAAACGGGCGAACAATTCCACGTCGCCGATCACCTCAACACCACACTTTTGCGCTAAAACCACTTGTTCAATATTCAAAGCAAGACCCGGACTTAACACCAAAGTGTCTACACCATCAAAGTAATCTTCGCTTAGTGCATTGCAAGTGACCTTCTCTGCCATAAAAGCTTGCATGCCAGAGTCGAGATCACCATCAAGACCAGTAGGTGCATTAAAATTAGCACGTGTATCAAACGCTTTAACCGTTGCTTTTTGTTGCAACAAAAAGCGCACGCAAGCCTGACCTGTAACACCTAGGCCACCGACTACATAACTATGCTCACGTACGTTATACGACATTAATGCTTATCTCTTTACCGCTTATCTAAGTTTGAGGGTAGCAAGACCCACCAACACCAAAATGATTGAAATGATCCAAAAACGCACTATTACGCGCGGCTCTGGCCAGCCCTTCAATTCATAGTGATGGTGAATAGGCGCCATACGAAAAATACGCTGGCCACGCAATTTGTAAGAGCCTACCTGAAGGATGACCGACAGGGTTTCCATAACAAAAACACCACCCATGATGATTAACACGAGTTCTTGGCGCACTAATACAGCTAACACACCTAATGTGCCGCCTAACGCTAATGAACCAACGTCACCCATAAATACTTGTGCCGGATACGTGTTAAACCATAAAAAGCCTAAGCCAGCCCCGACCATGGCGGTGCACACAATCACCAGTTCGCTGGTGAGTGGAATATGAGGAATATTCAGGTATTCGGCAAAGTTCGCATTACCTGTCACATAGGCAAAAATGGCAAATGCGCCCGCCACTAAAATAGTGGGCACAATGGCAAGTCCATCCAGGCCATCGGTAAGGTTCACCGCGTTACTTGTACCTACAATGGCAAAGTAGGTAATAATGATGAAGAATGCACCTAACTGCGGGAACACTTCTTTGAAGAAAGGCACCAGTAGTGAGGTTTCAGCGCTTATTGTTGCGCTGCTGTATAAATAGAATGCAACGCCTAATGCAACTACCGATTGCCAGAAATACTTCCAGCGCGCAATAAGCCCTTTCGAGTCTTTGCGGATTACTTTTCTATAATCGTCAACAAATCCGATAATACCGTAGGCCACAACCACGGTTAAGGTTACCAATACATAACGGTTAGTCAGGTCAGCCCAAAGCAGACCGCTTACCACAATTGCTGCGAGTATAAGTAACCCGCCCATAGTGGGTGTGCCTGATTTTGATAAATGGCTTTGCGGGCCATCATCACGTACAGTTTGACCAATTTGCATACGCTGCAAATAACGAATCATCTTAGGGCCAATAAGAATGGCAATAAGTAACGCAGTCAGCGTGCTTAAAATTGCGCGAAGGGTAAGGTATGAAAATACGTTAAACCCTGAATCGAATTGTGTCAGCCAGTCGGCTAGCCAAATTAACATGCTATTCGCTCCCGACGGCTATCGTGCTTTCCCAGCGCAGAGGCCTCTACCGCCTCTACCACGCGTTCCATTTTTGAACTGCGTGAACCTTTAACTAAAATTGAAATATCGCGCTGCTGCACTAACAAATCACTCTCCATTGCGGCCAACAAACTTTCAACATCGCTGAAATGACCACCGTTTTCATTAAATACAGCACTCGCTGATTGACTCAAAACACCCATGGTATACAGGTAATTAATTCCTTTTTGTTTAGCGTATTCCCCCACTTGCTCGTGGTAAAAACGCGCTTTTTCGCCCAGCTCTTTCATGTCGCCCAGCACAAGAACGCGGATGCCTGAAAAGCTACTTAGCGTATCAATTGCTGCATTTACAGACGCCACGTTGGCGTTGTAGGTATCATCTAAAAGGCGAACCTGTTCGGTAAGTTGTTTCACATTGAGACGCCCACTAACCTGTTGCATTGCTAACAAGCCGTCGCGTACATTTTCTAATGTGGCGCCAACTTGTAGCGTTAATGCCGCAGCGACAAGGGCATTCCCCACGTTGTGAACGCCAGGAATAGTAAGCTGAATAGACATATCTCCTTGCGGGCAAACCAAGTGGAATGCGGCGCATCCATCTAATCCAATGGTGATATCCTCTGCTCTAAAATCAGCATCGTTTTTCTGCTGGGGCGAGAACGTTAGCGTTTTGGTCTGTTTAAGTTTGCCTTGCCAAAATTCAGAAAACTGGCTATCAACATTGACTACCGCCACGCCGTCACTGTCTAAGCCTTTAAAAATTTCACTTTTGGCGCGCGCCACACCTAGCAAACTTCCAAAGCCTTCTAGATGAGAAGCGGCGGCGTTTACGATAGTGGCGACATCTGGCTTAACCAAATTCGTGGTATAGGCAATTTCACCAATGTGATTTGCGCCTAGTTCCATTACCGCGTATTCATGCTGAGGTTCAAGACGTAGAAGGGTTAGCGGCACACCGATATCATTATTGAAGTTACCGTTTGTGGCTAATACATTGCCTCTTCGCTCCAAAATAGCGGCACACATTTCCTTTACGGTGGTTTTACCGCTGCTTCCGGTAATCGCAATCGTCTTTGGCGCCACATAAGCTTTTACGGCAGCACCTAACAGACCAAGCGCTTCTTTGGTATCTTCAACCATGATGACAGGTAACGAGGTCACTACGTCTTCACTGGCGATAACCGCGCTTGCTCCGGCTTTTTCTGCCGTTGAGATAAAGTCGTGGCCGTTAAAATTCGGGCCTTTCAAGGCTAGATACACTGCACCATCTTCAAGGGTGCGGGTATCGGTACTTACCGCCGACACTTCAATGTCAGCAGCACCTTTTAATAATTTTCCGTTAACCTTTTCGGCTATCCATGACAGCGTTGTTGTTATCATTTGCTGTACTCCTGTTGCAGTCGCGCCACAACTGCACGTTCGTTATAGTTAGTCTTTTTGTCACCGATAATTTGGTAATCTTCATGGCCTTTTCCGGCCACAATGATGATGTCGCTTTCATGCCCATGCTCGAGGCAGTGGCGAATAGCTTGCTCGCGATCGGGGATAGACACTGCCAGCTCAGAGTTTTTTAAGCCCGCAATGATATCCTTAGCAATAGACTCAGGGCTTTCGCTTCTGCTGTTGTCCGTGGTGATCACAATAGCGTCAGCGCCTGACTCAGCAGCCTGGCCCATTAGTGGTCGCTTACCTTTATCACGGTCGCCACCACAACCAAACACACACCATACTTTGCCCGTTGTATGGAATTTGGCGCTTAGTAGCACTTTTTCTAGTGCATCTGGCGTGTGCGCGTAGTCCACCACTAGGTTCGCCGCACCCGTTACAGGGAAAACTTCCATTCGGCCAGGCACGGGCGTTAGCGCATTAACCGCATTAACCACTTCATCAAAACGCTCACCTTCAGCTAATAAAGTACCTATAGCACTTAGTACGTTGCTAATATTGAACTTTCCAAATAGTGGCAATGAAATAGCTGCGCTTCCCCACGAACTTATCAGCTCAAAGCTACATCCACCTGCATGATAAGAAGCATTTGTGGCGAAACAATGGCGACTTTGTGGATTGTTATGTTTGCGTAAGAACTCACTTTCACCGCTCCCATCCAGACCACTTTCATCTATACCTGTCCAGACGCGTGTAATCGTCTTATCTGCTGCACCATCCCACTTCTTACTTTCATCGTCGTTAGCGTTTAATACTACAACTTTCAAACCCGGCTGTTGAAGTAGCAAGCGCTTGGCTCTGCCATAGTCTTCCATTGTGCCGTGATAATCTAAGTGGTCACGAGTAAGGTTGGTGAAAACAGCGATATCGGTTTTTACTGTACCAAGACGTCCTTGAACCAATGCGTGAGAACTTGCTTCAAAGGCCGTATGGCGCACTTCGCTTTGCACAAAGTCTGCCAATAAATATTGCATACGTATGGCATCGGGGGTTGTGTTTGCCGCTGGCGTGTTAGACCACTGGGTTTCGTCGCCTTCAAACACACTACTCCCCAAGGTTCCTATGCTTGCGCTACGTGTGCCCAAAGCATCTTTCAACTGGGTAAGCAATTGAACTGTTGAGGTTTTTCCGTTTGTTCCTGTTACCGCTACCGTGGTCATTTTCTGGGCTGGGTAGTCATAAAATGCAGCAGCTAATGCAGAAAGCATTTGCGGTAGTTCATATAGCGAAATGATGACGCTGTGGTCGCGCATTTCCATTTGACCATGGGCACTACTGTCTTCAGTTTGCGCCAGAATTACACGGGCCCCTAAACTTATTGCCTGCGGTATAAATTCGCGACCATCACGTTCATGCCCTTTAACTGCAACAAACGCTAAGCGAGTATTCACTTCACGGCTATCCAACGTCAAACCTTCAATGCGAATATCGGGGGCATCTATTCCAAATTTTGCTAACAAGGCTTTAATACTTTGAATAAAGGCACTAACTACCACTTTGACCTCCCATCAATAAGCGACTTGAAGTAACCTGCTTGTCATCTGGCGTCACGTTAAGCATATGCAGTGCACCACCCATAATTGACGAAAATACAGGTGCTGCGGTATCACCTGCGTGATACAAATCGCCGCCGGGTTCATTGATCAGCACGATAGTTACTAGCCTTGGGTCAGATACTGGTGCAATACCGGCGAAAATGTTCACGTACTCTTCCCCGTACCCGCCAGCTACCGCTTTGCGGCTTGTCCCTGTTTTACCTGCTACGCGATAACCTGGAACTGCAGCTTTGGTTGCCGTGCCGCCCCGCTGGGTTACGCTTTCCATCATTTGAACAATGGCTTTTGCGTTTTCTTCGCTGATCACACGCTCTGATTGAGCTTGCCACGACGGTTGTTCCGGTGACTTGATGATATTAAGTGGTGTTTTTATACCGCCGTTTGCCAACGTTGCGTAAAGACGCCCTAGCTGTGCTGTAGTCACAGAAATGCCGTACCCAAATGACAGTGTGGCTAACTCAAATTCAGACCAGCGGCTACGCTCATGGAAAATACCACTGCTTTCGCCCGCCATGTTAAGCCCAGTATCACTCATAAGGCCCATGTTGTAGTAGGTATCAAGCAAAAACTGTTTAGGAACAGACAACGCCAGTTTCGATGTGCCCATGTTCGAGGAATGCTGAATAATTTCTTCTAGCGTTAGCTCGCCATAGTTGCGTGAGTCTTTTACTAAACTGCCGCCCAAACGCATCCAACCCGGGTGGGTATTTACTGAATCTTCAGGCTCAACTTCACCAAATTCTAATGCAGTAAGCACGGCCAGAGGCTTCAGTGCTGAGCCCGGCTCAAATGCGTCGGTAATAACACGGTTACGCATTCTGTGCGCAGACAATTTGCTTCTGTCGTTCGGGTTAAAGGAAGGTGCATTAACCATTGCCAATACGTCGCCGGTTTTTACATCAATAACAATGGCTGAAGCCGAACTTGATTGATAATAAATCATGGCTTCTTTAATTTCTTTGTAGGCTAGAGCCTGAATACGCTGGTCGATTGTCAGCTGCAGGTCACCTGCTTTTTCACCCGTCTTAGTCTCTAAAATTTCAACCTGGCGGCCTTTGGCATCGCGGCGTATTTTACGAGAGCCAGGGGTGCCCGTTAGCCACTCGTTATACATGCGCTCTAAGCCTTCAACACCGGTGTCATCCACATCGGTAACGCCAATTAACTGCGCTGAAACTTCACCCGTAGGATAGTAGCGTCGGCTTTCGCGACGAAGATAGATACCTGGGATATCAAGCTTATCAACGTATTCTGCCATGGCGGGCGACACCTGGCGCTGCAAATAAACAAAACGGCGTTTGGGGTTAGCCACTTTTTCTTTCAGTTCATTTACGTCTTGGCGCAGAACATCCGCTAGCGCTTCCCAGCGGCGTTCTTCCTCGAAGCCATTGTTTTCATGAATAATCTTAGGGTCTGCGTAAATGGCGCGAACTGGCACGCTTACCGCCAGTTCAACACCGTTTCTGTCGGTGATAAGCCCGCGATAGGTCGGCATATCTCGTGTTCTAAGCGTGCGGTTGTCACCCTGTTGAATCAATTCGTCAGGTTCAATAACTTGAATGTAAGCAGCCCTTGCGGCTAACACACCGAAAACCAGCATAATTACCACAAGTACAACAACAAAACGCCAGTGCACCAGGCTTGGCGTTACATTTTGTTTTGCGCCTGTCTTTTTGCGCTTACGAGAAAGTGCAGATGTACTCATTTTAGCCTCACCACTACTTCATCGTCTGCCGTGGCACGGTACATTTCTAACTGCTTTTCAACCAGGTTTTCTATGCGATTGTGCTCAGTTAACGCCCGTTGTTCGAGCACGAGGTTACGCCACTCAACATCAAGCTCGTCTTTCTCTTGCATTAGGTCTTCAAGGGCAATCACTTGCTGCCTATTGTGATGACTACTAAGGGTCACAGCCATAGCACTTGTGATAACCATTAAATACAACAAAACCCGCAACTTGTTGCGGGTCAAATCTGAAACAATAATGAGCAGTAATTTGAAATTAGTGCTGGCCTTGTCTGGTATGGCTTTGGTCATAACTTTTCTGCCACACGTAATACCGAACTGCGGGAGCGAACGTTGTTCGCAATCTCCTGTTCTGAAGGTTTTATTGCTTTACCCAGCGCTTTAAGCACTTTATCTGCATCTATTTCAGCTTGGGTTATCGGTAAATTGTGCGGTACAACTTTCCCTTTACTTTGATCCTTAATAAAACGCTTTACTAAGCGGTCTTCTAACGAGTGAAATGAAATAACGGCTAATCGACCTTCTTTTGCTAACACTTGTGTGGCAGCTTTAAGACCCACGCGAAGTTGCTCTAACTCAGCATTGATATAAATGCGGATACCTTGGAATGCGCGGGTTGCAGGGTGTTTGAATTTGTCTTTTACAGGTACGGCTTCATCGATGATTTTGGCAAGCTGTGCAGTACGCGTAATAGGTGTATCTTTACGTGTGTTAACAATAGCGTGAGCAATGCGCTTGCCGAACTTTTCTTCGCCAAACTCTTTAATGACCTGTGTAATGTCTTGCTCTTCTGCACTAGCCAGCCAATCAGCAGCACTTTGACCGCGAGACGTGTCCATGCGCATATCCAGCGGGCCGTCGCGCAGGAAGCTAAAACCCCGTTCAGCATCGTCAAGTTGAGGTGAAGATACGCCTAAGTCCATAAGCACACCGTCAATCTTGCCAGTTAACCCTAGCGCTTCGATTTCTTCTGCCATATCTCCAAACGGTGAGTGGATAATGCTAAAGCGCTTGTCATCGGCAAAGCGTTCAGCCGCTTTAATCGCTTGTGGGTCACGGTCAAAGGCGATAAGACGCCCGGTTTCACCTAGAGCCTTTAAAATATGTGCTGAATGCCCACCACGTCCAAACGTAGCATCGATATAAATGCCGTCAGGTTTAATCGCCAGCGCTTCAATGCATTCGTCAAGCAATACTGAAATATGTTTAAATTCGCTAGACTGCGTCATAGAGAAAAGTCCTGTAATCGTTCGGTAAGTTCAAATTCGCCTTTGCGTTCGGTGTCTATATCAGCTTCAACTTGTTGTGCCCAGATATCGGCATCCCAAATTTCGAATTTGTTTAACTGACCAACTAACATGACTTCTTTTGAGAGTTTTGCGAAACTTCGCAGTGGAGTAGGAATAAGAATACGTCCGCTTTTATCCATCTCACCTTCTGAAGCATAACCTAGTAGCAATCGCTGCAAGCGACGCTCGGCTGGGATCATGCTTGAAAGTTTAGAGAGTTTTAGCTCGATCTCTTCCCATTCGGGAAGTGGGTAAAGTAGCAAACAACTTTGTTGTGTATCGACTGTGCAGACCAGTTGTCCCTGACAATCATCCAGCAGCGACTGACGATACTTCGTCGGTATAGCCAGTCTGCCTTTTGTATCCAGATTGATTGCGTTAGCGCCGCGGAACATTCCCCTAGCCTTTTATTATTTGCTCTTGGTTTTCTTGTTTTTTGAGTACTAATCTGCAAAGTGATGATGATTTGATCCACAATTCGCCACATTTACCCACTGAGATACAGTTTAGGTACCAATGATCCCCACTGTCAAGTAGAAAAAAGGCGTGAAAGCCGCATAAACACTGGGTTAAAACTGGTTAGATATACAGTGTTTTGAGGAAGTGTATGATTAGGCGCGTAAAAAAGATTAAAAAATATTCAGGTGGGTAAAATTAAACTTAAAATTTATCGATGAATGGCTGTTTTTATCTAAATTGAATGCGTTGCTTAACATAAAAGCAACCTCTAGGAATAAATGCAAAAAAAATGAACTACCAACCGAAGTTGATAGTTCATTGTTAATAATTACTGGCTATCAATAGTTGATGGCTACACTACTTTAAAAACGGTAAGAAGCTGTGAGCGATGCTACGTCGCTTTCGATATCGCTATCAATGTCTGTTTCATAGCTTGCTGCTACTGAGAAGTGCTCATTCACCCAGTAATCTAAAGCCACCCCTACAGTTTTTAAGTTGTCAAAGCCGTCTGGCGCATTGGTGTAGCTATAGCTGCCTTGAATACTTAGGCCTGGGCTAAAGAAGTAACGCGCACTTCCAGATAATACATCAACATCATCGGCAATGTATTGGGCGGCGAAGTCCCAACCGGTTCCCCCGTTACCTACTGTTGTGTAGCGTGTGAAGACAAGAGGTGAAGTTTCATTCTCGCTTTCGCTGTAGCTATCTGTACCGTCATTAATATCGTAGCTAGCGCGCTGATAAATTACCCCTGCGCCTATTTGCCATTGGCGTGATAAGTTAAACCCTACTTTTAAATCGATATTGGTGTAATCTTCATCACCAAAGTCGTCATCAAATTTACTGTGGGCGCCTTCGATGGCTAGCATCCACGTATCGTCGAAATAGAAAGTTGTACCTAAGTTAAACACGTCGATACCGTCTAAATTAGCGTACCCACCAGACAGACTTGATACGCGCTGTAAATAAGGATTAATAAGGTAAGCGCCGCTATTGCTACTCACCTCATCAAGGTAGCGCACATATCTAGCACCGTAGAGGTTGTCATCTACCCCTTCAAGATCGACCGCGGTTACTTGTACTTCGTTTTGTGTAGCTGCATGTGCCGCTGAGACTGAAAATACTGAAGCCGTAATAAGTGAAAGTGAGGTTAGCGTTGTTGAAAGTTTATTAGATTTGATGTTCATGTCTTTTGTCCTTAAAAAATGTGTTGGGAACGACGTGTAATAACACTACGCATAAGATAAGACATTAAAACTTAACGGATTCTGAACGAAACATGACGAAATCTGAACATAGTGTTTAGACATAAAAAAACCCGCGACGAAATCGCGGGTTTTTACATTTGAGTTTGAAGCGCGTTTACGCGCTTGGCGCTGCTTCTTCTGCTTTAACAGCAGAAAGCTGCATGTTGCGAATTGGGTTGTCTGTATCGTTTGAAAGCTCAACAAGACGATTAAGCTGACCAACCGACATCATTACCGCATAGATTGCACCTAGGAAGCCTTGTTTATGTAGCTCAAGTACTTGCTCTTCAGGTAGCTCAAGAAGTTTCTTCTCGTTAATGCTCATCATGCCTGTAACATTGCGCTGCTTACCGTCTTGGTAAGTAAGGCGAATTTGAATTGGATCAAGTAGGTCTAGCTCAACAACTTTCGCTACAAAACGCTGTGTTAGCATTTCGCTATTCGCTAGGTCTGCTAGGAACTTCTGACGGCTATCAAGGAACTCGCTTGCTTCACCAGCTTCAGTGAATAGAGCTTGGCCTTCATCAGAAATAAGGTCAGAGTTTTCGTCAATGTAAACGCCAAGCTTGTCGCCGTCTGGACGTACGTCAAACGGATAGCGAAGGATGTTCATTGGAACGTGAGGACCTTTCCAGCTATCGCCAGTTAGGAAAAGGTTTTGACCTTGCTCCATACCAAGCATAGTCACAACATGGTGGCGCTTAGACGTAGTGTCTTCAATGAACACTAGCGGCATTGTTGCAGCCAGTTGTGCAAATTCACGGATAGTTGCTGCTGCAAGGTGTGTGTTTTTCGCAAAGCTGAAAGATGTGTTTACCGCAACCTTTAGGTCTTTATGCTTTTCTTTATCTAGCGGTACAAAATTAATAGCCATATTTATTTCTCATACTTGTTAGCTGTGGCCCCGGCTTAATTATGTGAGAAGAGCGGGTGCCACTAAAAAATTACGTCGGCCGCGCTGATGCATATTTGACATCGATAATAAGCGGAGCGCTTGGGAGTATCCCGTATTCGCGCAATGAAGTCACGCAGTCTTCACCATAACAAGTTTTAAATTTTTATTGCAATGTAAACTTGAAGTAAACAAGCACAAACGCTCTAAAAATGAGCAATATCGACTAATTTAGGGCTTAGCGAGAGCAATCTGGGGTAAATGCATAGCAAGTAAAAGCCTATTGTCGCAGTGCGCATTATCCTTTAGTCTCGTATTGCTATTAAGTTAGCGGTTGTTGACCTAAGCGATAAAAAAACAAAATAAGGATTTTCTATGAAGGGGCGCTTCCCAATCTCATCTTGCGCATTACTTATCTCTGCGCTTTTTGCTTCACACTCTGTACTTGCTGAGACCTCTACTTATTCAGCATCTGAAAAAGCTATAAAGATTGCACAAGAAACCATAATTGTAGATGGCCATATTGATGTTCCTTATCGCGTTAAGGAAAAATGGGTAGATGTTACCAAAGCCACTGACGGTGGAGACTTTGATTATCCTCGCGCAGTATCTGGCGGCCTGAACGCCCCTTTTATGAGTATTTACGTGCCTGCTAGTTTAGATAATTCGCCTGAATCAACCCAACTTGCTCATGAACTCATTGACTCGGTGGAAGCCATTGTTGCCCGCGCACCGGATAAATTTGCCATTGCTAAGAGTCCTTCTGAGGTAAGAGCCCAATTTGAAAAGGGGCTTATTTCATTGCCTATGGGGATGGAAAATGGTTCGCCTATTCAAGGGGATTTGGCAAATTTAGCGGCTTTTTACGAGCGTGGGATCCGTTATATTACCCTTGCTCACAGCCAGGCTAATCACATCTCTGACTCTTCGTACGATCTGCGTAGAAAATGGAAAGGCTTAAGCCCGTTTGGCAAAGACTTAGTGGGCGAGATGAACAACATTGGCATCATGCTAGATATTTCTCATGTGTCCGATGATGCCTTTTACCAGGTAATTGAATTAACGAAAGTGCCGGTCATTGCATCGCACTCTTCACTGCGCCGTTTTACACCTGGCTTTGAACGCAACATGGACGACGAGATGATCAAAAAGCTCGGTGAAAATGGCGGTGTGATCATGATTAACTTTGGTTCTAGCTTTGTCTCTAAAGAAGCAGGCAAATGGCGCCGCGGTCTTACCGCCGCTCGCAAAGCGCTGATTGAAAAAGAAGGCGAAGACAGCCCTAAGCTAGAGAACTTTGAAGAAAGCTACCGAGAAAAAGTACCTTACCCTTATTCAACGCTAGACGAAGTGCTTGACCACATTGACCACGTGGTAAAGCTAATTGGTGTTGACCATGTGGGTATTGGTTCAGACTACGACGGCGTAGGTGACTCACTACCCATTGGGCTTAAAGACGTGGCGAGCTTTCCAAACTTAGTGCAAGGGTTGCTCGATAGAGGCTATAGCCGTACCGATATTGAAAAGATACTAAGTGGTAACCTTTTACGCGTTTGGCAACAAGTGGAAGACTATGCAGAAGGTTATGCGGAAGATCAGGCGGCAGCGCACTAGTCGCGCAACGCTTTAAAAACGAAGCGTAGGGAAGCGTGTTATCGCTTCCCTATTCTTTTTCTACTCTACTACACTTTCAATTCTATTATTTTTTGCGTGACACAATTAAGTAAAACGCGCTTGGCAATACCAACAGCGTTAATACCAGTGCACTCGCCATACCGCCTACCATAGGCGCCGCAATTCGCTGCATCACCTCACTACCAGTTCCAGTGGCATAAAGCACAGGCAGCAAGCCCACAATAATAGAAAGCGATGTCATCATAACAGGGCGAAGCCTTGCCGATGCAGCATGGACAATAGCCGTTTTAACAAGCTCATCTTTTTTGGAGTTGTCACTTTCTGTTGCGTGCTTAGTAAGTGCTTCTGATACATATTGGTTTAAATACACCAACATGATAACGCCTATTTCCACTGCTACACCGGCAAGAGCAATAAACCCAACCCCTACCGCAACTGATAAATTGAAGTCGAGAAAGTAAAGCAGCCACACACTGCCCACCAATGCCAAAGGCAAAGAAGCAAGTATGAGTGCTACATCACGAAGGCGTTTAAACGCTAGATAAAGTAAGAGACAGATAATGGCTAAGGTCAACGGTATAACTACCGACAGCTTTGCTTTTGCGCGCTCCAGATAAGCAAACTGCCCTGCCCACGTGATGGAGTAGCCAGTGGGTAAATCAAGGTGCTCTGACAAATAGCGTTTCGCGCTATCTACATAACCCCCTAAATCAATACCCGTGGCTGAGTCTGACGAGATATCAATGTATACCCATCCGTTTAATCGGGCATTTTCGCTTTTAATTCCGGCCGGCCCGTCGTCAATACGCACGGTGGCGACATCGCCAAGGGTAATGTGAACACCGCTTGGCGTGACGAACGGCATAGATGCTAAAGATTCAGGGGTATCGCGGTAGTGCTGTAAAAAACGCATGGCAATAGGAAAACGCTCACGCCCTTCCACTGATTGTGTAACCACTTTGCCGCCCACCGCCGACGCTAGAATACTGTGAACATCGTCTATCGTCATGCCATAACGCGCCGCCAACTGCCTGTCGATATCGATATAAACATAACGGCCACCTACTACCCGCTCAGCGTAAACTGATGCTGTGTTGGGCAGGTCTTTAAGCAGTGTCTCTATATCCTTTCCGATGGCTTCAATGCCTGCTAGGTCAGGCCCCGCAATCTTGATCCCAACAGGGGTTTTTATCCCGGTTGCCAACATGTCGATACGGGTTTTAATTGGCATTACCCACGCATTGGTCAGCCCAGGGAACTGTACCAGGGCGTTAAGCTCTTCTTTGAGCTTTTCAGTGGTCTTGCCCTCCCTCCACTGCGCTTTAGGTTTAAGCTGGATGAAGGTTTCAATCATCGTCAATGGAGCAGGGTCTGTGGCCGTATCTGCGCGTCCAATTTTCCCGAATACCGTTTCAACCTCGGGCAAGGTTGCAATAAGCTTATCCGTCTGCTGTAAAAGCTCTCTGGCTTTACCCACCGAAATACCTGGATAGGTTGTAGGCATATACATCAAATCGCCTTCGTCCAGTTCTGGCATAAATTCACTACCTAGTTGGCTTAACGGCCAGTACATGGAAAGCAACAAGCAAAATACCCCTACCAAGGTGGTCCGTGGGTAGTTAAGCAACCGCGTCAGCAATGGTTGGTACACACGCTCTAGAGCTCGATTTACCGGGTTCTGGGCTTCAGAGCGTATTTTACCCTGTACGAAGTAGCCCGCCAGCACAGGAACCAAGGTAATAGCCAGCGCAGCAGCTGCTGCCATGGCATAGGTTTTGGTAAAGGCAAGAGGCGCAAAAAGACGCCCTTCTTGTGCTTCTAACGCAAAAACAGGAATAAAGGATACGGTTATAATTAGCAGCGCAAAGAATAAAGCTGGGCCAACTTCTGTGGTCGACTTAATCACCAGTTCCCAACGTTTGGCTGCCGAAAGCTTTGCAAATGTTGGCGCAGAGGCTGGTATAGATGTTCGCGACTGGGCGCTCCCTGTCCCCCTTTGACTCACTAAAGCTCCCTGACTTGATGAAACAGCATGCTGATGAATGTGCTTGTGTAAATTTTCAACAACAACAATAGCGCCATCCACCATTGCACCGATAGCGATAGCAATGCCACCTAAAGACATGATGTTGGCATTAAGTCCCTGCAGCTTCATTACGATAAAGGCGGCGAGAATACCAATAGGCAAACTGATTAGCGCAACCATAGATGAACGTATGTGAAACAAGAAGATAGCGCATACCAAACCAACAACCAGCAATTCCTCCACCAACTTATTGGTGAGGGTATCGACGGACTTATCAATAAGGGTGGAGCGATCGTACACGGGAACGATATTCACCCCTTCCGGCAAGCTCGCTTTTAATGAATCCAGCTTAGTTTTAACCGCATCGATAGTGGCTTTTGCGTTTTCGCCATAGCGCATCACTATAATGCCACCCACGGTTTCGCCATTCCCGTTTAGTTCAGCAATACCGCGGCGCATCAACGGGCTTTCTACCACTTGAGCTACATCGTTAATCGTTATGCTAACGCCGTCTTTGATAACACCTGTGGGCAACGCCAGTATGTCATCAATGCCCTGAATGTAGCTTTGCGCGCTAACCATGTACTCTGCCTCGGCCATTTCAATAACCGAAGCGCCTGACGCGCGGTTACCCCGTTTAAGGGCAATGTCTATCATGGATGGCTGAATGTTATAGGCACGTAATTTTTCAGGGTCGACAATAACTTGGTATTGTTTAACCATCCCTCCAACAGACGCCACTTCAGATACGCCTTCAACTGACTGAAGCTCAAACTTTAAGAACCAGTCTTGCAACGCCCTTAATTCACCCGCATCCAGCGCATTTAGCTGACTAGCATCGTTTTCCAACGCATAAATGTAAACCCAACCTACCCCTGTCGCATCTGGACCTAGCTGAGGTGTCACGCCTTCTGGAAGTTGCGAAGACGCCTGGCTTAGGTATTCCAGAACACGGCTTCGAGCCCAGTACATGTCTGTATCGTCATCAAAGATTATATATACGTAGGCATCGCCGAAGAATGAATACCCTCGCACCGTCTGTGCGCCAGGCACTGACATTAGCGCAGAGGTGAGAGGAAACGTCACCTGATCTTCCACCACTTGCGGCGACTGACCGGGATAGTTTACTTTCACTATAACTTGGACATCAGATAAATCAGGGATAGCATCAACGGGGGTGTTTTTCACCGCCCAGACACCCGCAATACTGAGCATAATAGCGCTCAGCAATACCAGTATTCTATTGTTAACCGACCAGCGAATTACCGATTCAATCATGGTGCATATGCTCCTTATGATTTATCGATTTTTGTTCTGCCGACTTGTGAACCATTGACTTATGAGCCATTGACTTATGAACCGATGACTCGTGAGCATCGCTTTGCTCTCCATTGCCCTTCAGGTTGCCTGCATCATGTTTATGATTGCTGTGACCTGAGTCATGCACCATGCCCTTGTCCATTGCATGTTCACTATGTGTACGCATATTAATAACCGTGAACTCTTCGCCAGTCACAAAGGTGAACATGATGTTGTCACCTTCACTAAACTGAGATAAGTCAATATGCTTTGATACCGCAAATGACATTGTCGCAGGTCCCCGTCCCCATTTTTCAATCGGCCCGCGAGCAATCACTAACTTTGCGTTATTCGAAGCGCCATTCGTTTCGGTGTCAGCTGGCAATTCAATTGCCTCAATAGTACCTGTTGTCGTGGCCTGGTGATCGGGCGCTTTCATTCGCTTAAAGTCACTGCTTTTCGACGACTCTGAATCAATCAGAAATTGTGCTGATACCACCACATCATCCTCTGGCAACAAGCCTTCGACGACTTCAAAATGTGTACTATCGCTTTGCCCCAGTCTTACGCGTACTGACTTAAAATTGCCATCGCCATCACTGAGTACCACTTTTGCGCCTTCAGCCGTGCGAATGACGGCACTACGAGGAACCAGTAACGCCGTTTTACGTTGAGTAGGCTTTATTCCAACGTGGGCAAACATATTGGGCTTTAACGTGTGATTGTTATTGTTTAGCGGTATGCGTACTTTCAGGGTTCGCGTTGTTTCTGACAAAGACGGATAAATATACTCTACGTGGCTTTCCCATTTAGCATCGGACCCATGGTCCATTTCGTCAAGGGTAACCACAGCGCTATTATGAGGCGCTATGATTTGCGCGTATTTTTCAGGTACCTCAGCAATCACCCACACCGTATCTAGCTGTGCGATGCTCATCAAGGTTGTCCCGGGCTGAACGTAAAACCCCTCCCGAATATTCAGCGCTTCTACTACACCGCTTTGCGGCGCGTTAAATGTGACGGTTTGTGTTACTCGTCTAGTTTTTTGCAATGCTTCAATAACGCTCTTTGATAGCCCCAGAGTTCTTAGGCGCTCGGCTGCGCCATCAATTAAACGTGCGTCACCTCGCTTAAGGGCTAAAACGTATTCTTCTTGTGCGCTAACTAATTCTGGCGAGTATAGGGTATAAAGTGCCTGTTCTTTTTCAACTTGCTCACCTTGAGATTTAATGAAAAGCCTGTCGACCCAACCTGATACTCTAGGGTGGATGTGCACAATACTATCTTCATCGTAGGCAACGTTACCCACCGCCGTTACGGTCTGTTGAAGTGTTCCAATGGTAACGGGCGCGACTTTAACCCCTATATTGTGCTGTACATTTGGCGGAATCATTAAGGTACCAGGCGTACGTTCATTGCTTTGCGCTAATTTTGCTTCCTCAGTGGCGTATACCGGCACCAAATCCATTCCCATCGGTGACTTTCCCGGTTTGTCACGGCGATAGCTGTCATCCATAGGCGCTACCCAATATAAAGGGGCTTTATTATCAGTTTCGTCGCTGTGGGCACTTTTATCGCTGTGGGCACTGACTCCGCTGTGGGTGTTTACTCCGCTGTGGGCACTTTCACCATTTCCGTGTTTTGATGAATCAGACAACAATAGTGAGGCCAAGCCGAACGCTAACAGACCGCCAAATAGCAGACCTATTAGCAAGCCCCTTATTAACGTGCTTTTTGTATTTGGAGTAGGGTGAGTTGAAGATGTCATATTAACTACTCTTTATTCGAAAAATGGGCGAGAGTGGGCAAGTACAAATAAGCAAGTGACGCCAGTGTTCTGGCGCGCTCGATGTCTATTTTGAGTAAATCATCCTGCACCTGTACTTTCTTGAGGTTGGCATTGACAACATCACTAATATCACCAGTGTCTGTGGTGTAAGCTGTCAGTTCAGCTTCAGAAAGTTGCTGTGTTTCACCAATTAACGCCGTTTCATAAAGCGCTTTGCGCTCACTTAGCGCTGACAAACGTGATTTAAGCACCTCTGCATTTGCGGCAAGCTCGTTCACTTTCAAGCGGAAGTCCGTTTCAGACGCACTCATTTTGGAAGCCGCTGCGGCTATTGAAGCGTCTTGACGAGATTTATTGAAAAACGGAAGGTCTACTTGAACACCCAATGACACAATATCAGCTCGGCTTGCGCCATTTTGCGCGTCTTGTCTGTATCCATAACTTGCTTCAAATGCCCACTGAGACTTGGTTTGCTCTCGCGCTATGTTCACATTTTGCGCTTCTATCTGGGTCTGAATTTGAAGCAGCATAGCCTCAGGATGATGCTGTAGTATTGAAAAAGGCTCACTGCTATTAATAACCGTTAAGAACGAAGAAAGGCTTAGGTTACTGTCATTTAAAATGGCATCGACTTCAATGGCGTCTTGTGTTGATTGAGCCAGCGGTGCGCTTACAGAGTCATCTAGTGGCGCACCAAACCATTTTGATAGTGCCGATCTCGCTTCATTTTTTTGCTGATAGGCCTGCACGTATTTATCGTCTAGTGACAATAATGCCAAACGCACTTGCAGTATGTCTTGCTGCGCCGCTGCACCTACGCCTTGACTGTATCTGGAGTCAGTAAAATCGAGTAGCTGTGTAAGCAATGATTTCTCTTTGTCCAATAATCCAATGCGACGTGTTGCATAGACCCAATCTAACCAAGTAAGGGTAACTTCACGTTTAAGCCACGCCTTTCTTGCTTGGCTCTGTACCAACATTTGATCAGCCATAACCTGATACTTTTGCTGGCTGTAAAGATTTTCATCGCCTCGCGGTAACTGCTGCTTCAAACCAACTTTAAATTGCGTCATAGGCTCTTGGTCAAATGCGAAGCCGTCGGTAGGCAAGTTTTGTACAGACGCTGAAACCTGCGGGTTTGCCCAATATGATGACGCCTCGGCTTCTGCATTAAAACGATCCTTTCGATGCGCATTCCCTTTGAGTAAAGGGTCATTTTGAATAGCTAGCTGCAGCGCCTGCTCCAGGCTTAGGGTCTGCGCCACAACAGGCTTATTAGCCATCAAAAATAAAGAAAGCACAAAAACTACAGCGAACGAGGCCCTTATTTTATTATGCTTGGCAGTGCCCATTTTTTTAGATACCGAATAGTTACTCATGTATAACATCACTTTTCAGGTGTAAGGCGTAGTGACGTTGCATGCTTTTCGCTAAATTCGACAAAGGGAATTAGCAAAACCACTTACCACGCGTTACATAGATAAAAGATCAGAGATATCTCAAAACGAAAAGACATCTCGTTGAATCAAAAACGTCTCTGCGGCAAAACAAATCCGCAAGATGGATCTATGCTGTGAAAAGTGATCTTGGTGGGCGAAACTGCCCGAAGTGAGGAGGTGTACTCTGCCCTAGAATAGGCGCAATGGCAGCCATTCTGGCTACTGATATTTCAGTTTCAACGGTAGGCTGAATTAGCGCACTAGCGCTCAAGTTAAAACAGTGATCGGCTGGGCATTTACATTCATCCTTGCAGCAAGACATGTCGCTCATCTGTAATGCTTTCACGCTATTCACGCCTGCATCGCTGACCGGGACGCTGTTGAATTGGGCGGGCTTGCTCATGCTGTTTTTAGCACTTAAATTCGCCTGTGGTGAAGACAATTCTTGATGCTGACAATGTGTATTAGCAGACTCAGGGGTTTGAACCTGATGGTTAACATGAGCAGCATCCGACTGCGGCGTCATCGCCGCCATTGAATGGTCATGTTCGTATGAATGTTCAATAGACACAGCGCCGCCTGACGACACAAGTGCCATCATTAAAAACAAGGTAAGAACCCACGAACTTGCATTCGCCGACCTATACCTTTTGAGCGTTAAACCAATCCGAAACTTTCTCAAAGACTCTACTCAGAAAATTACAGTCTATTATGCAACGAAATAATAGCGTGATGTCACCGACCAGTAAAGCCAGCGGTTAATGTCGCTAAGCCAGGGCCTGTTGATCTTTGTTGTACATCAAAGGCCAACAGGCCCCAGTAACTTATTCAAACTGCGACAAATAATCACGCAACATCAGGCCCATAGTCGAGAACAGCGGGTTTACCTTAGGTACTGCACATTCTTCCTGCTGGTTAACCATGCTTGCGTTGAAATTCATTTTATTAAGCAAGCTTGTATTCACGACTAAATCTGCGTGGCACAACCCGTACGATTCATCGATAACGAAAAAGGTATTCGGACCTTTACTTGCGTCCATTAACTGCTCTATGCCGCGAATTGGCGTAGTTACATCAGCTTGAGAATGAGCGGCAAATAATGGCACTTCAATTTGCTGCCCTTCTTCGACTTTGTCGCGAATGGTGTTTATTAAATCCATCAATTCTAACCCTGCTAAACCCGCTACATTAGGATATTTGTAAGGGTTAGGGCCATGGGTTTGATAACTTCCATCAATCACTCGTGCTAAAAGTTTAATACCCCAAATTCGAGACATACTTTCAGCGTTATCAGACAGCGCCAGCGCGCCAGAAAATAACATAAGACCATTGATATTATTTAGTTCGTTATTGGCATTATCTAAATAATGTTCAACCGCCAGTGCGCCACCTGTAGAGAAGCCGCCTACAAGCAAAGTATCCCCCATGCTATCAGCCAATTTAATGACTTCATCCACGTGTGACTGCCAGCGCTCTGCTAAATCCCAGTCAGACATATCGTCATTGGCATCGCGTTTACCATGCCCGGGTAAAAGCGGCACGACTACAGTAAAACCCTGCTCAAATAAGATGTTGGCGATCTCACGCATGAAGAAAGGCGAATCGCTTAAGCCGTGGATAAGCACTGCCACCTTGCTGCTTGATTTGTTGGTCAGCATAAAAGGTGAGTTGCCTTCATTACGTAATACATTGCTGCAAACAGAAAAGCGGTTAAGTGCAGTCTCTCTGCACGGCTCGGTTTGGCCCCACTCTTTTTCGTAAAATGCTTTGAACTGATTTTGAAGATCTGAAAAACTTCTGCTTTTCATTTCGCTAGTATCGGGTATAGATAAATTAGCGGCTATAGCCATATTTGCACCTAAAAGCGCAACAATACCTACAAGCATTTTTACAAAAAACTTCGATGACACCATTATTCTCCGCTACGGATAATTAATAAAAAACGGGAGCAGTTTACCATGCTCCCGTTTCTTGTGACGATTAATACGTATATAACGTTAGCTAAAGTAAACCTCTAGGTCGTCAGAACCACCGATGTGCTTACCGCCAATGAAAACTTGCGGCACGGTTTCACGACCGCTAATTGCCGTTAAGCTGGTTAGAGAGGCATCTTTGCCCAACACGATTTCTTCGTACTCGTAGCCTTTTTCATCAAGCAGTTTTTTCGCTTTAGCACAGAAAGGACAACCCGGTTTTGTGATAATAGAAACAGGTGCGTTAGTTTGCTCCTCTGGCGCAATGTAAGCCAGCATGGTATCTGCATCCGACACCTCAAAGGGGTCTCCAGGAACATCTGGTTCGATAAACATCTTGTCCACAACGCCATCTTTCACAAGCATAGAGTAACGCCAGCTTCTTTTTCCAAAGCCTAGCTCCGCTTTATCTACTAGCATACCCATGCCGTCGGTGAATTCACCATTTCCGTCGGGAATAACCGTAATGTTCGCGGCTTCCTGATCTGCTGCCCATGCGTTCATCACGAAAGTATCGTTCACCGATACACAAACAATGTCATCAATACCGTGTTTTGCAAATTTTTTCGCTAAGGCGTTATAACGTGGTAAGTGAGTAGAGGAGCACGTGGGTGTAAATGCACCAGGTAAGGAAAATACCACCACGTTTTTGCCAGAAAATAATTCATCTGTCGTTTTCGTCACCCATGCATCACCCTCCCGACATGGAAACGATACACTTGGTACTTGTTGGCCTTCTTTGGAAGTGAAGCGACTTTCTGACATAACAACCTCTTATCGGTAATTTCTACTGTAAATTTTCATTTAAGAGTAGAAGACTAGAATGAGTCCAGTCACAAATCAATAGGTATTATCTTACATTCGTTAATATTGATTTTGATGCTGAAGCTCGCTTCTAGCCTGCCTATGCTTTTAGTCGAGGTTTGGGAGAGTCATGTTATCAATGACGGCTCCCGCAACGCTCAACATTTTAACGTAAGCGATATTCGAGGGTTATCACCATGATTATTTTAGTTGGTGGAGAAAAAGGCGGTAGCGGAAAAAGCTGCTTGGCACAAAACATTGCAGTGTATCTTCGCACTGAAAAAGGTGCCAAGGTATTGATGGTGGACTGTGACCCGCAGCGAACGACTTCAGACTGGATCCAAGAGCGAAAAGCAAACCCTCGTCTTGCTGAAATTAACTGTGTTCAATTATACGGCAAAATACGTAACGAATTACTCAGTCTACGACAGTATTACGATTACGTAGTGATCGATTGTGGTGGTCAAGACAACCTAGCCTTGCGCTCATCAATGGCGGTTGCTGATCACATACTGATTCCACTTAGACCTAAGCGTCGTGACCTTAAAACCGTGCCTCATATGGAAGATATATTGTCGACTTGTAAAATGGTCAACCCAAAAATGAACGCGGCATTTGTCATTACACAATGCCCTTCTCTTCCTAGCCTAGCTAACCGCATTTTAGAGGCAAAAGAAGTGTGTCGTTCATTCGGCATCCCTGTTTTGAACGCTGTCACTTTCAGTAGAAACATGTATGACGACTCTGAAGAGTCAGGACAATCGGTGATTGAGAGTGAACCTGAAGGCAAAGCCGCTACGGAAATAAGAACGCTGTTTGAAGAGCTATTAGCTGGCAAATTGGAGGATGCTTATGAGTTTGCTCAACCTCAAAAAGTCGAAGCCGTTAGCTAAACCCAATCTTCGTTCGATAGAGGATTTTATCGATGATGCGCTGCTTTATGCGCAAGGCAAAGTTGATAAACAAGAAGAACAAGGAAGAAAAGGTTGCGTTAAAACCGTAAACAACCAGAACGTTGCACCAATAAGAAAACCGGCGAAAACGGAAGGTATGCGTCACGCTACCTTTACCTTAACGCCGCAGTGTATTGAAAAGCTTGCAGATATTGCCCATAGAACAGGAAAAGCAAAGTCAGCGCTTATTCGCGAGTGGATTGAAGAAAATAGCAAAATTAAAACTAAAGTATAAATCCAAATACGTATAAGATTCGTTTTATACTTCAAAATAATAAAGTTGCTAGGCCGAAGGCCTATTGAGATACTTAGTATTTAGCGTATTCTGACAGCGTATAGGAGATACAATAGAATGGGCCGTGGAGGATTAAACACAGCGCGCGTGCTGGTGTGTGCCCTGATGATTGCTGTATATCTTACATCAAGCAAGTCAGTAAAAGCGTTCGAACTGTTTCATACAGAAGTCAGGCAGATTGAAAACCTGCTTAACACTAAAAAATATGCCGAAGCGGACAGCACAGCACTTTTGCTATTAGAACAAGCGTTGCAACAACAGGAAATGCCTGCTGATACCTTTTCATCACTGGGTCAGCTACTGCAAGACGCTTCTCGCTTTGAAGTAGCAAAAGCCATTTTTAATGCTGCGTTAGAGCGTTATACCCTTGAAGGTCGCCTCAATCAAATGGGAGTAACGCTCCTACAACTCGCCACCTCCGAGCGGCACCTGTCTAATTATACGAATGCCGTAACCTATGTCAGACGCGCAATGTCTATCGCACAAATTGAGCGCGATGATCTTTTAAAAGCCCGTTTAAATCTTGAGCTAGGTATAATCCAACAAGAACAAGGCGAAATAGAAGCGGCGTTAGAGCCACTGAAAAACGCGCTACGTTACTTTCGGGAAAATAACATGGCTAACGAAATGAGCCTTTCCCTTCTTCGCATTGGCGAAATTTATAGTTTACTTAATCAGTCCACGTTGGCCCACACCTACTACCAAGATGCATTTGATAGTATTCAAAGCACAGGGACGCCTAAACTTCTCGGTTCAATAAAGACACGTATGGGCGAGCTGTCACTAAAGTCTGGCGCCATCAAGCAAGCCATACAAACCATAAATGAGGGCCTTACTCTTCTGCTTTCAACTAACGACGTCGGTGCCATTGCACAAGCAAAGATGCTAATGGGTAAAGCCTTCGTTGAAAGTGGCGAGGTTGCTAAAGGTAGAGCACTTCTGCAAGAAGCCATGCAGTTCGCAAGTTCATCGGGGCAGACAAAATTGATGAAAGAAGGCCGTCTCGCCCTGGCCCAAGCCTACATGAAAGAACAAGATTTCGAACTGGCACTTACAGAAGCGAGAACTGGTACTATTGATGCGCGTAAAAACAGAGATATTCGCGGGCAGTTGAGCTTCCTTTCACTGCAGCTTAGTGCTTTTGTATCTTTAGGTGAGTTTAAAAAAGCCTTGGATGTGCAATCTGTCATTCAACAGTTGCGCGAAGTTTTGCTCGACTCAGAAAACAAATCAGCCATTGAGGGGCTTCAGGCCGAAATTGAGCTTGTGCGTCAGTCCCGTACGCTAGAAAAGCTGGAAGAGTCGAAGCAACTTGTACTTGCTCAAGCTGAGCGTGAAAACTTACAAACCACCTTATTTTGGAGTGTATCTCTAGCTGCACTATTGCTCACATTTTTAGTTTGGAGTCGTTATAAACAGCGTCAACAAACTATTATTCTGCGTCGCGAGGTTAGACAGCAAACACTAACGCTACAAGAGAAAAACCAAGAACTAGAACGCGCTTACAAAACCCTAGAGGAAGTAAGCTTACGCGACCCATTAACCGGCTTGTACAACAGGCACTATCTAGAGTCTCAGCTTCCTGGCGAAATTAGGCGCAGTCAATTTTCAGCAAAGCAAAACCCAAATAATAATAAGTCTAAACAAGACTTACTTTGCCTTCTGATTGATATTGATCACTTCAAGCGAATTAACGATGACTATGGGCATATAGCAGGAGACAAAGTGTTATCGGCATTTGCCGGTGTTCTAAAAGAGGTATTCCGGCAAACCGACCTGATTATTCGTTGGGGCGGCGAAGAGTTCTTAGTAGTGTGTCGACAATCAAACAGAGAAGAATTACCAGAACTGGCTGAGCGTTGTCGGGAAATGGTGGCTCGTACCTCTTTTGATATCGGCCTAGAAGAGCCTATCTACATTACCTGTAGCATTGGCTTCTCACTTCTTCCTCCAGATAAAGAAGATGATTTTGATACCGCATGGAAGCGCACTTTTGCCGTTGTAGATTATGCGCTGTACGCAACAAAACTGTCCGGTAGAAACGGCTGGGTGGGAGTTATAGAAACTCTTGAAACACCGAGAGCGCACCCAACTTTGTTAGATACTAAGTTCGATTTTCCTGGTTCTAGAGTTGCCACGTCTTTTAATAACGTAGCCAGTATTCAATGGCCAGATACCCTCGATAAATAGCAGTAGAGGAAATGAGATATGTATAGAGGAAGTTGCAGCTGCCAAGCCATTCAATATGAAATTGAACATATTGATGAGTTCGAAGCCGACGATGAAACACTCACTCAGACAGACACCAGTAAACTGCGTATGGCAGTTGAAAAAGAAAGGCTTGTCATTGACTGCGCGCCTTCCGCGTTAGCCGAGTTACATCAAGCAAACGGTGAAACGCACCATGTATGTAACGTGTGTGGAAGCGTAATATGTATAGAGGTGAGCCCAAATAAAGTGCTACTTGATGTTGCGTTTAGCGGTCACGACGCTTTAGCTGAGCCTCACCGCCAATTTATCTTATAGAGCGGTCGTGTTTAGTTGAACTCAGTTAAATAAAAACAAGCGATATAGCAAAGCCTATCCCTTGTTCAATGACGCCATTAAAAAAGGTGAGAAGCATCTCACCCTTTTCGCGTTAGTACCTAAAGCTATGATGACAACGTTTTAGTCACTGTTTTTAATATCTTCCATGTGGTACTTATCAATTAACGAATAAAGTGTTGGTCGGGTAACACCAAGCAGTTCGGCAGTTTTCGACATGTTTTTGTCCGCTTTTTGATATGCTCGTCGTATGGCGCGACTTTCTGCTATTTCTCGTACTTCACGCAAGTTTAATGTTTCAGGCTCATCATGGGCATCTACTGGCATTAACCCCAGATCATCAGGCTGTATTACCGTCCCTTCAGCCATGATCACCGCAGACTTAAGCTTGTTTTGCATCTCACGAATGTTGCCCGGCCATTTGTGAGCTAACATGGCATTGACTGCCGTTTCTGAAAAACTCTTGGCTTTGGCTTTAAACTCTTCACGATAAATATTTAAAAAGGTACGAGCGAGCAGAATAATATCTTGATCCCTCTCCCGCAGCGGCGGGATCATAATGGGCATTTCGCCCACTCGATAATATAGATCTTCTCTAAAGGTTTCTTGCGCGACCATGGCTTGTAAATCTCGGTGAGTCGCACAGATTACGCGTATATCTACCGGAATTTCATTGCGTCCACCAACCCGCTCAATCACTCTTTCTTGCAAGAAACGCAGCATCTTAGCTTGCAAACCAATAGGCATATCGCCAATTTCATCTAAAAATAGCGTACCGCCCTGTGCCGTTTCAATCTTACCTACTGTGGTTTTATTAGCGCCTGTAAATGCTCCTTTTTCATACCCAAACAACTCACTTTCTAGTAAGTTTTCGGGTATCGATGCACAGTTAATCGCCACAAAGGGTTTATCTTTTCTAGGGCTATGTTCATGAATGCTGCGTGCAAACACTTCTTTACCAGTACCACTTTCACCAAGCAAAAGCGTGCTGATATCGGTATTAGCAATTTTTTCGGCGCGACGAACCACTTTTTGAATAGCTTCACTATTGCCAACTATCCTCGACATACCTGAACGAGTACGCGCTAAAATACTGTTCTCGTGTTCTAATTTCGACAGGTTTAACGCGCGATTGACCAATAATTTAATAGTGTCTGAGTCGATAGGCTTTTGATAAAAATCGTACGCCCCGAAGTCAATTGCTTTAAGCGCGTTTTGCTTATCACTGTTACCCGTGACCACGATGACTTTTGTTCTTGGCGCCAGCTTAATGATGTCGTGAAGAATTCGTAAGCCCTCAGAAGCATTGGCAGGGTCTGGTGGAAGCCCTAAATCTAGCGTAACAACTTTAGGTTCAAAACGACGCAGCTGCGCAATGGCAGAAGTATGATCGTCAGCAAAAACAACATTGTAATCCGTAAGGCTCCATTTAAGCTGCTTTTGAATGCCTAAATCATCATCTACTACCAAAATGGTATCGGTCATTTCATCATCCTATTAATCTACTTCATCCATCCAAGGAATGTGGATTTTTGTCGCGTACGGATCCACTTTCTAGTTATTTGTTCTATCCTATCGGAAAATGCAGTGTAAAACAGCTACCGCGTCCCGGTTCACTTTGGACCGTTAGTTTACCACCGATAGACTCGATATAGGTTTTTGCATCGTAAGCACCTATCCCCATACCTGCATTCCCTTTTGTGGTATCAAAGGGTTTAAATAAACGTTCTTCAATAAAGCTTTTTTCCATCCCCACGCCGGTATCTTCTATCATGACAAGCTGGGTATCGCTGTCGGAATTTGCAGTTATCACCACATCAACCTCACCGTCATCGCCTGTTGCTTGTTGCGCGTTACTGATTAAATGGTAAAAGACATTGGCTACTTTTTCTTTATCAATCATAACAGCCGTTTCTTTAAGCACATGCACTTTCGGTATAGGGCTTAAACCTGAACAACGACTACTTACCACATCCTTAGCAACTTCCGAGAGTAAAAGCTCAGCGTCAACCCCTTCTTGTACCGCCTTTTTGTCTGTGAGTTGCTTTAGCATTTTCTCCATTCTAGCTTTTGTATGTTCTAAAGTTTCGAATGTATCGTCGATAAACTCGGGGTTGTGCTTATGTTGTTGCGCGTTTGCCAAAATAAGGTCCACTTGGGCAAGCACATTTTTTAGATCATGTAGTACAAAGGCAGACATTCTGTTAAACGCAGCAAACTGGGCGTTTTCAGCCACTACTTGTGCCGCCTCATGGTGCTGCATATAAGTGCCCACTTGCTCAGAAACCGCAGTAAGATAGTCTTTAACTTCCCAATTGAGACTAATTTTTTCCTTGTCCCCGGGCGCAACTAAGGCAAACCCCCATAGCCCTCCGTCTTTCAAGAAAGGTACAAAGAGCTGGTATCCCCACTCTTTTAAAGCATTGCGGTCCAGCTTTAACCCTTCGTAATCAAAGGGCTTAACTAGATAGGCATCCGTATCAATAATCCAACCATTTTTATCACTGTATTGCGCTAAAGTTTCTAATGTGGCGTAGGTGGCACTGCCTTTCGCTTCGCTTGATATATCTGTAATAGGGGATGCCTCAGCCACACGTTCATAACCATTTGCGTTCACCTTAAAGAGCAGGCCCGATTCATACTGAATAGCGTTTAGCATGCCCGTTAGTCCAGCGTGATAAACATCTGATGACGAGTCCCCGGCCCTAGTTAGCCACTGGGTTAATTTCACCCATTCAACGCGATAGTCGAACTGATTGGCGAAGAAATGCTTCGTAATAAAAACTTTTATCTTAGTACGAAAAGCATTCGATAAAAATACGGTGGCTAACAACGCGAATGACATCACTACGAGGATAATTTGTACGGTAGCGCCCCAGTTACCCCCGACATAGTTGATGGCATAGCCGACCACAGCCATTACAAATAAGTAACCGCCCGCTACAAGCAATAATGAACTATGTAAAACTACATCGCGGGATATAAATATATCTATTCCCCAGTGATGGATACGGCGAATTGATATCACGAGTAAAGGCATAAGCAGAAAGTAAATATACCCCCTTGCAGCGATATAACCAATTTCCACTTGGTTAACCATAGTCGCGTTAGCGTAGGTTACAAATTCGAACAAATTTGTTGCGCCAAGATAGATAATAAGCGGTTTGAAGGCCCACTGCTCTCTTCCTGCTTGCCGATAGACAACCTCTAAAAGTACAAGGACTTCTAAAGAAAGTACGATTAAAACAAGAAAACTCCACGCAGGATTAATTGCCAACAAATAAGGTGCAAGAAGCGCGATTAGCGCGGGAGCGACGATAATCAGCGTAATAGGACGCTTTAATACAGCTGCAATATTACTGAAGTTAGTTTGAATACAAGCGGACAAAAACAGAAGCCAAGCCAATTGCTTTACAACGTCAACGCTTAACAGCCAGCTTAGGGAGATGGGGCCGAACAGCGAGGTAATTAAACTTGTTGACCATAAAAAAGTGGCAGCGGTCGCAACGACAAGCAGGTGCTTGGCAACTCCTGGCTTTCTTACTGTTAGCAACAACAATAAAAGGGCTAGGTGCGCGAGACTATTTAGCCCGTAGCCTACATCTGAAATCATCCTTTTATCTCACCTTTATTATCATTATTAGAAGGCATAAATCTGCATACTAGCAGATCATTACATTGATAATACTCGATATATATCGACCATGTTAGATGCTGCAAAATTCCATCTCGTTTTTTGTATTACTGCTACATAGGAGCAAGAGCCGCATTTATGCTGTTAACTTGGTCCTATTGCCGCATTAGATAAAGCAACGAGTTGGTAAAACGGGCTCACAAAATAAATATTTAACTTACGCCCTTTATGATGCGCAGGCCAAGCCTGCGCTTTGAGTTTTTACCGCTTAAACCTTTATCGTTTTTGAATTACCAAGGAACCTATTGAATAGCCCGCTCCGAAAGAGCAAAGCACACCGATATCGCCAGAGACTAAGTCTTCATGATTCAAACCAAAAGCAATGACAGAACCTGCAGAAGCAGTGTTTGCGTATTCATCGAGTACGATAGGCGCTTCTGTTCTGTCCGCATCGCGCCCCAATAAGCGCTTACAAATCAAAGTATTCATATTAATATTAGCCTGATGTAGCCACCAACGCTTCACGCCTTCTGGTGAGATGTCATGACTTGCTAAGTGCGCTTCTATATGAGCCGCAGCCATTGGGCATACCTCTTTAAATACTTTGCGCCCAGCTTGGTGGAAAAGTTTGTCAGGGCCGTAAGGGTCGACATCTTCTGCACGGGTCATATAACCAAAATTCGAACGAATATTATTTGAATACTTCGTCACTGCCTTAGTGCTAAGCACGTCATAAACGTGTTCGCTTTTAGCCGTTTCAGCAAGTTCTAACACAGTCGCTGTTGCTACATCACCAAAGATGAAGTGGCTGTCTCGGTCTGCGTAGTTAATTTGAGGAGAAACTAACTCAGGGTTGATAACGAGTACGCGAGTAGCATTTCTAGCGCTTAGCATCTCATAAGCGCGATGCATGCCGAAAGTTGCTGCTGAGCAGGCGACTAACATATCAAAGCCAAAGCCCTCGATATTCAGTGCTTCTTGCACTTCAATAGCGATAGCGGGATAAGCGCGTTGTGTGTAAGCACACGATACAATAACGGCATCAATTTCGTCAGCACTCACGTTCGCAGAAGCCATAGCTAGCTTAGCTGCTTCAACGGCAATTTCTGCCTGATGAGAAAGTTCATCATCCGCTCGCGGCGCAATTTTTGGCTTCATGCGAGTGATATCTAGCGCGCCCTCTTTTTGATAAATATAGCGACTTTTAATTCCCGACGCCTTTTCAATAAACTCTGCACTTGAGTAAGGCACAGCGGCTAGCTCACCTGCTTCAATTTTAGTTTTGTTTTCAGCGTTAAACGCGTCGGCGTATGCGTTATAGCTTTCTACTAGCTCTTCATTGGTAATACTATCTTTTGGGTGCCAAACACCCACACCGCTAATCACTATCTGTTGAGACATAAGCATTCTCTATTATCTGTTAACACTTCTGGCTTTTAAAACGTCGCGTTACTTCGTGTCCTTCACGCAATAATGCCAGTGCAATTAAGCCTAATCGTACCTTTTATTAGCAATACGACTGCGTTTTATGAGCTATAGCTTACCTTAATCCGCGGTCACTGTAACTATGGTGGAGACCACCGTTCCCTCTTAACCGCCTAAATTGCAGCTGAAAGGGAATTGACTTGACCAATAAAACAACACGCATTGAGCCACACTAAAAAGAATTGTTTACAAAAGAAACAAAATAAACGCCTTTCCTTTTCGCATCTAAAGCTTAGTCAGGAGAATTAAAATCTAATTGTATTAATAAGTTAGAGGTATAAAAAAATTATAAATCAACGTAACTAGCAAACAGACGCGCTTTCACACCTACAATTTTTTTACAAAATAATGACCTCGAACTCGATATTGGTTGACAAATTGGCAAGATAGAAATAGGGTTTAAACATTAAATTGGTAATAACAATAGTCTCTCAATCAGTAAGTGCCGTCTTTTCGGCAATAATCTGTTTATGACTAGGTGATACCAAAGGTGACGAGGTTGTATCTAACCTTCGAATTTTTACTTATGAGGAAAAGATAATGTCTAAACCATCAATTGGTTTCATCGGACTTGGTCTAATGGGCGGCAACATGGTTGAAAACCTTTTAAACAAAGGCTTTCCAACCACAGTTATGGATTTAAACCCTGATGCAGTGGCTAAGTGCACAGAACGCGGCGCAAAGGTTGCAAAAACAGGTAAGGAATTAGCTGAAAGCGCGGATATCGTTATGCTTTGCTTAACGACATCGAATATTGTCGAATCGGTAATGTACGCTGAAGACGGCATTATGGCAGGGCTAAAAGAAGGTGCCGTGGTTATTGATTTTGGAACCTCTATTCCTTCTTCAACACGAAAAATTGGCGCAGACTTAGCAGCCAAAGGCGTAGGCATGGTAGATGCACCACTAGGCCGAACACCTGCACATGCGAAAGATGGCTTGCTCAATATTATGGCATCCGGCGACAAAGAAACTTTTGAAAAAGTGAAACCTGTTCTTGATGAACAAGGTGAAAATGTCTTTTACCTTGGTCAACTTGGTGCAGGTCACACTACCAAACTGATTAATAACTTCATGGGTATGACCACCGTATGTGCCATGTCACAAGCTTTTGCTGTAGCAGAGCGCGCTGGCGTTGACCGCCAACAGCTTTTCGACATTATGTCTGCAGGTCCATCTAACTCACCATTTATGCAGTTCTGCAAAAACTATGCAGTGGATAATAATAGTGACTTAGGCTTTTCTATCGCTAACGCCAACAAGGATTTAGGCTATTTCTTGAAGATGGTAGAAGACTTAGGTACTGAGTCGAAAATTGCTGAAGGTTCATCAGCTAATTTACAAGCAGCCTTTGACGCCGGCTTGGGTAACGGCAACGTACCTGAAATCTACGACTATTTTGTCAAATTAGATAAGTAGTAAACGAACGCTCTGGCGAAACTATACACAACCTAAAAGAGAAGTGATGCCGTGAAAATTCAAGGTCTACGTTGGTGGGTAATTACACTTATTGCTCTCGCAACAATTATAAATTATATCGATAGACAAGCTTTAAGCGTATTATGGCCTGCTATTGTAGAAGACTTGTTTCCCGATGAATCAGCGTTAGAAAGGAAACAGATTTACGCTAATATCTCCATCGTGTTTGTTTTCTCTTACGCGTTTGGTCAGGCGATTTTCGGTAAGATTTTCGACTGGATTGGAACGCGAATTGGCTTCGTTCTTTCTATCGGTGTTTGGTCACTCGCCACTATTGCCCATGCATTTGCGCAAGGCATGTTGAGCTTCAGCATCTTTAGATCGATTTTAGGTATTGCTGAAGCTGGAAACTGGCCTGGTGCAACCAAAGGTAACGCCGAATGGTTTCCTACGAAAGAGCGTGCGCTAGCCCAAGGCATCTTTAACTCTGGCGCTGCTATTGGTGGCATCATAGCCTTTCCAATTATTGGCTTTTTAACTCTGCATTTTAGCTGGCAGGCGGTATTTATTATCGTAGGTGCCATCGGTCTTTTATGGCTATTGCCTTGGGTTATTATAGTTAAAGCTCCACCAGCGATGCACGCATGGATTACCGAGGAAGAAAAGCACTATATTCTTTCTGGTCAGCGCACTATGAGCGAAGATAAAGATGAAAATGGCAATGCCAAGGAAATGGAGGAATACAGCCCTTCAACAGGTGAACTGCTTTCTCGTAAAGAAAGTTGGGGCGTAATTATCGCTTCGGCGGCAATCGACCCTATTTGGTGGTTATTTGTATTCTGGATCCCTATCTACCTTAACGAAGTGTATGGCATGAACGTTACCGAGATAGGTATATACGGCTGGGTGCCCTATGTGGGCGCAATGCTTGGCGCATGGTTCGGCGGTTTGTTGGCGCAAAATCGTATAGCGGCTGGCTGGACGCCGAATAAGACAAGGAAGCTAGTTATCACCTTGGGTTGTCTAATAATGCTTCCTGCTCTTATCGCAATGTCAGACCCTGGCGCGCCAACGGTAGCGGTGCTTATTATGGCGGTTATCCTGTTCGGTTTCCAAACAGCAATAGGTAACGTTCAAACCCTTCCGAGTGATTTGTTTGGTAAAAAAGCCGTGGGTACGCTATCTGGTTTTTCAGGTATGGCGGCGAAGTTGGGTGCGGTGGGCTTAACATCGTTAGTTCCATGGCTTACTGCAGATGGTAATTATACGCCTGCTTTCGTCATCGGAGCGTCGTTAGCTATCATTGCAATTGCAGCCATTTGGCTTCTTATCCCCAAAATAGAAATGCTTAAGCCTAAGCGTTAGTAAATTGATGCGCTATCAGAATTATTAGGTGTCTGGTAGCGCATTTTGTACCCATAACTTAAACGTAACTAACTAGTGCCTGTAACCAGCCCCCTAACCTAAAACTCATCTGGTTGTCACAGTGAAAAGTGCACTGACTTCGGGCCTAAAAAGTACACTGACCCCAGACCTATCTGACCAATTCCGCTAATCCCTTTTATCGAGCTTATTCTAAACGTCTTAATTTTTAAGAAATTTAGTAAATTTGCTAGCAAATGTTAATAAATTGTGTTTTTATTAGCCTTATTACCAATTTGGTAAAAACAAATACACATATTGGTAACACCAAAACACAATAAAAAACTTTACCACCCTATAATTAAACTTGGAGCACGATGCCATCATGAAGATTAAAGCATTTGCACTTTGCGCCATAGCCGCAGCCATTACGGGATGTGATGTAGATTCTGATAACAACCCTAATACCCTAGGTAGTATCACGCTATCTGGTACGCCAACTTCTGGCGAAACGCTAACTGCCTCAGTCAGCGACCCAGATGGTATTTCATCAGACGTAAACTACTTTTGGTACGCTGATAATCAACTTATTGCTGACGCAAGCGGTGCAAGTTTTACTCTTACTGACGATCAAATTGGTTCGGCTATAACGGTGCAAGGCTCTTACACTGACGATGGTGGTATTAACGAATCTCACGTAAGTGAACCAACAAGTGATGTAATGGCAATAGCGTTTGAGTCGAGTATCGCCATCTCTGGCGATGTTGTAGTAGGCGGCATGCTTACTGCCACTGTTTCAGATGAAAACGGTGTAGAAGCAGAGAGCATTGTCTACACGTGGTATGCAGATGATGTTGCTATTGAAAATGAAGTTACATCTACAATTACGCTTACAGAAAATGAGTTTGGTAAGGTTATTACCGTATCAGCGGCTTTTACTGATAACCGCGGCTTTGATGAAGCGCCTATGTCTGAACCAACAGACCCTGTAGGTCGCGTAAATTCAGAAGGTGCAATCGCTATTGTAGGCACGCCTACTGTTGGCAACACTCTTTCTACAGAAATTAGCGATGAAGATGGCGCTACCGGCGAAGTGGCATACCAATGGTATGGCGATGACGCTGCGATCTCAGGAGCTACTCAAAGCAGTTACGTCGTTGACGCAAGTCTTGTTGGTCAAGTGATCACTGTCGAAGCATCTTATACCGATGATAACGGTTTTGAAGAAGTTATCACTTCTGAACCTACTATACCGGTTAACGAGCAAGCCGTAGATGAGGCTGGCTCAATTGAGATAACAGGTACCGTCCCTTATTTGGTAGACGGTGTTTTAACGGCAACACTGACAGACAACAATGGGTTTGACGAAGCGAACGTTGAATATACATGGTTTGCTGATGGCGTAGCCATTGCTGATAGCAACAGCAGCACTTTCACACCAAGTGCTAACGCTGGCGCAATCATTTCTGTAGAAGCCTCGTATACGGACAACGATGGTTTTGAAGGTTCAGCATCAGATGCGGTAGATACCATTGTTTACACTACCGTAGTTAACGATAAAGCCGGTCTTGAAAGTGCCCTCAATAGCGGCCTTGCCAACGGCGATGTCTTAGGTCTAAACACCAACGTTTATGCTGACTTAGCACCAATTTTGTTAACCAGTGCTGTAACCATGACTGCCGTGGAAGGCGAAACCCCGGTCATTTCTGGTGAAGCATGTGTGAATATTGCGAGCACGGTAGATGGTGCTGCGATAAAAGGCATGCGTTTTGAAAGCATTGATACAGCATTAGACTCTTACTGTGAAAGCGAAGCAGCCGCAGTTATTTATTCAGAAGGCGATAACTTCACCTTTGCTGAAAACACAATGGATGGTGACCAGGCCACATTGAATGAAGAAACTCATCATTGGCTTGTTGTTAATGGTGAAGGCGCAATGATTGAGCGTAATACCTTCCGCAATAGAAACAACGCGGTTAAAGGTTCAGTAATCAAGCTCTCTTCTTCGGGTCTAAACCATACTATCCAGTACAATTTATTCGAAAATGCGGTTAACCCGAACTTCAACCAATCAAGTCTGCTGCTTCTTAACGTTGGAAGCACTACGGGGGCAGATGCGGCAGAAGACGCAAACTTCGTTGTTCAGTACAACCGTATTGATAACTTCACTTCAGGCCGTCGCCTAATGCGCGTTCAAACTTCAGGCGCAACCATTCAGGGCAATACTATCATTGATGCTAATGGCGGTATTTCCTTAGAAGACGGTGGGTTTAACACGGTTGCTGACAACATCATTATTAGAACCACCGATATTTCTGGTTCAGACGACCGCCCAAGTGGTGTATTGATGACACCGCTCGGACATACGGTAACCAATAACTACATTGCAGGTATTCGTTCAGGCAATAAAGAAGCTGGCGGCTTAGTATTTACTGCTAACCCATTTTCGCAAGCAGACGGCGGTGTACCTAACGCAGGTAACCAAGCTGTGCTAGACGGCAGCGGTGACCTAACGCTAACCGTTACTAACAATACAGTACTTAACTCACTTCAACCCATCGTGTTCAGCACAGAAATTGGCAGTAGAGCACCAGTGGGTGATTGCGATGAGTTAACAGCGGATAACGCGCCAATTCTTTATGGCTTAACCAAAAACTTCTTTGTAATCGACTTCGATGCTAATGCAATTGCAAATGGCTTTAACGAAGCAGATAAAGAGAGCACGCTTGGGCTCGCATTTGATTCTGAAGCGATTAGTAGTGACCACGCTTTCGAGTATGACTGTGACCTTATCAATCACGAAGAATCACTTCTTTCTAACAACTTCGGCTTTACCGATAGCTATGCATCGGGCGATGTTGAAGATGAGTCTTGGGTAGACATTCGCAACCTTAACGGCAACGGCGAATTTGATACCGACGGCGCTATTGACCAAAACCCCGCAGACAATGGCAAGGAAGTGCCAGAGTTTGTTACCGCTACCAACGGTCTAATTGAAACCGACCCGAACGGTGCACAAGCAGTCGCTGGAGCTAAAGGGCTTTACTACATTCAGTCTACTGATGTAGGTGCTGGCTCTACATGGACAGCAGATAATTAATACATAAAACACGAATACCCTACACATTAAGTCACTGCGCCCTTCGGGGCGTTAGTGCATCGATAACACAACGGAGAAATTGTAATGTCGTTGAAAAGAAGCACACCCTTTACCCTAAACCCAACTGCGCGTTGGGTAAGAGCCGCATTCATCGCTGGTGTAGCCAGCACTGCCGCTTTTTCAGTACAAGCGCAAGAAACGCAAGAGCAGACCGCGGCGGAGGACGTAGAAGTTATCGACGTTGTTGGCTCACGTCGTACAATACAGGACCAAATTTCAATCAAGCGCGAATCGACTACTGTTGTTGACGGCTTATCGGCCGAAGACATTGGTGATCTGCCAGCGCTTTCTATTGGTGAAGCACTAGAATCCATTACGGGCGCAGCATCACACCGTGAAAATGGTGGTGCTACAGAAATCACTATTCGTGGTCTAGGTCCGTTCTTAAGTGCGACGCATATTAACGGCCGTGAAGCGACTAATGGTAGCGGTGACCGTTCGGTTAACTTCTCACAGTTCCCAAGCGAACTGGTTAAGAAAATTGCTATTTATAAAACCCAAGACGCCTCTATGATTGAAGGTGGTGTGGCTGGTGTTATCGCCCTTGAAACTGTAGCCCCTCTTGATTACGGCAAACAGCGTATTCAGGGTGAAGTTAAAGGCAACTATAACCCTGACGAAGGCAATGTAGATAACTCACTTCACAGTGACTTAGGCTATCGTGGAACGATAAGCTATGTTGACCAGTTCGAGTTCAATAACGGCTCTGCGTTAGGTATCTCTATCGGTGCTCAGCGCCAGGATATAACTCAACCTGAAGCCGAGTACAGAAGCTCTAGCCCAACGGGCTCTTCACTATGGGCGTGTTTGAACGATCCTACCAACACTAATGAAGGCTTTTTCCGCAGCAGCGCTGGCGACTGTGAAGACCAGGTTAGCGGTAGCTCTAACCAAGGCTACAACACAGAAATCGACCCAGAAACTGGTGAGGCAATTAGTGCAGGTTCACCCTATGCGTGGACAGGTAGCTCTCGTAGCTATCGTCAAAACGAAACATCTGATGAGCGTGATGCATTCTTCTTAGCGCTACAGTTTCAGCCTAATGACGCCTGGGATATTAACACTGACTTCCAGTACTCAAATCGCTTGCAGCAAGAAGCAAGACACGACTTAATCTTTCTACAAAAGCGTGCGATACCTGGTTTGACCGGTCCTACGTTGGTAACCAATGATGTGGGCGGCATTCTACACTGGGAAGGCCAAGATCGTATTGAAAGCTCTGGTGAACAGTTCTCGCGTGACGAGACTTACCACGGTTTTGGTATCAATGTTGAACACTTTGCCACTGATGCATTAACGTTAAGCTTCGACCTTGCCTACTCAAAAACCGAGCGTGAAGAACTACAAATTTCAAACCGTGCCCGCACCGAAGACAGACAATTCTTCTCGTGGGATATGGGTGATGACATTCCTCATTTCACGGTACAGAACTTTGATGTGACTGATATCACAAACTTTTACGATAGCTTACGTACACGTGCTGATAGAGAAAATACGCGCGAAAACGAAGTTAAGTCGGCTAAAGTAGATTTCAGCTACATTCTTGACCATGACGTTTTCGTAAGCATCGAAGGTGGCTTACGTGCGTCTGAAATGACATTCGTTCAACTAGGCGGGTCTCAAGGCAATGGTTCTAGAACTGAATGGACGTTCTCTCCTACTGAAGGCTCATCTGACGAAGAAGAAATCGCTCAGGCAATTGCACTTATGCAAGGCTGTCAAATTGACTTCCCAGAAAGTGACTTCTTATCTTCTGTGTCAGACGGTGACATCATCACTCATGTTGATGGAGACGGTAATATTGTAGATAGCGGTACTGGTTCTTCGTGGGCAACGTATGACAACAACTGCTTCGCCCGTGCCGTAGCTGCATCTAACGGCGATGATTTCGCTTACCCTGAGCTGGAATATGAAAACTCGGGAACAATAGATGTCACTGAGCGCACTTATGCCGGTTATTTGATGGCAAACTACGACACAGAAATGTGGGGTAAATTCATTCGCGGTAACTTTGGTGTTCGTGTTGTAAACACTGAAGTTACTTCAATTGGCTTCAGAAATTCATTTGAAGTTATTGAAGGTGAACTGGGTACACTAACACTTGTTGAAGATGATTCAGTGGTTGAGCGTATCGAAGGTGGTGGTAGCTACACTGAAGTACTGCCTAGCGCTAACTTTGTAATGGATTATAGCGACGACATTTTGCTACGTGCAGGTATCTATCGCGGTATGTCTCGCGCAGACCCATCAGACCTAGGCTTTAGCCGTACGTTCCAAACTGATG